>CALJLK010000410.1 GCA_937982655.1 uncultured Sandaracinus sp.
ACCTGATCATTGCCGGCGAGCGCCGCCCCCATGACATCGTCGTGCTGCCGTTCGGCGACGCCAGCGTCTCGCACTCGAAGGGCAGCGGCACCGAGAGCACGAGGAAGTGATTCGGATCGTACGTGAAGACGCGGTCGCCGAGGTAGCCGCGCTTTCGACCTTGCGCGACGATCACGACGCTCGGATCGTACGCGACGGGTCCCTTCACCACCGCGCAGGCGGAGCGCATCAGCTTCACTCCCGGCACGCGGCTCGGACACATTCCCTCGCCCTCCGCGAGCTGGTCCAGCAAGGTCGCCAGACGTCCTGGCCGCGCCGCCGCGATGGGTTCTTCGTTCGATCGTCGTTCCGCACGCATCGAATAGAAATAGGCAACGATTGGGCGCGCTCGGGCAAGCGCGTTCGGGCGATTCGGAGGATGAGGCAATCCTTCCGGCTCATCGGGTATGTCCAGGCCGGCGCTCCCGAACCACGGTGCGTTCTCGCGACGAACACCTTCGTCCCATCCAGCGGAGCGACCATGAACACCGAACGCAAAGTCATCCTCGTCACCGGAGCCAGCAGCGGCATCGGCGAAGCCACCGCCCGCCACCTCGCCGCCAAGAACCATCACCTCGTCATCGGCGCCCGCCGCACCGACCGGCTGGAGAAGATCGCCGCCGAGCTGAACGCCGCCGGCGGTTCGGTGACGTTCGCCTCCCTCGACGTCACCGATCTGGACGACGTGCGCGCCTTCGCCCAGCTCGCCCTGGACGAGCACGGCCGCATCGACGTGATCGTGAACAACGCGGGCGTGATGCCGCTGTCCCCCCTCGAGGCGCTGAAGATCGACGAGTGGAACCAGATGATCGACGTGAACATCCGCGGTGTGCTGCACGGCATCGCGGCGGTGCTTCCCGTGATGAAGAAGCAAGGGCGCGGTCAGGTGATCAACGTCTCCTCCATCGCGGGCCATCTGATCTGGCCGACGTGCGCGGTCTACAGCGCCACCAAACACGCCGTCGTGGCGATCTCCGACGGGCTGCGCCAGGAGAGCACCGACCTCCGCGTGACCGTCATCTCGCCGGGCGTCACGACCTCGGAGCTCGCGCACACGATCACGCACGAAGAAACCGCCGGGTTCATCGACAAGTTCCGCGAGGTCGCCATCCCGGCCGAAGCGATCGCCAAAGCGATCGCGTTCGCGATCGATCAGCCGGACGACGTCGACGTGAACGAGATCATCGTGCGACCGACCGCCAGCCTCAACTGACGATCGCCACCGGAGGCTGGGCCGATGCCGTTCAGTAGAAGCGAGATGCGAGGCCTGCGCTCGTCCAGTCGAAGTCCTCGGGCCAGAAGGCGACGAGCTGGACGGCTCCCCTCGGCAGCGTCACAGGCTTGCTCCCTCCGACGGGGAATGCTTCTCGGGCTTGGCAGACGTCGAGGAACTTGCGTCCGCTCTGCCACCCGAACGACTCGCGCAGCCCGATGTCGATCGCGGATTGGTACTCGGCGATGGCGGCGTGCTCGCGATCGCTGAGCTCGCTCTCCGGCTTGTCGTGAAGCGCGCGCAGCTCGTCGTTCGTGAAGCCCTTCTGCGGGAAGTCGACCTTCACTTCGGGGAGCTTGCGGCCGCCGATGAAACAACCATCGGAGAGCAGCGTCAGGGCGAGGGTGCCCTTCCCTTCGAAGAGGCTCACGCCGTTCTGATCGTCGTACCCGAGAAACGCCATCGGGTAGTCTTTGCCGTAGAATCCATCGGTGAGGGTGCCGCGCCTCACGCCGCTCCCCGGAGAGCGACCTTGCGCGAGGATCCACGCGAACTTCATCGCGTCGATCTCGCGGAGGACGATGAACGCGTCGCCCATCGAGACGTCGGCCGCGACGGTTTCCACACCGAGCGAGAGCTCACCGAGGATCGCATCGTCCGAGACGCTGGAGGGAAACGCGAAGAGGGACAGCTTGTAGCTCATGCCCACTCATACGCCGAAACGCGAGTTGGGGTCCCGAAGAACCCGCGAATCGACGTGCGACGCGTTCTTCGCCCGTGCGACGTCGCCGGCGTCGACGCCGATCACTCGGGCGGCGGAGCGTCCGCGCGCGGCACCTCGCCGTGCTTGCGGTAGCGCGCCAAGCGCGCGCGGGACCTCAGGCTTTGCCGACGCGCCCGAGGTGCGGGTCGAAGAAGCTCGAGCCGTACTCGAGGCCGTAACCGAGCATGCGGTCGAAGCCGCTGTGGCCGACCCAGATCAGCGCGCCGAGGAGGACCCACGACGGCGCGCCGAGCGCCGCGGTGCGTTCTCATCTGTGCGGCCTCACCTCTGTGCGGCCTGCTCACACTCTTCTGTGCCGTGGAGTGACGAGCTCGACGAGAGACCTCGAATCTCACCACGTTTCCTCGTCTTCGTCGGCTGGCTCGCCGGTTGCTTCGCGGCGCGGCAGGCGTGCATCTCGCCGCCGAACGAGTTCGCCTCATGACCCCGAGCTTTCGCTTCACGAGTCTCTCCGCTCCCCTCGGCGTCGTACTCGCCCTCGCCTTCGGCTGCGCGTCGTCCTACACGGCCGACGGCGACGGTGGCGTACCCTCCCTCCCCACCCGCGACGCTCAGACCGACTCGCCGACGGACGCGGGATACTCACCCGAGGTCGACGCTTCAGCGGCTCGCCCCATCTTCGGCGGCCACGGTCTCGTCACAGGAGGCTCGCTCTACTTCGCCGATCCGGAGCGCGATCAGCTCTTTCGTTTCGAGGACGTCGGCGGCGAGCTCGAAGAGCGTCTTCGATTGAACCTTCCCGTCGGCAGCGCGCCCTTTCGTTTGACAGACGCCGACGGCGTGATCTTCGCGACCCTGCGTGGCGCCGGTGCCGTCGCGCGGGTCGAGGACGACGTGCTGCGTTCGTTCGCCCCGGTTTGCGACGCGCCCCGTGGCGTCGCGTCGGATGGTGCGCGGATCTTCGTCGCCTGCGCGGGAGGAGAGCTCGTCACTCTCGATCGCGAAGGACACGAACAGCGACGAATCTTCCTGGAGCCCGACCTGCGCGACGTCGTGGTCGACGCACGTGGTCACGTCTACGTCAGCGTCTTCCGTTCGGCGGACGTGCTCGAGCTCGACACGTCGCTTCGAGCTCAGGCGCGCCACGCGATCCCCGACGAGCACCCGGCCGACGTGTCCCCCGACGGGCTTCCCAGCGAAGCCCGCCTCGCGAACACCGCATGGCGCATGCGCGCGCACGCCGAAGGTGGGGTCGAGGTCCTGCACCAGCTCTCCACGGGGCGCCTCATGCTGCCGGATGCGAGCGACCCGAACCGATTGGGCTTCGGTGGACAGACGAGGACCTTCCTCTGCGAACGTCCGGTGGTGTCGAACGCGTTGACGCGGCTCCTTCCGGACGGAACCTTCGAGCGTGTCCGCATCGGCGGCGGTGGACTCGCGGTCGATTTCACCCACGACGTGCGTGGCGAGCTCTTCGTCGCCTACGGCGTGATGTTCATCGGCGCGCTCTCCTACGACGTCGTCGTCGGTCGGGTGACGCCCTTCGTCGACGAGCGCGGGGCGCGTTGTCTCGGGGTGGAGCCACAAGACAGCCTCATCACCGGAGGCGGTCTCTCCGTCGAGGCCTTCGCCGACTCGATCGCCTACTACGACCGTCGTGGAGGGACGTCGTTGATCGGGGCTTGGACGCTTCCGCCTCCGCCCGACCGCGAAGAAGAAGGCGGCGTCGGCCCGCTCTTCTTCCACGGAAGCTCGGGGGTGCCGATCTCCTGTGCGTCCTGTCATGCGGAAGGGCGCGACGACGGCCTGGTTTGGGACCTCGGTGCTGGACCCCGCCGCACGCCTTCTCTCGTCGGAGGGATTCTCGAGACGGCGCCTTTCGGCCGGCGCGGCGAGGCGGCCGACTTCCTCGCGATGGCCGACGTGATCCTGGCGTCGATGACGCCCGGCTCCATCTCCGAAGAGCTCGAAGCGGCGCTCGGCGAGTGGTTGAACCGGCTCCCCGTCGACGCCGCTTCTTCGGATCCCGAAGCAGCGGCACGCGGAGCGGAGGTGTTTGCCACCGTCGGCTGCGCGTCCTGCCACGCCGGCGCGGCGGGAACGCAATCCGAGTCGGTCGCGCTCGACGACGGCGTCTGGCAGGTACCGTCGCTCCGTGGCGTCGGGTTGCGTTTTCCCTACCTCCACGACGGATGCGCCGCGACGCTTCGCGATGTGCTCGACGGCTGCGAGGGGCGTACGCCGCATCCGGGCACGGAGGCGCTCACCGCGATGCAGCGTGACGACTTGGTCGCATACCTCGCGACTTGGGACTGAGGCGGTGCCATCCACGCAACTCGCTCGACCCCATCCATGCAGGAAGCGTGTGTGGCTTCGGTGGAACGTCAGCCCGCGGGGAGCCAGCTCGCGAAATGCTCTGGCGGAAAGGGCGCGTTTCGCCGGAAGTTCGCGCCTTGAAGCGTTCGGCCCATGACGTGACCGAGGTGCATGACCGCGGGCCGGCTCGTGCCTCCGCGAAAGACTCGGATGCCTCGGTCGCGAAGGCCCGCGAGGAACGCGCGGTAGAGCGAGCGGAGCACACCGCGACCGCGAATCGAGGGCTCGAGGCAGAGACCGAGGCTCGTGGCAGGCCCCCAGAACGGGTTCGTGGGATCGAGCGACGCGCCGAGGTGACCGACTGCGGTGCCGTGCGCGTCGCGAACGACCAACTGAAGCGCGTCGGCGCTCTGCACGGCGTCTTCGAGCTCGCGACGTTGTTTGGCGACGAACTTCGGGAGCGCGCAGAACCAGCCGTGCTCCGGTTCTTCGGCGAACGTGCGCTCGAGCATCGCGTTGACCGCCGGGAGGTCGTCGCGGGACATCGCGGTGATGCGCAGTCCCTCGGGCAGCGGTGCGTCCTCGAGGCGCTCGAACGCGCGGTCGACCTCGCCGACGAGCTGCACGCTGTCGATCCCGAGACCGAGCCGTCGCAGCGCGGCGAAGGCCGGCCGGTAGCTCGCGTGCACGAGCACGTCGAGCTCGGCGTCGAGCGTGGGGAGCACCGGGCTCAGCACGTCGACCAGCCAGGCTTCGACCTCGTCGGCCGGGGCGTCGACGCGATGGTCGATCGCGAGGTTCCACGAGGGCGCGCCGAACCACGTGTCGGCGACGAAACGCCAGGCGGCGACCGCGACCACGTGGCCGTCCTGACGCCAGGTGCGGACGGATCCGTCGGCGGCTGACCCCGCCGACTTGGCGGATCCGTCGGCGGATGACCCCGCCGACTTGGCGGATCCGTCGGCGGATGACCCCGCCGACGGCGTGGACGCCGTCGCGTGGTGCGGGGTCAGGTACTCGCGAATCGCGGCCTCGGCGGCGGGCGATTCGACGAACGGTCGATGACGCCGGAAGGCCGCGAGACGCAGCGCGACGTGCTCGTCGAGGTCGGACACCTCGCCACCATCGCACCTTCCACGTCGTTTTGCCGCACGGCCGGCGCGAACTCGACGCGTTCTTCGAGTAGGATCGAGCGCGACGTGGCGCTGCTCATCCTTCTCGTCGAGGACGACGACGACAACCGCGAAATGCTCAGCCGTCGCTTGCAGAAGCGAGGGCTCGAGGTCGTCTGCGCGGTCGACGGGGAAGAGGCGGTCGAGCGCGCGCGTCGGGATCGGCCGCTGCTCGTGCTGATGGACATGAGCCTGCCGAAGATCGACGGCTGGGAGGCCACGCGGCGCCTGAAGGCCGATCCGCTCACCGCGCCCATCCCGATCATCGCGCTCACCGCGCATGCGATGCGGGGCGATCGCGAGCGCGCGCTCGAGGTGGGCTGCGACGAGTACGACACCAAGCCGATCGTGTTCGCGCGGCTGATCGAGAAGATCGAGGCGCTGCTCGGCGTGGCGCTCTGAGGCGCGGCTCCTCCGGTGATCGCGACGCCTCGTGAACACCCCCCCTTCTTGACCGGGTGGCCTCGCCTTTCGCGCGTCGCGACACCACGACTCCTCGTAGGCGCGCGACACGTGCGCCATCGCACGCGTCCGCGCGAGGGGCGCGCGCGTTTCCTGATAGTGCGCACCCCATGGCCTTCGACCTCTTCAATCCGACCCCCGAGCACGCCCAGCTTCGCGAGATGATCCGCCGCTTCGCGGAGACCGAGGTCGAACCGCAGGCGCTCGAGCACGACAAGTCCGAGACCTTCAACCTGCCGCTCTTCCGCAAGCTCGGAGAGCTCGGCGTCCTCGGCGTGACGTGCGGTGAGGACTTCGGCGGGGCCGGCCTCGACGCGGTGGCGGCGTGCATCGTCCACGAGGAGCTCTCGGCCGTCGATCCGGGCTTCGCGCTCGCGTACCTCGCGCACTCGATGCTCTTCGTGAACAACGTCTACCAGAACGCGAGCGACGAGCAGCGCGCGCGTTTCCTGCCGAAGGCGTGCACGGGCGAGAAGGTCTGCGGCATGTGCATGAGCGAGCCGGACGCGGGCACCGACGTGCTCGGTCTGCGCACGACCGCGCGTCGCGACGGCGACTTCTACGTGCTCAACGGCGCCAAGATGTGGATCACCAACGGCGCGATCTCGAAGAGCGAGCTCGGCGACGCGTTCCTCGTCTACGCGCGCATGGAAGGCGCGGCGCGCAGCGAGCTGACGAGCTTCCTCGTCGAGAAGGGCACGCCCGGCTTCTCGCTCGGTCAGAAGATCGAGGACAAGCTCGGCATGCGCGCGTCGCCGACCGCAGAGCTGGTGTTCGAGGACGCGCGCGTGCCGGCCGCGAATCGCGTCGGCGAAGAGGGCACCGCGATGCTCCACATGATGCGCAACCTCGAGATCGAGCGCGTCACGCTCGCGGCCATGAGCCTCGGGATCGCGCGTCGTTCGATCGAGGTGATGAACGCCTACGCGAAGGAGCGGAAGAGCTTCGGCGAGCCGCTCAACCGCTACGGCCAGATCCAGCGGCACATCGCGGAGAGCTACGCGGAGTACATGGCGGGTCGCGCGTACACGTATCAGGTCGCGTACGCGATGGACCTGCACAAGCCGGGACAGCGCCTCGACACCGACGGCGTGAAGCTCTTCTGTTCGACGATGGGCAAGAACGTCGCCGACCGCGCGATCCAGGTGCTCGGTGGCTACGGCTACACCGGCGAGTACAAGGTCGAGCGCCTCTGGCGCGACGCGAAGCTGCTCGAGATCGGCGGCGGCACCATCGAGGCGCACCAGAAGAACATGACGCGCGACCTGGCGCGGCTCGACAAGCTGCGCTGAGCGCTTCGAGGCGTTCCCGAACGAAGAGGCCCGATCGCGAACGACCGGGGCTTCGTCGTCTCGACGGCCATCGTCTCGACCGCCATCGCGAAGGCGCCGTCGCGCTCGCGGACTTCGCGATCGCTCAGCGGACCTCTTCGATCGCGTCCCACACGTCCGGGTCGCGCAGGCCGAGCCAAGGATCGTTCGCCGGCGTGAGGAAGAGCTCGGCGTAGATGCGCGGATTGAACGCCGCGAGCTCCGTCGGCCGAGCTTCGTCGCCGAGCCACTGGTGCACGCGCGCGTGCAGCAGCGTCTCGTTGCGTAGACCGTCGATCACCGCGGTGCGCGTGAGGCTGCGCGCGAGGGAGTCCGCGTCGTCCCGCCCGGTCTTCAGGCGCACCAGCGCGCTCACCTGCGGGCTCGTGACCTCGAAGGACTCCACGAGGCTCGCCCACTCGACGGTGTCCGGCGGCGGCGGCGTGCGGCGACGCGCCATCGCGTCGAGCATCGGCACCTCGATCGCGGCCTTCCCGATCGTGAGCGGCATCGCGAGGAGCGCGGACGGCGCGTCGAGCGCGGCGTTCGGATCGAGCGACGCCAAGAGCGCGTCGAGGGTCGGCAGCGTGGGGTTCGCTTCGCGGCGGCGTTCCCACGCGCTTCGGCTGGCCTCGAACGCGTCTCGGTGTCGACGTGCGCGGCACGACAGCTCGTTCCTCGATCGCGCGCAGCCGTCGTGGATCGCACGGGCGCGCTCGAGCGCCGCGGTGAGCTGCGTCGGCGCGTAGAGGCCGGGCAGCGCGTCGACCACGCGGCCGTCCGCGTCGAGCACGTAGTGCACGCTGTTGCCGGTGATCGTGCGGACCATCGTGCGGCCGTCGCCCATGTCGATCGTGATGCGCGGCGCGGCGCGCTCGCTCGACCAATGCAGCACGAAGCGTTCGCGCAACGACGGCGCCACCGTCGGGTAGAGCACGGTGCGGAAGTAGCGGCTGTTCGCGCAGCTCAGCTCCTCGTCGAGACGTCCGAGCAGACGCAGCGAGAGGATGGGCACTCGGCGCGTCCGCGCCTCGGCCTTCGCAGCGTCGAGATCGGTGTGCCAGTAGAGCTCCGTCGCGTGCGCGTCGCGCTGCGCGCTCACGCCGTCGAGCGCGCGCCGCAGCCGTTCGAGCTCGGGGCTCGTGAGACCGCTCTGCAGACGCGTGACGTCGTCGCGGTGCGCGTCGAAGAGCACGCGGTGGGCGCTCGGACCGCGCGCGCGGAGCGCGGCGATCGCGCCGTTGGCGACGCGTTCGTCGGCGTCGACGGCGAGGCGCACGAGCTCGGCGTCGCTGCGCGATCCACCCGGTGTGCTGGCGTCGGGATCGGCGACGGCGTGCGAGGCGAGCAGGGACGCGGCGCCGATCGTGGCGCCGAGCGCGAGGAGCCGACGGCTCCGGAGGAAGGACGAGACGGTTCGCATGCCCCGAGGTTGCGGCGTGAGCACAGGTCGGGCGTAAGCGTTCGGTAAAAGCGCGTGGTGCCCGGTGTGCTCGATCCCGCGAGCGTCTCGCGGTTCCCGATCGTGCCCTCTCCGCGATGCGCGGCCGCAGGTTCGCCCCGGGGCACGTCGTCGACCGAGCGCGCGCGCGCGTCGTCCACCAGAAGCGGCTCGGATATCGGAGGCGTGCGCGAACCTTCGCTCAGCGACGCGCGTTCTTCTTCGCCGCGCGTGTGGGTTTCGTCTTCTTCGCGCGACCGAGCAGACCGCTCAACGACGCGACCGTCGCCTCCACGAGCGCTTCTTCGTCGCGCTTCGAGAGCCCCTTGCCCGCGAGCACGCCCTCCGCGACCAAGCTCGCGAGCCCGTGGACGGTGGTCCAGCAGAGGCGCGCGAGCGCGTCGACGTCGAGGCCTCCGCCGTAGCCGCTCGCGTGCGCGGCCGCCGCGAGCTCGCCGAGGGTGTCGCTCGTCTCGCGCGCCTCCACGATCGGCGCGTTCGGGTCGTGCACGTCGACGATCGCGCCCTGGAACATCACGCGGAAGTGCCCCACGTGGTCGCGCGCGAAGCGCACGTACGCGACGCCCGAGGCGTGCAGCGCGTCCATCGGATCGGCCTCTCCCGCCGCGGCCTCTCGCATCGCCGCGGTGAGCCCCGCGAAGCCTTCCGTCGCGATCGCGCGGAGGATGCCGTGGTGATCGCCGAAGTGGTGGTAGGGCGTCTGGTGGCTCACGCCGGCGCGTCGCGCGACCTCGCGGAAGCTGACCGCGCGCACGCCCTGCTCGGCGATCAGGTCGAGGCTCGCGTCGAGGATGGCGCGTCGTGCGTCGGTCACGGAGGCAACCTCGCACGCGTGCTTGACACTGACAAGTCGCGCCGCTAGACACTGTCACGTGACATCGTCACATCGGGCCGAGGGAGGCTCGGGAGGGCGTCGTCACGGGTCGATCCGCCGCGCGAGTCGCGCGCCGCGAGGACGGCACCCTCATGCCCGCGCGAGCGGGAAGGAGTCATCGATGCTCGGTTCCACAGGGCTCTGTTCGTTCGCACGTCAGATCGGTGCGCGTCGCTTCGGTGCGCGTCGCTTCGGCGCGCGTCCCACGTCCTCGCTCGCGTTCGCTTTCGCGCTCTCGCTCTCGCTCTCGTGCGCCCACACGCCACCTCCGCGCCAGACCACCGAGCCGCAGCGCGCGTACCTCGAGGCGATGCTCCGCCGCGATCCGTCGGGGGAGCCGCGCCTCGTCTTCCTCGCGCTCTCGCACTACGGCGCGACCGGTCAGGCGTGGGAGGGGCTCGCGTTCTTCGAGTCGATCCTCGCCACGCACGACGACCTCGACCCCACGATCCGTTCGCTCTACCAGGGCGCGATCGGCACGCTGCGCGCGCAGACCGCGGATCGGATCCCGCTGCTGCGACGCATCGCGTGGGTGGAGCGGGGGCTCGGCGAGCTCGACGACGCGGTGCGCGCGACGAACGGCGAGGCCTACGTGCTGCGTTGGCTGCGCGCGCTCGTAGGCGCGCAGCTCCCGGGCCGCTTCGAACGCGAGGACGACGCCATGCGCGAGCTCGCGTGGCTCGAAGAGAACGCCGCGCAGGCGCCCGCGCCGGGGATGCTGCGCGAGGTGCTCTACCAGCGCGCATCGATCCATCGGCGTCGCGGCGAGGAGGATCGCGCGAGCGCCTACCTCGCGCGGAGCGGCTACGCGGCGTTCGATCGACCGCACGCGCTCAACACCACCTTCACGCTCGGCGCGGAGAACGGCTTCTCGTTCGATCGCCCGCAGATCGTGGAGCTCGTCCCGGACCGCGTGTACCAAGCGCGCGGCTTCGACTTCATGGAGTACTACTTCGTGCGCTCCGCCGACGGCACGGAGCTGCTCGCGATCGACGCGGGATCGCGCGACGTCGCGGCCGAGCGCGCGGTGACGGCGCTGCGCGCGGCCCATCCGGAGCTGCCGCCGATCAGCGCGGTGCTGATCACCCACTCGCATTGGGATCACATCGGTGGGCACGGCTACTTCCGTCGGCTCGACCCGGCGCCGCGCTTCTACGCGAGCGCGCGCTCGGCCGAGCAGCTCGAACGCCAAGAGGGCAACGGCGGCCCGTACCAGCGCTGGTGGGGGCGGCGTTTTCGGGTCGGCGCGGTCACCGACTTTCGTGCGGACGTCGCGATCGGGGAGCCGACGGAGGTGGTGTTCGGCGGCACCCGCGTCTCGCTCGTGCCTTCGCCGGGCGGCGAGACGCGCGATGCGTTGCTGGTGCACCTACCCGACGAGAGTGTGCTCTTCGGCGGCGACTTCATCATGCCGTACCTCGGTGCACCGCACGCCGAAGAGGGAAGCCCGCGCGGTCTGCTCGACGCGATCGCGATCGTGCGCGAGCTGGCGCCGCGCCACGTCTTCCACGGTCACGAGGGCATCAACCGGCTCTTTCCGGACGTGGCGACCCTCGACGCGGTGCACGCGCCGCTCGGGTGGCTCGCGGACGAGACGGAGCGCCTGCTCGCGGAGGGTCTCCCGCGCGCGGAGCTGCAGCACCGGAACCTGATCCCGGACGAGATGCCGCCCGCGGCGCGGCTTCCGTACCTCGTGATCCGCGAGCATTTCGTGAACCGCCTCACGGACCTTCGCCGCGGCTATTGGTCGGAGCCCTTCGACGGCGGCGACACGCTGACCTCGCGCGAGCTCGGCACGCTCTTCACCCACTACGCGGGGCTCTCGCGGAGCGCGCGGCTCGCGATGGTGGAGCGCATGATCGACGCGGGCGATCACGAGCTCGCGCTCCGCTGCGTGGGGTGGCTCGAGCCGCATCACCCGAACGACCCCGAGCTCGACGCGTTGCGTCGGCGCGTCTTGCTCGCCTTGGTCGAGCGCTACCAGAACGTCGATGCGTTCAAGTTCATCTGGTACGGCGGCGCCGCGGGCCTCGAGCTCGGTCCGGAAGGCGGCGCGCCGTGAGCGCGCGTGCGATGGCGACGCGCGCGGTGTCGTCGCGTGCGAGGTCGACGTGCGGCGCGCTCGTCGTATGGCTCGCGCTCGCGACTCCGACGAGCGTCGACGCGGACGCCACCTCGAGCGCGCCGCTCGAAGCGCTCGACGCCACGCGCGATCTCGAGATCGAGCTCGACCTCGTGCTCGCCGACGCGACGACACGGGCGCGTCGTTGGCATCGCGCGTGGGCGATCACCTTCGCGCTCGGCCTCGCCGCGCAGGGTGTGCTCGTCGGCGTCGCGTCGAGCCGCGACGAGCGCATCGCGAACCTCCTCGGCCTCATCCCGCCGATCACGGGCCTCTCGATCCAGCTCGCCACACCGCTCGCCGCGCTCGGAGGGCCCGAGCCGAACGAGCCCCCCGAAGTCACGCTCGAGCGTTACGCGCGCTCCGAGCGCGAGAAACGTAATTGGTTCGCCCACGTCGGGCCCATCTTCCTCAACCTCGCGGTCGCGGCGCTCCAGCTCTTCGTCACCGACCGCCCGGTCACCGCGGGCCTGCAGGTCGGGATCGGGATCACGCTCTCGCAGACGCAGCTCTGGACCTCGCCGCGCGTCGCGACGCGAGCGTCGCCGTGATCGGCTCGAGACCGCGTCGTCGCATCACGCCGAATCAACGCGAGCGCGCTTCCGTCGGGACGCGAAGTACACGTCGTGGGTCATCGCGAGCCGCACGTCGTACCCTGCCGCGATGAGCATCCTCGGCTTCGAGCGAGCGCAGCGCGCGCGAACCCTGCAGACCGCGCTGTGCTTCGCGCTCGCGAGCTGCGCGCCGTCGGTGGCGAACCGCGACGTCGCGTCACCGACCACCGACGACGCGCGTGCGTCCGATCCTCCGGAGACGCCGTCGACGGAGCACCCGACCCACGACCCGACCGACGCTCGCGCCGCCGACGCGACTCCCACCGACGCGAATCCCGACGACGCAGTTCGCTTGGTTCGCTCGCCTGACGGCGACGCTCACGTGACGTCGGGTCGCTCGGCCTGGCGGCCGGCTCCAGAAACGTCGATTCCCTCCGACGCCGCCGTCGATGCGTTCTGCGCCTGCCTCACCGAGACCGAAGGTCGCTTCGAGCTCGTGGGCACCGTCACGGGTCGCTTGCCACGCGAGATCCCCGAAGCGTCGGGCATGGTCACCTCCCGCTTCGACGATGCGGTGCTGTGGACCCACAACGACTCGGGGCACGACGCGGTGCTCTTCGCAGTGCACGAGGACGGCACCCTGCTCGCACGCCTCGAGCTCACGAGCGCGCGCGGTCGCCTGCGCAACCGCGACTTCGAAGACCTCGCGGCGGGCCCCTGCGATGCACGGGACAACGCGCGGAGCTGCCTGTACGTGGGCGACTTCGGCGACAACGAGCTGAACGCACCGAGCGTCCACGTGCATCGCCTGCGCGAGCCGGATCCGACGAGTCGGCGGGCTCAGCCGCCGACGGATCCGCGCTCTGCGACTTCGGTCGCGCGGGTGGAGACGATGGAGCTCACGTTCCCCGACGGCGCGCGCGACACCGAGGCCATGGTGGTCGACGATCACGGCACGGTCTGGTTGCTGACGAAGCGACCGCCGAACGGGCGTTTTCGACTCTACTCGGCGCCCTTCCGCGCGAGCTCGCGCGCCACGCTCACGTTTCACGGCGAGGTCTCGCTCGCGCCGCTCGGGATGATCGCGAGCTTGAGCATGTTCACCGCCGCCGACCTGCACCCGCGCTGTGGGCTCGTCGGCGCGTACTACGGCGGCGCGTTCGCGATGCGCGTGGAGTCCGCGAACGTCGCCGCCGCGGTCGGCTCGGAGCTGGTGCCGATTCCGACCGGGCGCGGTCTGCAAAACGAGACCGTCGCGTTCACCGCGGATGGGTATCGCCACGCGATGGAGGGTGAAAGCGCCCCAATCCACCGATTCCGCTGTGTCGCGCGGTCGAATTGATGCGTGGACGGAGTGATCGAGGACTGATCGAGGACTGATCGCAAGACCAATTGCGGTTTTGGAGCCGACCGCCAGGTCGAGCGACCGCCGCAACGTGAGTGTCGCCGTCAGGCGACCGAACCATCGAATTGACGTTTTTCGAGCCGGCCGCCAGG
>CALJLK010000411.1 GCA_937982655.1 uncultured Sandaracinus sp.
CGATACGATTGTAAGCACCCGAAACCATTTCGCTTTCTGCGGTGCGGTTCGGTCGCCTGATGGCGACGGATCACGTGACGTCGGTCGCTCGGCCTGGCGGTCGCGTGGACCACCTGCCGCCGAGAGCGGCCCGACTTCTTTCCTCTGTCGGCGGGGTCAGCCGCCGACTTTCCGAATGTCCAAGACCCGCATCGACGTGCTCCTCGTGGAGCGAGGGCTCGCGCCGACCCGGGCGCGGGCGCAGGCGCTCGTGCTCGCGGGCAAGGTCTACTCGGGGGAGCGTCGGGTGGAGAAGGCGGGCGACCGTCTCGACGACGAAGCGGAGCTCGAGGTGCGGGGCGAGCAGCTCCCGTACGTCTCACGCGGCGGTCTGAAGCTGGAAGGCGCGCTCGACGCGTTCGGATTCGATCCGTCCGGGCAGATCGCGGCGGACTTCGGCGCCTCGACGGGGGGCTTCACGGATTGCCTGCTCCAGCGCGGCGCGACGCGGGTGTACGCGATCGACGTCGGCTACGGGCAGCTCCACCCCAAGCTGCGCTCCGATCCGCGCGTGGTCGTGATGGAGCGAACCAACGCGCGGCACCTCGAAGCCGGCACGCTCCCCGAGCCGATCGATCTGGTGGTGATCGACGCGAGCTTCATCTCGCTCGCGAAGCTCTTGCCGGCCGCCAAGGCGATCTTGCGCCCCGAGGGCGAAGTGGTCGCGATGGTGAAGCCACAGTTCGAGGTCGGACGCGACCGCCTCGGCAAAGGCGGCGTGGTGCGCGACGTCGAAGCGCGCCTCGACGCGATCGACTCCGTCTCCCGTGCCGCGACCGAGCTCGGCTTCGAAGAGCTCGCCCGCGCGGACGCCGCGATCAAGGGTCCGAAGGGAAACCACGAGGCGTTCCTTCGCCTCCGCCTCCGCAAGCCCGAGGCCTGACGGTCAGCCCGGGCCGCAGTCGTTGCAGTCGCTGCCGTAGGCGCAGAGCGAGGTGTGCGCGCCCGGGCGTCCGTCGTCGCACTCGCGGTCGTTCGCGTGGCGGCAGGTGTTGGTGCAGCCGGACTGCGGCATCGGCTGCACGCCCACCGCGCCGCAGTCGTTGCAGTCGGTCCCGTAGGCGCAGAGCGAGGTGTGCGCGCCCGGGCGTCCGTCGTCGCACTCGCGGTCGTTCGCGTACCGACAGGTGTTGGTGCAGGCGGTGTTCTGCGGCTGCGGCTGCGGGCCCGACACGATGCGCGGACCCTGCGGCTGCGGCTGGTGGACCTGCACGATCTGCGGCTGCGGCTGAACCTGCACGACCTGCGGGCCCGGCTGCACGACCTGCGGCTGTTGCTGCGGCTGCTGCTGTGGGGGCACCGCGAAGGGATCGTTCGGATCCGCGACGATCACCTGCTGCTGCTGGGGCTGCTGCACCAGCACCACTTCGGTCTCCATCGGCTCCTCGACGTACGCGGCGCCACACGCGCCGAGACCGAGAGCGAGAGCGACCAAGCAGAGACGGAGTGCGCGCATACCAGCTCCTACGAAGCGGAGAGTCGGAACCTTCCCCGGACGCCGAAGCATAACCGCTTCGTCACGCGCGCATGTCGTGCTTCGCCCGTCGTGCTTCGCCCGTCGTGGTCGACTCGCTGGCCAACGCGGCCGAAGCCGCTACCGGGTGAGTCGCCAGCGGAGCTTCGCGATGTCGTCGGCGAGGTCGAACGCGCGCCGAATCGCGGCCTCGTCGACGTAGCGCCAGCAACGCGCGATGTGCAGCGCGGCCTTGGTCTCCTGCGTCGAGCCGAACGCGGTCTCGATGCGCGAGCGCCGGTTGCCGCGCGAGTTGCCAGTGGACTCCGCGAGATTGAGCGCGACCGACTGCGCCGCACGCCGCAGTTGGTCCGCGAGGCTCACGTCGTGCTCGCGAATCGCGGGAATCACGGACGAGAGCGCCTCGATGAGGTCGTACGAGAGTGAGAGGGCTCGGAAGGGTTGGGGCGGCTGGCTCATGCGCGCCTCACGCGAGAGAGGCGTGACAGCCCGAGTGAGCTGCGAACGCGGCGAACGGGCTGGCGCGACTGTCTCGCAGCCCACGCATGAGCCAGCCGACCCGACCCTGGAGAGCCCGTCCCCGCCGCACGCCCCTTCGACGTGCCGCCCCACTTCTCAACCTCGTGGGCGTCGCGAGGCGACGGCGGTGAGGGGCACGAACGCGAGGGCCCGACGCGCGAAGCGCGGTGTCGACCAAGCTGACTGTCATCGTCGCTGCGAAGCAGCGGTGGCGCGTAGCGCCGCCTCGGTCTCGGCCACTGTCTCCGACTCGGAAGCGCGCAGCGCGGCCCATCAACCGAGAAGGCTCAGATCCGATCTTCTCGGTTGCACGACGTCACGGCGTCAGTCGTCCTCGCCACAGCTCGGGTGCACGCCGTGTTTCTTCGCGAGCTTGTGCAGGTACTTGCGGTCCATCTCCACCGAGCGCGCGGCGGCCGAGATGTTGCCCTGGTGGTGCTCGAGCAACCACGCGACGTAGCGCTTCTCGAACGCTTCTTCGAAGCGCGCCTTGGTCTCGCGGTAGGAGAGCGTGAGATCGAACGCGGTCGCGATGACGTCGCTCGCGCCGCCGCCGAGCACCGAGCCCACCGGTACGTGGCCGATGCGGATCTCGGACTCGCCCGCCGCGCGCGTCATGTAGGCCGCGCGCGCGAGCACGTTGCGGAGCTCGCGCACGTTGCCCGGCCAGTCGTGGCCCGCGAGCGCGTCGAGGGCGGAGCGCGCGATGGTGAGCGGCGGTGCGCTCGGGTCTTCCGCGGAGAGCACCGTGAGCAGGTGCTCGACCAACATCGGCAGATCGTCGAGGCGCTCGCGCAGCGGGGGCACCTCGATCGGCACCACCGCGAGGCGGAAGTAGAGATCCTCGCGGAACTTCCCGCGCTCCACCTCCGCCAGCAGGTTGCGCTTGCTCGCCGCGACCACGCGGATGTCGACCCGGTGCTCCTTGCTGCCGCCGACGCGTCGGAAGGAGCGCTGCTCCAGCACGCGAAGCAGCTTCGGCTGCAGATCGAGGGGCAGCTCGCCGATCTCGTCGAGGAAGAGGGTGCCGCCGTCCGCGAGCTCGAACGCGCCTTGCCGCGCCGCGGTGGCCCCGGTGAAGGAGCCCTTCTCGTGCCCGAAGAGCTCGCTCTCGATCAGGTTCGCGACCACCGCGCCGCAGTCCACCACCACCATCGGGCGCGGCTTGCGCGGGCTTGCTTCGTGGATCGCGCGCGCGATCACGTCCTTGCCGGTGCCGGTCTCGCCGCCGAGCAGCACTGTCGCGTCGCTCGGCGCGAGGCGCTCCAGCAGCCCGAAGATCTGCCGCATGCCGAGGCTCTTGCCGACCGCCTCGCCGAAGCGCTGCCGCTCCGAGGGCAAGACCTCGATGCGCTCCGAGTACGTGCGGACCTTCAGCTCGACCTTGCCGACGGTGAGGATCGCGCCCGGCCGCAGGAACGCCTCGCGGATCTCGGCGCCGTCGAGCAGCGTACCGTTGGTCGAGCCGAGGTCGCGGATCAGGTAGCCGCGCGCCTCGCGGAGGATCTCGCAGTGGGCGCGCGAGACCGTCTGATCGCGGATCACGAGGTCGTTCTCGTCGGACTTGCCGATGCGGCAGACGTCGCCGGAGACCACGTGCTCGACGCCCTTCTGGTCGCCCCCGAGGACGACGAGGGCCAGGCGCGGGAGCTCGACGACGGCGCCACGGCCGTGCTCGGTGCGGAGGATGGTGGAGAGGCTCATCGGGGACGCTCGTAGAGATCGAGGAGGACGACGCCGTCCGAGGGGACGCGGAGGAGGCGCTCGACGCGGCGCAGGGAGCCGTCGGCGCGGAGGGTGGCTTCGACGCGGTAGCGGCCCGGGGCGAGCGAGACCTCGTGGTCGAGGCGGTCGGGGAAGCCGTCGGGTCGCGCGAAGCGGGCCGCTTGGATCTCGGCGCCGTCGAGCACGAAGGCGACGTGGGCCTCGCGCACGCTGTCGTGCTCGGGGCCGAAGGCGTAGCGGAGGTGGACGTCGCGCGGGACGGCGTCGCCGAGCATCGGCCCGATCACCAGCGCGCCGATCAGCACCACGAGGAGGGCGAGGCGGCGCGGGTGAGCCCGGAGCGCGGCGACGAACCGGTCGATCGGGGCGATCGGGGGCTGCGACACCCAGGAAGCCTACCAGGGCGCCAACGTCGAAGGCGAGCCCTCGGTCGCAGCTGGCGTCGGCGCCGCGTGTCACGGACGAACGTCGACGCTCGCGCCGGTCGAGCTCGACGCGAGCTGCCCGTGAGCGTGGCGCGCCGTCGATGAGCGTGGCGCGCCGTCGAACGGTGCGTTGCGTCGTCGCGTTTCGCGTGTGCGCTTGGTAGCGTCCGGCCGCTTCGCGCGCGGCGTGGCGCCGTTCGGTGCCCACCGGGACGCGGGAGCGGAGGAGACCAGACCATGCGCGTGAAAGCAGCCGTCGCCTACGCGGCGAACAAGCCCCTCGTGATCGAAGAGGTCGAGCTCGAAGGCCCGAAGGCGGGCGAAGTGCTCGTCGAGCTCAAGGCGACCGGCGTCTGCCACACCGACGCGTACACGCTCTCCGGGATGGACCCGGAGGGTCTCTTCCCCTCGGTGCTCGGACACGAAGGCGCGGGCATCGTCGTCGACGTCGGACCGGGCGTGACCTCGCTCCAGAAGGGCGATCACGTCATCCCGCTCTACACGCCGGAATGTCGGCAGTGCAAGTTCTGCTTGAGCCAGAAGACCAACCTCTGTCAGGCCATCCGCAGCACCCAAGGACAGGGTTTGATGCCGGACGGCACGAGCCGTTTCTCGCTCGGAAAGCAGAAGCTCTTCCACTTCATGGGCACGTCGACCTTCGCGACCCACACGGTGCTCCCGGAGATCGCGCTCGCGAAGGTCCGCAAGGACGCGCCCTTCGACAAGATCTGCCTGCTCGGCTGCGGCGTGACCACCGGCATCGGTGCGGTGCTCAACACCGCGAAGGTCGAGGTCGGCGCGAACGTGGTGGTCTTCGGCCTCGGCGGCGTCGGTCTCTCCGTGATCCAAGGCGCGCGCATGGCGGGCGCCAACAAGATCATCGGCGTCGACACGAACCCCGCCAAGAAGGAATGGGGCGAGCGCTTCGGGATGACTCATTTCGTGAACCCGAAGGAGGTCGAGGGCGATCTGGTGCCCTACCTCGTGAGCCTCACCGACGGCGGCGCGGACTACAGCTTCGAGTGCATCGGACTGCCGCTGACGATGCGGCAGGCGCTGGAATGCTGCCACAAGGGCTGGGGCGTCTCGGTGGTGATCGGCGTCGCGGCCTCGGGCGTGGAGCTCGCGACGCGACCGTTCCAGCTCGTCACCGGGCGCGTCTGGAAGGGCAGCGCGTTCGGCGGCGTGCGCGGGCGGACCGAGCTGCCGAAGTACGTCGACTGGTACATGGACGGGAAGATCGAGCTCGACGCGCTCGTGACCCACACGATGCCGCTCGAAGACATCAACCGCGCGTTCGATCTGATGCACCACGGCGAGTCGATCCGATCCGTCGTGCTCTACGACTGATCGTCCGCTTCCGAACGTGGCTCGGCCCGCGAAGCGCTCCGCCTCGCGGGCCGCAGCGTTCGTTCGTCACGCACACCGTTCACGCGCACCGTTCGCGCACCTCGTACGAAAGTGATCCGCACGATGAAGCTCGAGAAGACCAAGGCGTACCGCAGCTTCGGCGGCGAGCAGGGCTACTACACGCACGTCTCCGAGGTCTGTGGTGGGCCGATGGAGCTCTCGGTCTACCTGCCTCCGGGCGCGAGCGCGCACGATCGCCGACCGGTGGTCTGGTACCTCTCGGGCCTCACGTGCACCGCGGAGAACTTCACCGCGAAGGCGGGCGCCCAACGCGTCGCGGCGGAGCTCGGGCTGATCGTCGTCGCCCCCGACACGAGCCCGCGCGGCGCGGGCTACCCAGGCGAGGACGAGAGCTGGGACTTCGGCACCGGCGCGGGCTTCTACGTCGACGCGACGACCGAGCCGTGGCGCGCGCGTTATCGGATGTGGTCGTACGTGACCGAGGAGCTGCACGCGCTCGTGCACGCGAGCCTGCCCACGCGCGGACCCGGGCACGAGTCGATCACCGGACACTCGATGGGCGGTCACGGCGCGCTCGTCGCGGGGCTGCGGATGCCGGAGCGCTATCGCTCCGTCAGCGCGTTCGCGCCGATCGTCGCGCCGAGCGAGGTGCCGTGGGGCCACAAGGCGTTCGGCGGCTACCTCGGCGAAGATCGCGCGGCGTGGGCGAAGTACGACGCGACCGCGCTCGTGCGCGCGGGGCACCGACACCCACGACCGATCCGCATCGATCAGGGCGCGGCGGACTCGTTCCTCGCGCGCGAGCTCCAGCCCGAGCGCTTCGAGGCCGCGTGCAAGGAAGCCGGTCAGCCGCTCGAGCTCACGATCCACGAAGGCTACGACCACAGCTACTTCTTCGTGGCGAGCTTCGTGGAAGCCCACCTCCGCTTCCACGCGAAGCATCTCGAGGGCTGAACGTTCGAGACCAGCCCATCGTGTGACGCCGACGTGCGAAGTCGACGTCCACGCGAGCCACGCGGGGGGAACGAGATCGTCGAAGGCGTTCCTCGATCGCCTCGCGCGACGTCGCGTACCCGTCCAGAGTCCGCGCACGTGATCAAGTACCTCGGGTCCAAGCGGCTGCTCTTGCCGCACCTGCTCGCGGGCATCGGCGCGTTCGAGGGCGTGCGGCGCGTGCTCGATCCGTTCAGTGGCACCGCGCGGGTAGGGCGCGCGCTCCGAGGCGCGGGCTACGAGGTGCTCGCGTCCGATCACAACCGCTACGCATCGCTGCTCGCGCGCTGTTACGTGGCCGCCGATCGCGCGCGGGTGGAAGCGCCCGCGCGCGCGTTGCTCGCCGAGCTCGCGGAGCTGGAGCCGCGACCCGGCTACGTGACGCGGACCTTCTGCGAAGACGCACGCTTCTTTCACCCGAAGAACGGCGCGCGCATCGACGCGATCCGCGCGTCCATCGCGGAGCGTGCGCTCGAGCCCGAGCTCGAAGCGGTCGCGCTCGTGTCGCTCCTCGAAGCCGCGGACCGCGTCGACTCCACGACCGGCGTGCAGATGGCCTACCTCAAGCAGTGGGCCACGCGCGCGCACAAGGATCTCGAGCTGCGCCTGCCGGAGCTCGTCGACGGAATCGGCCACGCGTACGAAGGCGACGCGCGGGAGATCGTGCGCGCGCACGAGGTGGACCTCGTCTACCTCGACCCGCCGTACAACCAGCACAGCTACCTCGGCAACTACCACGCGTGGGAGACGATCGCGCGCGGCGATGCGCCAGAGACCTTCGGCGTCGCGAAGAAACGCGTCGACGTGCGCGAGCGCCAGAGCGCGTTCAATCGTCGAGGCGAGATCCGCGCTGCGCTCGCGGACGTGATCGCGAACGTCCGCGCTCCGCACGTGGTCGTCAGCTTCAGCGACGAAGGCTTCCTCACGCAGGAAGAGCTCGAGGCGATGCTGCGTCCGCGCGGTCACGTGGCGGTCGCGGAGATCGCGTACGAACGCTACGTGGGCGCGAAGATCGGCATCCACTCGCCGCGCGGCGAGAAGGTCGGCACCGTGAGCCACACGAAGAACCACGAGCGCATCTTCTTCGCGTCGCCGGATCGTCGGGCGGTCGAGGAGGCGGCGGAGCGTGTGCGTGCCGTGGGCCCGGTGGCGAAACGCTGAAAAAGAAGCTCAGCCGACTTCGCAAGCCGCCCTACCGGACGGCGCGCAGCGACCGAAGGGAGCGAAGGCTCGT
>CALJLK010000412.1 GCA_937982655.1 uncultured Sandaracinus sp.
GATGACGGGGCGAGTGAGTTGGATCGGGGCGGTCGTGGTGATGGGCGCGTGGCTCCTCGCCGCACCCGCGAGCGCGTCGCCGTGGACGCTGAGGCGGGGCGAGATCGCCGTCACCGCGGCCTACGACCAAGCGTGGGCGACGCGCGAGTACCTCGACGACGCCGGACGCGACGTGCCCTTCTCGCTGAACGGCAGCTTCCGTGGCTCGACCATGAGTCTCGGGGTGCGCGCGGGGTTCAGCGATCGGCTCGAGCTCGAGATCCAAGTGCCGTTCAAGCTGGTGAGCTACCAGGCCGATCCCGTGATCCTGATCCCGGCCTCGGTGGCGGGCGGCGAAGAGGGGATCGACTTCTATCAGGAGAACGTCCTCGATCTGAGCCAGACCGTTCAGGGTGTGGGCGACATTCGTTTGTTCGGCCGCTACAACCTGATTCGATGGCCGGTCGCGGTGGCGCTCGAAGGTCGATTGAAGGCGCCCGCCGGATACGACGGCCCCTCGGGGACCTTCGGCGACCGTCCGCGCAACCAGCAGGATTTCCTCGATCGGGTGGGCGAGCTGGTGCGGCCGGAGAACGTGCAGGACGACGTCACGCTCGGCGACGGTCAGGTCGATCTCGGGCTCTCGATCCTCTTCGGCGTCTCGTTGCCGTCGCGCACCTTCATCCGCGTCGACGCCGGCTACGACCTGCGGCTCGGCGGAGCGGGCGATCAGATCCTCGCGTCGGTGAAGGCAGGGCAGCTCCTCGGGCGGCGTCTCTTGCTCTATGCGGACACGCGTCTCGCCTACGCGTGGCAGCAGGGGCGCGTGATCGGCGTGAGCGTCGCCGCGATCGATCCGACGCTGCCCGCGAGCGAGTACGTCGGTCTGAACAACCTCGCGCTCCGCGAGGTCACGCTCGATCGCGATTGGCTGGAGCTCGCGGTGGGCGGGATCGTGAAGATCACGGACAACGTCGAGATCAACGTCGGTTACAACCGCACGCTCTGGGGCCGAAACACCTCGCTGGTTCAGAGCGTGTACGTGACGCTCGGGGTGCGCACGAGCGTGCAGGAACCCGTCGCCCCGCCGCCGACCGAAGAGGTGGTGGAGGAGATCGTGATCGAGGAGGTGGTGGTGGAAGAGGAGCCGGCGCCGGAAGGGACGCCGGTCGTTGCTCCGGCTCCGGCTCCGACTCCAGCCCCGGTGGAGGCGACGACGCCTGCCGTGGAGCCTGCGCCGAGCTCGACGACCCCGTGAGTGAGGTCTGAACGGCTCATCGAGCTACGGAATGCGCTCGGCGTCCGTCGGCCACGGCCAGTCTTCGAGTCGTCCCGCAAAATCGTGGAATGGCGACCCCTCGTACGCGGCATCGAAGGGAGTGACTCCCTGGGCGTGGAGCGTGGCGAGAGTCTCGTGAACTCCCGAGACGAACTGCTGGACCAGCATCTGCGCGAGGGTCTCTCGCTGCGACTCCGTCAAGGAGCTCAGCAGCAGGTTCATCTCGTGTTGCTCAGGCATCGAGGTTTGAGTGGCGCTCGCGTTCCAGACCCCGGAGCGAGTCCGCCGAGCGCCGATCTGCCCTTGGCCCTCGCGGCAAGCGGCGACGAGCGTGTCGATGATGTCTCGGTAAAGCCTATCGGAGTCGAGCATGACGTCGCGACTCGGCACGAAGACAATGGTGCTTCACGATCAGCCCGCCTTCACCGCCTCGAGGTTGGCGCGGGCTTCGTCGAGCTGCTGTTGGAAGCGCGTGTGCCCCTCGGCGACGAGCTGCTCGTAGAACGCGATCGACTCGCCGTATGCGCGAACGGCCCGGTCGCCCTTCACGAACTTCGGGTTGTACTTCGTGGGCGGTAGCTGCGCGACGATCTCCTGCTTCGGTAGACCTGCGACCAGCGCGTCGAGCGCGGCTCCCACCTCCTTCACGTCGTACGGCGGCGAAAGGGACGAGAGGACTTCCCGCTCGGGCGCATCGACCACGCTCTCGAGGATCGTGCGCCATGCGGAGAGGGCCTCGAGACGATCCGAGCCGTCGTAGCTCTCGTCCCACCATCGCGCGGTGTCGAGCCACTTGTGCAGGAGGAGCTCCGAGAACGAGGTGGCGAAGACCTTCGCGGTCATCTCGTCGTGCGGCGCGAAGAGGATCGACGCCTCGTCACCACGTCCCGGCCACTGCGGGAAGAACGCGTACTGATCGCCCGCGCCGTTCTGTGCGAATGGGAAGAGACCGGGTCGCAGGTTCGGGTCCTCGGACACGTCGTCCGCGGTCCACTCGAGATCCCTCAGCCAGAGGCCGAGGTATCGGCGCTCGGCCGCGATGCGGACGCGTTCCTCTTTCGAGAGATCGGCGTGTGAACGACCACCCCAATAGTCGAACGCGCCACGGGCGCGCAGGGTGACGAACGAGCTCGGTAGTTGGATCGACATCTCGGCTTGCTACCACTCTGTCAAAGCCGGAATCAATCGCCCACGTAGCCGAGGGCGCGGAGCTGCGCGGCGGTCTCGGGATCGATGGCGGTGGTCTCGGCCGCGTGTGCAGGACGACGTGCGGACGCGGTCGGTGTGCTCGCGCCGCGGGTGGCGTCCAGCGACGCGCCGAGGAGGCCGCGGAGCCAGCCGAGGATCAGCGGGTGTGCGTCGGCGACGTTGGTGGTCTCGCCCGGATCTTCCGCGAGGTCGTAGAGAACGGGGGGGTGTCCGGGGCGCTGGACGAGCTTGTAACGGCCGACGTTGACGGTGCGCCAATGCTCCATGAAGCCGCTGACGGTCGCTTGAGGCGCGTCGTAGCCGGCGCCGCGGAGCGAGGGCAGGAAGCTGCGGCCGGAGAGGTTCTCGGGGAGGGGGCGACCGAGCGCTTCGAGGATGGTCGGCATCACGTCGACGAGGCCGACGGAGTCGCGGAGGCGGCGCGCAGGCTCGCCGGGGAGGCGCACGAAGAGGGGGACGTGGAGGAGCTCTTCGTAGACGGAGTGGCCGTGGCCGACCGAGCCGTGATCCCAGAACTCTTCGCCGTGATCGCTCGTGAGCACGACCATCGTATCTTCGGAGAGCCCGCGGCGATCGAGGCCGTCGAGGATCGCGGCGAAGTGCACGTCGGTGTAGGTGATCTCTCCGTCGTAGAGCGCTTGCAGGTGCGCCTTGTCGCGGTCGTCGAGGCGCAGGCGCCCGAGCTTCACGTTCTCGAGCAGCGTGGCGTCGCGCGAGAAGTCGACGCGGCCGCGGTAGCTGGGGTCGCCGTAGAGCGCGAGGTGCTCGGCCGGCGGTCGGTACGGCACGTGCGGATCGATGGTGTGGACGTAGAGGAAGAACGGTTTGTCGGTGGGGCGCGCGTCGAGCCATTGCAGCACGTCGGCCGCCACGAACTCCGCCATCGTGCGGCGACCTTCGCGGATGTAGTTGCGGTACGTGCTCCAGCCGCGGCCGAAGCCGAATCGATCGGAGACGTAGCCGTTGCAGATGAAGGCTCCCGTGTGGAAGCCGTCGTCTTTCAGGATCTCGGGGAGCATGCGCACCGTGCGCGGGACCACCGACTCGTGCTGGGTGGTCGCGTGCTCCCAGGGCATGAGCGACGAGAGCAGCGTCGCGACGCTCGGCTTGGTCCAGTTCTCTTGGGAGTGCGCGTGGAGCATGGTGGTCGCGCGCTCCGCGAAGCGAAGCAGACCGGGGGTCTGCACTCGGGTGTCCTGGCGGTAGGGCCCGAGCTTGTCGGCGCGCAGGGTGTCGACGAGCACGAGGAGCACGTTGCGGATCGGGCGCGGCGCGGCGGCGCCTTCGGGGAGCGGGGCGACGATCGCGGGGGCGAGCAGACGCAGCGCGCCTCCTTCGGCCGAGAGCTCGATGCGCGAAACGCCCACGGCGCGCGAGAGATCCACGTCGAGCGTCGTGCCCTGAGCGCTCGCTTCGATCCGCGCGAGCTCGATCGTCTCCGCTCCGCTCGTCGTCTCCCGCACCGCCCGCACGATCACGCGACCTTCGCCACGCACGATCGCGCGCAGACGTTCGCCCTCCGCGACCTCCGCGACGAAGCCGGCAGTCTCGCGCGCGGCGAGCTTCAGGCCGCGCACGCCGTCCTCTTCGAGGGCGAGCGGCGCGAGCTCGGCGACGTCGTCGCTCTCGTCGCCCTCGAGGAGCTGCAGCTCGCGCAACGCGAGACCCACCCGACCGCGCATGCCTTCGACGCTGCGCGAGCCCGCGGCGCGAAGCAGCAGCTCGTGCTCGCCCGCACCGAGGCGCGCGCGCGGCAGAACGACCTCGGCGCTGCCCCACGCGTCGGTGGGCAACGTGATCGGCGCGAGCTCCTCGCCGTCGAGGTAGACCGCGATCGCGCCCGGCACCGCGGCGCGGCCCACGAAGCGCGCGCGCACGTCACCTTCGGCGGCGTGGACGCGGCCGAAGATCAGACGTCCTTGGCGACCTTCGCTGACGAGCGCGTCGGTGTCCGCGAAGCGCGCGCGGGAGAACCCGGTGCGCCATCCGCCGCGGGTCGCGCGGGCGCCGTCGAGGCCGGCGAGGTCGAGCACGTGGGTGCTTCCGAAGAAACGTTCCGCGCGATCGGCGTGGCGCGCGAGGTCGTAGCGGACGCGCACGGGCGGTGGCGCGGGGGCGTTCGGAGCGACGGGATCGCTCTGCGTCGTCGGGGCGCGCGGGGCGTCGTTCGTGGGCTCGGCGGCCGTCGCGGTGGTCGTCGTGGAAGGCGTGAGCGTCGGCGCGGCGCTGGAGCAGCCGACCGCGAGCAGGAGGCAGAAGAAGAGCGCGCGCATCGCGCCGAACGTACCCGATGCTGCGAACGACCCGAAGAAAGCGGGCGGATCGTGAGCGCGAGGGGTGCGTGCTTCGCACGGATTCGGGGCTACGTCGCCGCGCTTGGCAACGACACGCTCGTGGCTTCGGGACTTCGCTCTCGGCTTTCGTCGCCGATCACGTCGCCGTCCACGACCACGACCACGACCACGACCACGTTCACGACGACCCTGACGATCGCGCGCGCTCGCAGCCGATCTTCCGACTCAGAGCTCCGGGGTGCTCTCCAAGATCGTGTCGAAGAGCGGGCTCCACGTCGCCCAGCCGTGACCGCCCGGGCGGTGGAAGACACGACCTTCGGGCAGCGCGGCCGCGAGGAGCTCGAACTCCGGCACGCCGGGATCTTGTTCGCCCCAGCCGAGGACGATCGGCATTCCGTCCGGTCGCGCGAGCTGTTCGCGCACGAAGCGCCAGTTGCGGCGCGTGACCTTCTCGCGGCCGTCCTCCATCGCGTCGACGTCGCCGGGCTCCCACGCGTCGAGGCCCTGCGCGCGGATCTCGTCGAGCACCGAGGGCTCGCCGAGGTAGGGCGCCATCATCACGACGCCCGCGACGTCGCGCGGATGCGCGGCCGCGTAGCTGAGCGCGCCGAAGCCACCCATCGAGGTGCCGACGAGCCAGACCTTCCGATAACCCATCGCGCGCGCAGGACCGACGAGATCTTCTTCGAGGCGCGGCATCACCGCGAAGTCTCGATAGAAGCCGAAGTGCGCGTGGGCGCCGACCGCGTCGTAGCGTCCGTGCGCGCGCACCGCGTCGATCAGGCCGTAGCGATCGAAGACGCCGCCGTCGTCGCCGAAGCCGGGCAGGAAGACGACGAGCGCGTCCGCGCGCGAAGGCCCGAGGGTGGCGTGGTCGTCGATGCGCAGCGGTGGGGTGGGCGAGGTGAGGAAACAACCCGCTCCGAAGAGCACACCGATCGACGCGACGAAGACACCCGAGAACGAACGCATCGCGCGTGTGTATCACCTCGCCGAGCGTCCGGCGCGGCGCCATGCTCCGCGCGCCGTGAGCACCGCCGTTCCCGCTCCCGCTCCGCTCGTGACGTCGGCGACCGTGGTCGCGCCCTCGCCGAAGCCGCACACCGTGTCCGCCGCGCTCGTGCTGGTGCAGATCGCGTTCGGCACGCTGCCGGTCGCGGGCAAGCTCGCGATGGAGCACGTGGGGCCCTTCGGCCTCTCGCTGGTGCGCGTGGCGGGCGCGACGCTCTTCTTCGGCGCGCTGGTGATGCTGCGCGCGAAGTCGGCGGCTGACCCCGCCGACTCGGCGAAGAAGTCGGCGGCTGACCCCGCCGACTCGGCGAAGAAGGTGCGCATTCCGTTCGGAGACGTGCTGCGCATCGCCGGCTGCGGTTTGCTCGGGATGGCGGCCAATCAGCTCCTCTTCCTCGGCGGGCTCGAACGCACGAGCGCGACCAACGCGACGGTGCTCGTCACCACGATCCCGATCTTCACCTTCCTCGTCGCGCTCGGCCTCGGGATCGAACGCGCGACGACGCGCGGCTCGGTCTGGTGCTCGCGTTCGCGGGGGTGCTCGCGCTGGTGAAGGTCGAACGCTTCGAGCTCGCGGCCAGCTCGCTCCTCGGCGACGCGATGATCGTCGCCAACGCGCTCTGCTACGCCTTCTACCTCGTGCTCGTGCGGCCCTACGTCGCGCGCTACGGAACGCTGCCGATCGTCGCGATCGGCTTCGGTGCCTCGACGCTCGCGGTGTTGCCCTTCGGCATGAGCCAGCTCGACGGCGTGACGAGCGCGGGCGCGCACGCGTGGCTCCTTTTGCTCTATGTGCTCGCAGTGCCGACGCTGCTCACGTACCTGCTCAACGCGTGGGCGCTGCGCTACGCGAGCTCCTCGACGGTGGCGATCTTCATCTACCTGCAGCCGATCGTGGGGCTCGCGCTCGCGGTGACGGTGCTCGACGAGCAGCTCGGGCTCCGCGCGGGGCTCGGCACGCTCGCGGTGTTCTGCGGGATCGCGCTCGTGACGTGGCGCGGGCGCGTGGCGTGACGTGGCGGGCCGCGCAACGTGACAGGCGCCAAGTGACAGGTGCCAAGTGACAGGGCGCGACGCCGACGGCGCACCGAACGGTCTGCGCTACCCTCGACCGTCTTGCGTGCGTTCCTCGCCTTCGTGATCGGTTCGGCGCTCGTGGCGTCCGCGCACGCCCAGAGCGCGGAGAGCGCGGGCGGGCTCGCGTCGCCCGCGCGGGCGTTGCCGCTGGAGCTGACGTGGAGCGCGCCGCTCGGATGCCCCGACGAAGCCGCGGTGCGGGCCGAGCTCGCGCGCGCGTTGATCGTGCGCGAGTCGGTCGTGCTGCAGACGCTGCACGCGCGAGGCGAGATCCGACGCGACGGCGCGCGCTTCGTGTTGGTCCTCGACACGCGGCTCGGAGGGGTCTCGGGGAGCCGTCGGGTGCACGCGCGCGAGTGCCGCGATCTCGCGCGCGCGGCGACGCTGGTGCTCG
>CALJLK010000413.1 GCA_937982655.1 uncultured Sandaracinus sp.
CGCAGAACGCCCGAAGCGGCGATGCGCGGCACGGCCCCAGCCCGAGCCGCGCATCCTTGCGTCCGTCGTGTGGGCTGAATCCGGAACTGCGCGAGAGATCCAGTGTGGTCAAACAGGGTTCGTCGGAGCGCCGCCGAGCCGAGCCACGGAGGCGGCGCAGGACGCGGCGGAAGGCGGGCGATCCCCCGAGTACCTCGTACGGTGGTGGCAGAGGCTGAATCCGGAAACGCGCGAGAGATCCAGTGTGGTCAAACAGGGTTCGTCGGAGCGCCGCCGAGCCGAGCCACGGAGGCGGCGCAGGACGCGGCGGAAGGCGGGCGATCCCCCGAGTACCTCGTACGGTGGTGGCAGAGGCACGGTGGTGGCAGAGGCGTCACAGAGGCATCCCGATCCTCGGCTTCGACCGCCTCTGCATCAATGCCCACGCCCGCGCGATGACGAACGCGATCAAGGTCGCGTCGATCGCCGCCCAGAGCGACGTGGTCGGCTCTCGATCCGCGCGGGCCTCGAGGGCGGCTCAGAACGTACGCGGTGACTCTCCGACCGGGACGAGGACGCCTCGGCTCCGCTCCCATGCGAGCCGCGCGGCCTCCCAGCGACGCTGTTTGCGCACGAGCAGCGCGAAGAAGAGCCCGAAGAGCAGCGCGAAGAGCAGCGCGATCGCGGCGACGAGATACGGGACGTCGTCGCTCTGGTCGACCACGCGCAGGTTCGGCCCGAGCGAGCTCTCCTTGTAGGTCTGAGACACGACCCGTCCTTCGAGCGTCCGTGGGCGAGACAGCTCCGCTTCGTGTCGTTCGAGGTACCGCTCGACCGCATCGAGATCGGCCCCGAGCTCGGCGAGGTGTCGAACCCGGCTTCGAACGTCGAGCTCGTCGGTGCGGTACAGCACCCGCGCCAACCGCGGGTGGGGGCGATGAGACCGGCGAGCACTAGGCGCCCCACCCCCGACCGCGAGCACCGTCACGGTGTCGAATCGACGATCCTCGGCCTGCCACTGGCCGAAATCCAGCGAACAACCGTGCAGGCGGACGCGGCCCGACAGACGCGCTTCGGCGAGCTCGTCGCATTCGAGATCCGTGGGGGGCGCGAGCCGCAGAGAGAAGGTGATCACCGCGAAGATCGCACACACGGCGGCAGCTCCGCCCAACGCGATCGCGAGCGCGAGAAACCCGAAGCGCGTCATCGCGTCACCACGCAGTCGAAGTCTTCGCGCGCGCAGACACGCTCGAGGAGCTCGGCGAAGGGTGGGAGGTCGGCGTTCGCTCGCAGCAGCGCGAGGTCGAGGCGTTGGGCCGGCGCTCGGGTGCCGAGGTTCGCGATCGCCTCGGCCTCGATGCGCTCTTCGCCAGCACGCAAGAGCTCGGCTTCGACTCGGAGAAGCCCGCTCAGCACGCCGTCGTCCACCGCGGGCGTGGACGCGGCCGACGACAAGAGCGAGGCCCGATGCTCAGGTTCGGCTCCGTGATAGAACGCGCTCACCTCGTCGACCCCGGCGCCGATCGCGATCAGCACGGACGCGAGGTCCGACGCAGCCTGCGCGTCCCCGCCCTCGATCGCTCGGGTGAGCGCGTCCTCGAAGATCGGTCGATCGCTGGCGCGCGGTGCGCTGGGCGCGCCCGAGTCGAAGGCCGCGAGCGCGTGTCTCGCCGCCATCGCGCGCTCGTCGCGGTCGCCGCTCACGAGGCGACTTCGGATCTCGGTGTGCTCGTCGGGGTACGAGACGAGCGCGCCCGGCGCGTCGGGTTGCATGAGGAGAGCCGCGAGGAGGAACGCCGCGAGCAGCGCGAACAAGACCCAGAGGCGAAGGCTCCCGAGCACGATGCCCCAGACCGCGTCGGTGCGAATGCTCGGCAGCGACGGGTGGTAGCCGACCTCTCGCTCATACCTCGCCGCCGCGCCGAGCCGTCCCACGCCGCGCGTCAGAGCGATCACCGTGGTGATCAGCATGGGGTCACACACGAGTGAGAGCGCTCCGACCGCAAGCGGGCTCCACTTGCCGTGAAGCGCGAGCGGCTCCGGAGGAAACTTCGCCGTCTGGCAGACCACGCAAGGGCTCGACCCTCCGCGCTCGGCGTCGAGGTGCCGACCGCACCCTCCGCAGGTGATCGTCGTCGTCGTCACGCCGGCAGCATACGTCGATGCGCGCGAACTTGAACGCGACCGAAGGACCTATCGACTCTCGGGGTACCACCGCGTCCGAAAGCGCGCTTCCGTCGCGTCGAACGAGATCAGCTCGACCATCGCGCGCTTGGCGTCCGTCGCGCGGTAGGCGGCTTCGATCGCCTTCAGGTGCGCGCGGAACGCGAGCCGATCGTAGACGTGCGGCGGAAAACGCATCACCGACTCGGTGCCGCCCTCGACGATCGTCACCTCGTACTCCACGCCGCGGTGGAAGTTGTCCCAGCGGCGCGTGGCGCCCTTCGCGAGGCGCTCGGGCGACGCGACCATCATGAGGATGCGGTACATCGGTGCTTCGAACACGCGCGCGCTGAACTCCGACACCCACTGCAGGAAGGCGTCGTCGTTCTTGAAGATCTGATCGGCGATCGCGAGATAGACCGCGGTGTTCACGACCTCGGGCACCCAGGCGGAGATGGGCAGCGGCTCGTCCACGTAGCTCGCGATCAGCGGGTCGAGCGCCTGGGTGTCGAGCTTCTTGGGGAGGTTCTCGAGCGCGGCGCGGTAGAGCGCGGCCTTGCACTCGCACTCCGGGTACGAATGCGCACCGGCGGGCAGCGCGCGCAGGTAGCGCACCGAGCGTGGGTGGAGGACCGGATCCACGTCCACAGTCTACCAGCGCGGCCGAGTTGCCGCGTGACGCTGTCCGGTGTCGCCGGGCCGCGCGACGCCGCGGTGGAAGAGCGCGTCCCGCACGAAGCCCTCGGTGACCGTCGTCGGGAAGGCGTGGGCCAAGTGCCCGTCGCAGGCGACGTGCCCGTCGCGAGTGACCTGCCCCCTCGTGAGCGAAGCGGCCCGAGGTTTCGTTCGGCTTCGCTTGCACGATCGCGCTCCTCCCCTCACGAAGCGCGCGTGATTCGACTCGACTCCGTCGCCAAGCGACACGGCTCGCAGATCCTCTACGTCGACGCCTCCATGGGCGTGTTCAAGGGCGAGAAGATCGGTCTCGTCGGCCCCAACGGCGCCGGCAAGACCACCGTGTTCCGCCTCATCACCCGCGAAGAGACGCCCGACGAAGGCAACGTGGTGATCGATCGCGGCACAACCGTCGGCTATTTCCGCCAAGACGTGGGCGAGATGAAGGGCCGCTCGGTGCTCGCGGAGACGATCGCGGGCGCCGGCGAAGTCTCGGTGATGGCCGCGGAGCTGAGCCACCTCGAAGAGGCGATGGCGGACCCCGATCGCATGGACGAGCTCGATCAGCTCGTGACGCGCTTCGGCGAGGTGCAGGCGCGCTTCGACGAGCTCGGCGGGTACGACCTCGAGCCGCGCGCGCAGGAGATCCTCGTCGGCCTCGGCTTCTTGCCGGAGGTGATCGCGGACGACGTGGGCAAGCTCTCCGGTGGTTGGAAGATGCGCGTCGCGCTCGCGCGCATCCTGTTGATGCGACCCGACGTGCTCCTGCTCGACGAGCCCACGAACCACCTCGACCTCGAGTCGATCCTCTGGCTCGAGAAGTTCCTGCAGGGCTACCCGGGCGCGATCGTGATGACCTCGCACGACCGCGCGTTCCTCAACCGCATCGTCACCAAGATCGTCGCGATCGACGGCGGCGAGATGACCTCGTACACCGGCAACTACGACTTCTACGAGCAGCAGCGCGAGATCGCGGCCAAGCAACAGGAAGCGCAGTTCGAGCGGCAGCAGGCGATGCTCGCGAAGGAAGAGGCGTTCATCGCGCGTTTCCAGGCGCGTGCGAGCCACGCCGCGCAGGTGCAGTCGCGGGTGAAGAAGCTCGAGAAGATCGAGCGCGTGGAGCCGCCGAAGCGTCGGCGCGTCGTCGAGTTCGACTTCCCGAAGCCGCCTCGTTCGGGCGACGACGTCGCGCGGCTCGAGCACGTGAACAAGGGCTGGGGCGCGCGTACGATCTACGACGACTTCTCGTTCCTCGTGCGGCGCCTCGAGCGCTGGTGCGTGCTCGGCGTCAACGGCGCCGGCAAGTCGACGCTCCTGAAGCTGGTGGTCGGCGACGCGAAGCCGGACTCGGGCGAGGTCACGGTCGGCGCGAGCGTGAAGCTCGGCTACTTCGCTCAGCACGCGATGGACGTGCTCGACGGCTCGCTCACCGTGCAGGAGACGATGGAGCGCGAGTACCCGAAGGCTTCGATCGGCTCGCTCCGCACGTGCCTCGGCGCGTTCGGCTTCTCGGGCGACGACGTGGAGAAGAAGGTGTCGATCCTCAGCGGCGGCGAGAAGGCCCGCGTGGTGCTCGCGCGCATGCTCTTCGATCCACCGAACTTCCTCGTGCTCGACGAGCCGACGAACCACCTCGACATGGACACCAAGGACATGCTCGTGAAGGCGCTCTCGCAGTTCGAGGGCACCATGCTCTTCGTGAGCCACGACCGCAGCTTCCTCGCGCGCCTCTCCAACCGCGTGCTCGAGCTGACCCGCGACGACGACGGCACGCCGCACGCGCGGGTCTACGGCGGCGGCTACACCGAGTACGTCGCGGAGTCCGGCCACGAAGCGCCGGGCATGCGCTGAGCAGGATCACGACGCGTCGACGTGGTCGTAATCGTCGACGTGGTCGTGGTCGTGAACGGCGACGTGGCCGGCGACGTTTTCGCCGCGCGACGCGCCACGGCGACCTCGCGCCTCAGCGCCCTTCGAGCGTGCAGCTCACCCGCGGCGTGAACTCGCTCGCGGGCGAGCCGCGTCGCGTCACCACCCGCTCGGTCGCACCCGCCGCCACGCGCTGCTGGGTCGGCGCCGGGTCGACATCGGTCGCGACCTCACAGCGCACCGCGCGCTCACACGTGCTCGTGAGCACCACGATGTGGGTGTACCCGTAGCCTTGGTAGGGCGCTTCCTTCGACACCCGCAGACACTCGGGGCGGTTGCTGCCTTCTTGGGCGCGCGACTGCACCGGAAGCGCGAGACCCAGCAGAACGAGACTCGGAAGCGCGAGCGAGAGCAGGAAGGTGCGCATGACGACTCCACGTTGCCGC
>CALJLK010000414.1 GCA_937982655.1 uncultured Sandaracinus sp.
GCGGGGTCAGCCGCCGACTTCTCCACCGAGTCGGCGGGGTCAGCCGCCGACTTCTCCACCGAGTCGGCGGGGTCAGCCGCCGACTTCTTCGAGCCCAGCGCGACGACCCGCGACGCCTACGCCCGCGCGCACGGCGGCCTCGCCCCCCGCGTCGAAGGTGTCTTCCGCGACGGTGTCCTTCGCGACGTCCGCGGGCCCTACCGCCGCACGCCCGCGCCTCCCGTACGCAACGCGACGATCCCAATCCACGTCTGGGTCCTCTTCGCGCTCGGCTTCCTACTCGTCGCGGCGGGGCCGACCTCGATCATCCTCGGCCTCGGGCGCACCTGGAAGGACGACCTCTACTTGCTCCTGCGCGTCGACGCGCTGATCCACCAGACGCGCGAAGGTCGGCACCACGTCGCGTGGGATCAGGTCGCGCGAGTCGAGCACGACGCGGGCGTGGTGCGGCTACGCATGCGCGACGAGTCGACGCCCTACGAGATCCGAGAGCGCTTCGCCGGGATCGATCCGCCGGCCCTCGCCGCGCGGCTCGAAGAGGTGCGCCGCAAGGCGAGCTTCGGGTTGCTGCGCTGAGTCGCGCGTGTGCGCTTCGGCTCGCTTCGTTCGACGTTTTCGTCGCCGACCGTCACGGCCACGTTCACGTCCACGCTCACGTCCGAGCGCGGTGTCCCGAGGCCCTTCAGCAGCCGCGCGCGCAGGTCCCCGAGCAACAGAAACGATCGGGGTTGCGACAGACGTTCCGGCACGCGCCGCAATGCGACGCCGACGCGTCGGTATCCGTCTCGCAGCCGTTGTCGCCGCTGCCGTCGCAGTCGTCGAAGGGCGCGGTGCACGAGGTCACCGTGCACACCCCCGCGTTGCAGATGCCCTCACCGTTGCGGAACACGCAGCGGCGTCCGCACTCGCCGCAGTTCTCGAGGTCCGTCTGCAACGCGAAGCCTTCGTCGGTCGTGCCGTCGCAGTCGTCGTCCATCCCGTTGCAGACCTCGTCGCCGCCGAGGCCTTCGTCCGTGCGCCCGTCGCAGTCGTCGTCCGCGTCGTTGCAGATCTCCGCGGTGCACGCGTCGACCTCGCCGGCGTCTTCGGGTCCAGCGTCTTCGGATCCAGCATCGACGCCCGCGTCGAGCGGCGGCGGGGTCTCCCCGAGACGCGGCGGCGTGCCCGTCCACACCGAGAGATCCACACGCGCGACGTCCTCGCAGCCACGCTCGCCGCACGTCCGCGCCCCGCAGTCCTGGCCCACGCAGTCGTCGACCAGGTGCATCGTGAGCACCGCCGTGGTGTCGGCCACGAAGCTGAACCGCGCCCGCCGCGCGACCACCTCGCTCTCCCCGAGCAGCCCACGCGCGACCACGTCGTAGGGCCCGAGCACGCCTCCCTCCGGCAGCACGCCCAACGTGCGCGGCGGCGACGGCTCGCCCTCCCCGAGCGTGGCGATCGCCTCCTGTGTGGCGCCGCTCGGGCTCGTCACCTCGATCGCGATCCGATCGATCGCGTCCGGGATCGTGAGGTCGGTGTCGACCACCACGATCACCTCGGTGCGCGGCGAAGCCGTACACGCCGCGACCGTCGCCACCAGCAGCAGCACGCTCCGAAACGTTCGTCCCCACGCCGGGCTCACCATCGGATCACCCCCGGCTCGAAGTCGCCTCGCACCGGTGCTTCGGTTCCGTCGCGCGTCGCGACCACCGCGATCACCACGACCGCCGCGACGGCCACCACCGCCGCGCCGATGCCCACGAAGAGGCCGACGCGCGATCGCTCCTCGGGCCCCTCCGCGAGCGGGTCGCGTCCTTCGCGCGCCGCTTCCTCGCGCGCGAGCTCCGCGGGCGTCGGCACCACGCTCACGTCGACGTAGGCCTCGGCGCCCGCCCGCAACGTCAGCACACGCCGCGTGACGACCTCGCCGCCGCGCAGACCGAGCACCTCGACCGTCCCGGGCTCGAGCACGATCGGCACTCCGAGCTCCTCGGGCGAGAGCACACGCTCGCCGAGCCGCGCCCCGTCGGCGAGCCCGCCGAGCTGGACCTCGACCACCGCGTTGCGACCGCGGACCTCGCGCTCGAGGAAGGTCGCGCGCTCCCGCAGATCCGCCGGCGCGCTCGTGTCCTCGTGCACGCTCCGCGCGAGGGCGAACGCCTCGACGTCCTCGCCGAGCTCGAAGAGCGCCGACGCGAGGTTGAAGCGCACCGCCGCTGCGTCGCGCACCTCGAGCGCGGCTCGAAACGCCCGAACCGCGACGTCGTAGCGACCTCGCTCCGCGGCGGCGACGCCTTCGCGGAACCGCGCGCGCGCCACCGCGAGCTGCGCCTCCGTGGGCTCGGCGGTCTCCGAGGGCGTCGACCGCGGCGCCTGCGCGTGGAGCGTCGTGCCTGCGAGCACCGCCCCCAGCACCACCGCCCAGCTCGCCGACCGCATCGCCACCATCATCGGGCCAGAGCCCCCACGAGGGCAAGGTTCCCATCGCAGCGATCCGACCGTGATCGAACGCGAGATCGGTTCGTCGACCGCTCGCACACGTTCGCTCGCCTCGCCGCGAAGCTGGCTCGACTGCGCGTGCAGGGTCCGCGTGCAGGGTCCGCGTGCAGGGTCCGCGTGCAGGGTCCGCGCTCCGTGCCGGGCACGCGCGCGATCCGCGATCAGAAGCCCGGGTCTGCCACGAAGCCCGGTCGGCGTCGCGGCGGCGGGGTCTCCCGGCGCGGTCGATCCTCCGCCCGCGCCGCCGCTTCCGCCGCCTCGCGCTCGGCCGCCGCGATCGCCACCGCACGCTCCGCCGCCGCACGATCCTCCGCCGCCGCCGCCCGCTCCGCCGCCGCGCGCGCCTCCGCCTCCCGCCGCGCCGCCGCTTCCTCGGCCTGCTGAGCTTCGATCGCCCGAGCGCGCGCTTCGTCGGCGAGCCGCTCCTCGGGAGTCGGCCCGACCGGCGCGACGGGCTCGGGCCTCCGGAACGCGAAGTAGCCGCCGACCGCGAGCCCGACCAACACGAGCGCGAGCGCGACGAGCATCGGCCCGCGACGCTTCGAGGTCGGAGCGGCCACCGTCGTCTCGAGCGCTTCGTCCGGCGGCGGCGGGCGATCGGAGGTCGAGAGCGGCGGGTGCACCGACGTCGAGCGCAACCGCTCCACGATCTTCGGTCCCGACTCGAGCCGGAGCCCGCTGCGGATCTCGTCCGCGAAGAGCTCCGCCATGGTGCGACGCAGACGCGCCGCCGTGACCACCGCGCCGCGCGTGGTGAGCCACGCCTCGAGCGCCTCCTGCATCTCGCCGGCCGACGCGAAGCGATCCGAAGGCTCCTTCGCGAGCGCGCGCATCACGATCCGGTCGAGCTCTTCGGGCAGCTCCGGTCGCACCTCACGGATCGACGGCGGCGGCTCTTCGAGGATCGCGCGGAACGTGTCGAACTGACTTCCGCGTTTGTAGAGGCGCGAACCCGTGAGCGCTTCCCACAGACACACGCCGAGCGCGAAGACGTCCGAGCGACCGTCCACCGGCGCGGCGCGGCATTGTTCGGGAGAGAGGTACCCGAATTTGCCTTTGACCGCGTCCGAACGGCTCTCTTCTTCGGATTGAGCGACCTTCGCGACGCCGAAGTCGAGCAGCTTCACGACGCCGTCGAAGCGCACCATGAGGTTGTGCGGGGACACGTCGCGGTGGACGACCCCGAGCGACTTGCGACGCGTGTCGCGCGCGGTGTGCGCGTAGTCGAGCGCGCTCGCGACCTTCGCGACGATGCCGACCGCGACCTCCGGATCGAGCGCGGTCTCCCCGCGGCGCGCGGTGCGCTCGAGGATGTCCTTGAGGGTCGCGCCCTCGACGTACTCCATCGCGATGAAGAAGTGCCCGCCCCACTTCCCGAACTCGAACACCGTCGAGATGTGTGGGTGGCTGAGCTGCATCGCGACGCGGCCTTCGCGGAGGAAGAGCTGCTCGAAGTCCTCGTCGTTCGCGAGCTGCTTGCGCAGCACCTTCACGACGACCGGGCGGATGCCACCGCCCGGGATCGGCTCCTGCGCGAGGTAGATCTCCGCCATGCCGCCGATCGCGAGCCGCCCGAGCACGTCGTAGCGACCGAAACGCGCGATGGGGCCGGGCAGCGAGAGGCGCGCGCTGTGCGAGCCGGGATCGTCGAAGCCTTCCGGCAGCTCGATGTCCACGCTCGCGCGGTTCGCGAACGGGCTTGGCTCGAGGCCGTCGTCGTCGAGGTCGTCGTCGTCGTCTTCGTGGTCGGCGGCCTTCGCCCGCACCGCCTCGTGCTCGCCCGATTCGACGCGCTCCGCCGACGGCCGCGCGGGGAGCGTGGGCCGCGGGCGCTGTGCGTCGATGGGAAGGCGAGGCCGACCCGGCGATCGGTCTTCCGCCGCGCGGACTCCCGTCGACTCGCTCGTCTCGCCTTCCGGGCTCGATCTCTCCGGAGCCGCAGCCAACGCCGCGTGCACGTGCCCGCCCTTCGGTGCGTCCTTCGCGGATTCGTCCTTCGCCGATCCACTGCCGGTGGAGGTCGGAGCCCGCGGCGGCGCGGCCACGGCGCGCGGAACCGCGACCCGCGCGGGCACCGCCGGCGCCTTCGGGACGAACACACCCTTCGCGACCGCCGACGCGGGCGGCATCGCCGGCACGCGCGGCGCCGGGGGCACGAGGCCCTGCTCGACCGCTTTGCGCACCTGGCTCGAGTCCCCCGGATCGAATCCGGGCTTCGGCGACGCATCGCGCTCGTCCTCGGCCACGACGTCGAGTCTAGCAGCACTCCCGTCGACCTCGTAGGTCGACGCGCATCGATCCGCTCGTGCGGACGGCCGGAGAGGACGTGCACCTGCGAGAAAGGCCGGTGTCTCCGCCGAGCGCGCGCACAAACGCTTGCCGGCTCCTCGGGCGAGGTCGGCGCGGACCCGGCGGCCTCAGCCGAGCGCGCGCTCGATCGCCTCGACGAGCTCGGACGAGGTCGGCGCCACCGTCGGCGCGAAGCGCGCGATCACCTTGCCGTCACGGCCGATCAGGAACTTCGCGAAGTTCCACTTCACGTCGCCCGGTCCGTCGGGTGTGGTCGCTTCGCTCGTGAGCCACGCGTAGAGCGGCGAGCGGTTCGCGCCGTTGACCTCGAGCTTGCCGTACATCGGGAAGCTCACGTCGTAGCGGGTCGAGCAGAACTCGCGGATCTGCTCCGCCGTGCCGGGCTCCTGCGCGCCGAACTGGTTGCACGGGAAGCCGAGCACCACGAAGCCGCGCTCGCCGAGGCTGCGCTGGAGCTTCTCGAGCCCTTCGTACTGCGGTGTCAGCCCGCAGGCGGAGGCGACGTTGACGACGAGCGCGACCTTGCCGGCGTGCTCGGAGAGGGAGCGCTCGTCGCCTTCGAGGGTCGGGAGCGTGAAGTCGTGCAGGGTGGTCATGGCCCGCTCATGGAGCCCGAACGCCCACGCGCAAGCAATGCCCCTCAGAAGGCGAAGTCGCCGACCGAAGCCAGAAGTCGGCGCAGCCGACCCGACGACCGTTCATTCCGCGACGAGTGGAGGCGCGCTCGAGCGACGCGGGGCCGACGGATGATGGCGAAGCACGAAGTGCTCGCCCTCCGCCACCGACGCGAAGATTCGCGACGGGAACGGTGGCCGCAGGATCAGATGCAGCGCCGAGAGCGAGCCGCGCACCAGCCACGACGGCGACACCCACGCGTCCGCGCGGAGGAACCGACGCTCGAGCTCTTGGAGCGGCTTCGAGTGCTCCACGATCTGGTGTCGCTGCTTCGGGTCGAGCGAGAGACCGCCCGTGAAATCCCAGAGCTGCACGAAGGGCTCGCCGCGCGCGAGCACCTCTTCGCGGTAGGTGTCGTGGACGTCGACCCAGCCGTCGCCGCCGAGGCGACCCGTCACCGTCCAGCGGACGAAGGGCCAAGCCGAGGTGTCGAGAACTGCGGACACGTGAGGAGCGTACGTGAATCTGCATCACGACGGAACAAAGAACGCGGCAAAATCCTGACGACCGACCTGTGACGGGGCTCCCACGTTCGCGGACACCCGCGAGAGTAACCGCCACTCGCACGAGTTGACGTTTTTGGAGCCGGCCGCCAGGCCGAGCGACCCGACGTCACGTGAGCGTCGCCGTCAGGCGCCGAACCATCGAGTTGCCATCCGTGCGAGTGGCGGGTTGCTCGGTGGTGGGTGGCCCCAATCCGGCTTACCCGGTTGGGGTCGCGCCGACCCCTCAGAAAAGAAGAGCAGGAATCCAGAAAAGAAGAGCAGGAATCAGTGCAACGGATTCCTGCTCTCGGACGCCTCGTGGAGACACGCGCTCAACGCGCGAGCAGCTCGGAGAGTCGATCCGGCTCTTCCACGTGCAGCCAGTGCCCGCTCTCTTCGAAGACCTCGAGGTGCACCGCCTCGTGGCGCGCCGCGAGCTCGTGCGCGCGCTCGCGGTCGGCGTCGTCGAAGACACCGCTGCGCCCGCCGATCACGAAGAAGGTGTCGTGCGCCGCGCGCGGCACCGCGTCCCAGAGGTCGCGCGCGAAGTAGTCGTCGAGCATCGCATCGATCGCGTCGAGGTCGACCGGATAGCGCCAGCCTTCCGAGTCCGTTCGACGCACGAGGCTCGTCGCGAGCCAGCGCGCGAGCATCTCCGAGAACCCACGCTCGCGGATCGCGGCCACGAAGTCCGAACGCTCCGCGTGATCGCGCGGGAGCTCGCGCAGCATCGCGATCACCCTCAGCACGTCCTCGGAGCCGCGCCGATCCGGTCGCGCGCTCGGCGTCGAGTCGATCACCCAGAGCTCGTCGAGCGCATCGTCCTCGCGCTCACCTTCGAGCTCCGCCGCCAGCGCGAGCGCGACCTTGCCGCCGAAGCTGTGCCCCACCGCGCCGCGAATGGGCAGCGTGATCGGCAGCTCGCGCAGATCGCGCGCGCAGCTCGCGAGCGTGTGGGGCGGTCGCACGTCGAGCGAGTCGCCGTGCAGCCGCAGATCGACGAGCACCGCCGCCCAATCGGGGCGCGCGTCGACGAAGCGGCGCGCGTGCGAGCGCCAGTTGTTTCCGCGCCCGAGGATCCCGTGCAGGAAGAGCATCGCGCGCGTCGGCGAAGCGTCCTTCGCCTGCAGCACCTCGTGAGCGATCGCCATCTCGAGCGTGTAGCAGCGACGTGGCCCTCGAGCCCGTGAGGGCTTCGTCTCGGTCGAGACCTTCGTTCGCGTTCACGTCCACGACCACGTCCACGTCCACGACCACGTCCACGTCCTCGCTCGATCGCTCGATCGTGAGCTACTCCGCCACGAAGCCGTCGCGGATCGCGTCGACCACGCTCGGATCCGCGAGGGTCGAGGTGTCGCCGAGCTCGTCGCCCCGGCCCTCCGCGATCTTCCGCAAGATGCGCCGCATCACCTTGCCCGAACGGGTCTTCGGCAAGCCCGGCACGATCTGGAAGCGGTCCACCTTCGCGTGCGCGCCGATCTGATCGCGGCACGCGCGGTTGAGCTCCGCGAAGTCGAGCTTCTCGCCCTCCGCGAGCCCCTGCTGCATCACCACGTACGCGTAGACGCCTTGGCCCTTGATCGGGTGCGGGTAGCCGACCACCGCGGCCTCCGCGACCGCCTCCACCGACACCAGCGCGGACTCGAACTCCGCCGTGCCCATGCGGTGCCCGGCCACGTTGAGCACGTCGTCCACGCGCCCGGTGATCCAGTAGTAGCCGTCCGCGTCGCGCCGACATCCGTCGCCCGTGAAGTACACGCCGGGCACCGTCGCGAAGTAGGTCGAGACGAAACGTTCGTGATCGCCCCAGACCGTGCGCGCCTGGCCGGGCCACGGATGATCGAGGCAGAGCAGACCTTCCGCGGGTCCGCGCAACACGCGCCCCTCGGGCGTGCGAAGCGACGGCAAGATGCCCGGCATCGGCAGCGTGGCCGAGCCCGGCTTCGTCGGCGTGGCGGGCGCGATCGGGCTGATCGCGATGCCGCCCGTCTCCGTCTGCCACCACGTGTCGACGATGTTGCAGCGGCCTTCGCCGACCACGCGGTGGTACCACTCCCACGCTTCCGGATTGATCGGCTCACCCACCGTGCCGAGCACGCGCAGCGAGCTGCGATCGTGCTTGGTCACGTGGTGATCGCCCATCGCCGCGAGCGCACGCAGCGCGGTGGGCGCGGTGTAGAGGATCGTGACGCGGTGCCGCGCGACGAGCTCCCAATAACGGCCCGCATCGGGATAGGTCGGCACCGACTCGAACATCGTGGTCGTCGCCCCGTTCGCGAGCGGCCCGTAGACGATGTAGCTGTGTCCGGTGATCCAGCCGACGTCCGCCACACACGCGTAGACGTCGTCCTCGCGCAGATCGAAGACCGTCGCGTGCGTGTAGCTCGCGTAGGTGAGGTAGCCGCCGCACGTGTGCACGACGCCCTTCGGACGCCCCGTGGATCCCGAGGTGTAGAGGATGAAGAGCGGGTGCTCGGCTTCGACGACCACCGCTTCGTGCGTCGCGCTCTGCTTGGGCACCACGTCGTGCCACCACACGTCGCGCCCTTCGGTCCATCCGACCTCGACGTCGGTGCGTTTGTAGACGAGCACGTGCTTCACGCTCGGCGTGCCGTGCAGCGCTTCGTCGACCGTGGCCTTGAGCGGCACGTGTTTGCTGCCCCGCAGCCCCACGTCCTGCGTGATCACGATCTCCGCGCCGCAGTCGCGGATGCGATCGCGGAGCGCGTCGGCGGAGAAGCCCCCGAAGACCACCGAGTGGATCGCGCCGAGCCGCGCGCACGCGAGCATCGCGATCGCGGCCTCCGGAACCATGCCCATGTAGAGGATCGCGCGCTCGCCCTTCTTCAGGCCGAGCTCCGAGAGCGCGTTGGCGAGCTTGCACACCTCCGCGTGCAGCTCGCGGTAGGTCAGCTTGCGGACCTGCCCCGGCTCGTCGCCCTCCCAGAGGATCGCGACCTTGTCGCCACGCGTCGCGAGGTGCCGATCGAGGCAGGTCTCGGACACGTTGAGCTCGCCGTCGGAGAACCACGCGATCGGTCCGTCGTGGATCTCGTGGAAGCCGCCCTGCAGCCCGAGCGTCGGCGTCTTCCGCCACGACACGCGCTCCTTCGTGACCGCGAGCCAGAACGCGTCCGGATCGGTCTGCGCGCGGAACGCCGCCTCGCGATAACGATCGAGATCGGAGATCGGCGTGGCCGCGCCTTCGCGCACGCGCGCGGGGACTTCGTAGATCATGCGCCGATCGCTAACACCCTCGCGCCCAAGAACGGAAGCGTGAACCTCACGCGAGGTGAGCACGCACGAGTGCTCAGGTTCATGGCGCACGATCGAAGTCGCGCACCGATCGAAAAAGCCCACGCATCGCGGCGTGGGCTCCTTCGAATCATTGCTCCTCGCGGAGCGTCGCGATCACTCGCTCTGCTCTTGAATCACGAACTGCACGCGGCGGTTCCGCGCGCGGTTGGCGGGCGTGATGTTCGGAACGAGCGGGCGATCGGGACCGTAGCCGCGCGCGTCGAGGCGCGTGATGGCCACGCCGTGATCGACGAGCCACTGCCGCACCGCGTCCGCGCGCTGCTGCGAGAGCTCGCGGTTGCGCTGCTCGGGGCCGGTGTTGTCCGTGTGACCCTGGATCTCGACCTTCGTGATCTGCGGGTTCCGGATGAACACGTCGGCGATCTCCGTCATGAGCGGCTCGCTCGACGGGAGGATGTCGGCGCTGTTCGTGGCGAAGTTGATCTGCCGACGGATCTGGATCTCGCGCGAGCGGACGACGACGAGCGCCTGCCGCGGACGCGGGACCATCGTGATCGTCGGGGTCGCGTCCTCACGCGGACGAACCTCGACGCTCTCCATCTTGATGAGGAAGGCGTCCGAGTCGACGCGCACGGTGTACGAGCCGGGCGCGAGGCCCTGCACCGTGAACGAGCCGTCCGCCGTCGTCGTCGCCTGACGCGTCTGCGGACCGTTGATCTGCACGCTCGCGCCGACCACGCCGGCGCCGTCCTCGCCGCTCACGACGCGACCGCGCACGTTGCCGAGGCGCGGACGCGCCACGAGCTCGCACACGACCTCGATGAGGTGCTCGCTCGAGCCCGTCGAAGCACCCGCCGCCGCCGCAGGCGCCGCCGGCATCTCCTCGTCGAACTCGTCGAACTCGTCCGCCGGAGCCGCCGCGGCCGGAGCCGCTTCCGCCGGCGCGCCCGGGCGCTCGCTCGGGATGGTCGCCGCGCACTGACCCGACTCGTAGTCCGGGTGGCTGATCGCGAGGGTCACCTCACCCGGCTCGAGGAGGTACGTCGTGAACACACCCGCGTCGCTCGCGGAGAGCGCCGTCAGGTCGCGACCGGGGAACGCGATGATCGCGCCCGCCACCGGCGTGCCCGCGCCCTGCTCGCGCACGGTGCCGCGGATGCGACCCATGACGGGCGGCGGGAGCTGCACCTCGACGCGACGCTCGACCTCGCGGACGACCGGCTCCGCCACCACGGTCGGCTGCGTGTCGTACGCGTAGCTCATGCCGAGGTAGAGGTTGTAGGGCGCGTTCGGCGCGAGCTCGCGCACGAAGTCCTTCTTGCCCGTGAGGCCGATGTCCGCTGCGAGCAGGAACGAGAGCCCCTTGACCGGCGGCGCGATGCGCAGACCGAGCGTGAGGTTCATCGGGAAGCTCGCCACGCCCTGGCGGTCGAGGCAGCCGTCCTGGCCCTCGGCCGGGGTGTCGCTGCCCGGCTCGGCCGGGATGAAGAGGCAGTTGTAGCCCTGGCGGTTGACGGGGATGTTCCACGTCCACTCGAGGAGCGGGTGGAGGTAGAAGTTCTCCATCACGCGCAGGGGCGCCTCGAAGCCGAGACCGATGTTGAGGAAGTCGGTCCGGTTGATCTGCAGGCCGTAGCGCTCGACGTCCGTCACCAGGTGGCGGAACTCGTTCGGGCGATCCGCGGGATCGGTGAGGTTCGCGAAGCGCTGGTCCTCGACGTCGTCGATGAGGTTCGAGCTGTTGTCGAAGTAGTACTGGAGGTTGAAGCGCGCGATGAACGGGATCGCGTTGTCCAGACCGCGGAGGTCGAGGGCCGCGTTCGCGCGCAGACCGACGCTCGTGCTCTTGAAGACGACGCCGATGTCGCCGACCGTGTTGAGCAGCGAGAGCGAGAGGTCACCACCGACCGTGAAGAACGGGAGCACGCGGTAGAAGCCCTTGAAGCCGAGCTGGGTGTCGCCGAGCACCTGGAAGAGGCTCGGGTCGCCGGTCTCGTTCGAGTTGGCGTAGCTCTGGATCGAGGCCCAGATCTCGGCGAACTCCGCGACCGTCCACGAGAGCGAGAGCGAGCCGCCGATGTGCTTCGCGTCGTCGTCGGGGTTGATGAAGCCGTTGGAGAAGAAGAAGTCGAGCGCGAGCTGGGCGCGGAAGCTGCTCGTCGCGCCACCGCCGGCGTCCACCACGTGCAGACCACCCGTGGGGCCCATGTACGTGTTGTAGGTGGTCGCGAAGAGGCGATCGCGGAGGGAGAGCTCACCGGCGGGCGCGTCGTCCTCCTCCTCCTGCTCGGGCGGGGTCTCGTCGTCGACCGCGCCCGTCTCTTCGAGGTCTTCGTCGATGGAGGTCGTGGTCGCCGCGGGCGCGGGCTCCTCGAACTCGTCGTCGAAGCCACCCCCCGCCGGAGCGGGAGTCGGCGCAGGAGCCGGCTCGGCGAACTCGTCGTCGAACTCGTCATCGAATTGGGCGATGGCGGTCGGGGCGAACGAAAGAGAAAAGAGAAGCGCGGTGAGCGCTGTGCCGCGAAGAGGTCGGACGGCTCGCATGAATGCTCCTTGCTCGGAGGCCGAAGGGCGCCTTCATACACCCTCGAGTCGGAAAGGTCTACGTTGCGGATACCTGCGAATCCGAAGGCGTTTCGCGGGTTCGGGCCCGAACGGCGTTCGAATGTTGACACCGAATGGCCCGCGGTTGGCTCAGTGCGCCGCCGTGTGCACGGGTCATACCGCGCCAGTTCGGGACGTCCGGGCCTTCCCCGACGGTGGACGCGCGCGCGGCCCTTCGTGGCCGCCCCGGGTCAGAAGCGTTCACCGGCCTGTACGCAACGTGCGCTTAGTCACCGCGCGGCGACGTGGAGCGTCACCATGCCTTCGGGCGGGATCATCGCGGTGCGGGTCGGCGGGGCCTCGCCGCTCGCGGGCGCGAACTCGACCACGTAGCGACCGCCGGGGACTTCCGCGATGCGGCAGGTCCCGTTGTTGGTCTGACACGAATGCGGCGCGCCTCCGGAGGCGGGGCGGAGCGTGACCTGACCGTCGCGCACGGTGCCGTCCGGACCGCGGACCTCGACGACCACGAGCGCGCTTGCGAAGGCAGGCGACGCGGGGCCCAGCGCAAATCCGAGGGCGAGGCCGAGGGTGAGGACGAGCGTTCGGAGGCGAGGCATGGGCCGAGGTTCGCGTCCGACGTGAGAAGGACCGCCGGATTCACGGCGACTCTACCCGCGACCGAAGATTCTCGCTACCAACCTACGAAGGCGTCGCTCACTCCACTTCGGCGCGGAAGGCTTGCAGCTCACCGAGCGCGTGGGCGTCGCCGACCTTCTTCGCAGCGAGGATGCCGCGATCGCACCACACGAGCGCATCCGCTTCGCGCGTGAGCTCCGCGCACACCTGCGCCGCCATCAGGTACGTCGGCACGTAGTCGGGAAACCGTGTCGCCACGCCCGCGAAGGCTTCCAGCGCGGCGTCTTTGGCCCCGAGGCTCCGCAGCTCCATCGCGCGGGCGTAATGCACGAAGGGGTCGACGCTGCCCTTGGCGATCATCTGATCGAAGAGCGCGAGCCGCTTCGAGGTCGGTTCGGAGGTCGATTCGGTCATGGTCTTGGCGACGTTCAATCCGGCCGCATCACGCCGAGGTACGGCAGGTTGCGGTAGAGCTGATCGAAGTCGAGCCCGTAGCCGATCACGAACACGTCGTCGATCGTGAAGCCGAGGTAGTCGATCGGGATCGACACCTTCGAGCGCGCGGGTTTGTGCAGCAACGACGCGAGCTTCACCGAGGCCGGCTTCCGGGTCTCGAGGTTCTGCAGCAGGTACTGCATGGTCAGCCCGGTGTCGACGATGTCCTCGATCACCAACACGTGCTTGCCCTCGACGCTCTTCGTGAGGTCGCTCGTGATCTGCACCACGCCGCTCGACTCCGTGCCCTCGTAGCTGCGCAACCCGAGGAAATCGACCGCCAGCGGCACGTCGATCGCGCGAACGAGGTCGGCCGCGAAGATGAAGCTGCCCTTGAGGACCGTGACGACGACGATCTCCCGGCCGGCGTAGTCGCTCGTGATTTGGCGGCCGAGCTCTTCGACGCGGGCGCGGATGGAGTCGGCGGAGATCAGGGTGTCGATCGGCATGGGCGCGGAGGGTGCCGAAACCGAGGCGCCGACTCAAGGCGGGAAGCGAACGGCCCCGTCCGCACGTACGCTCGTCGTGCGTCGAGCCGATCGACTCCATCCCCGAGTCGGCGGGGTCACTCCCCGACCTCTCGGAACCCTCGGTCGTGGGCTCCTCGCGCTCCCGCTGCTCGCCGTCGCGGCGCTCCTCTTCGCCGGACCTCCGACCCCCGAAGGCGGAACGTTCGGCCTCGCCCTCGTCGCGATCGCGCTCGGGCTCGTCGTGCGCATTCGCGAGGCCACCGTCGTGGGTTCGCTCCTCGCGCTCGCCCTCGTGCTCGCGCGCCTCGTCTTCGCCAGCGACGGCGACCACCTCGTGGTGCACGACGGTCGCGCGATCGATCGGGTGCTCCCCGAGCGCGACGTGGCCCTCGGCGCGTCGCGGCTGCTCCTGCTCGCGGGCGTCATCGACGAGCACACCGACGTGGAGCACGGCCTGCTCGAGTCGCTGCGGGACGGCTACGACCGGATGCGCGACGACGAAGGTTGGGTTCCTTCCCCGGTGCTCTCCACGCTCGCCCTCGGTCACGACGCCGACGACTTCTCGACCCGGTCGGCGGGGTCAGCCGCCGACTTCTCGACCCGGTCGGCGGGGTCAGCCGCCGACTTCTCGACCCGGTCGGCG
>CALJLK010000415.1 GCA_937982655.1 uncultured Sandaracinus sp.
CGGCTGCTTCGTCTCGGGCCCGACCTCCTGCTCGCGATCGACGACGCGCTGCGGGCGTACGAACGGGAGCTCGACGAGGCGTTCGAGGCCGCGGCCCACGAGGTGCTCGGCTTCGTACGCCCACGCGCGAGCCGACTCTCCCGCCACGGCGCGCACGCGGAGGATCGGGCGTTCCTCGCGGACCTGCTGGAGCGGCGGCTGCGCGATGCGATCGAACGGTGCGAGCGGCGGTTGCTCGCGCAGGCCCGCGCGAGGCTCGCCCAAGCGGACGGCGACGGCGACGCGGTGACGGAGAGGCTCCGCACGAGCCTGAGGACCGCGCTCGCGACGCACTGGGGCTACCAGCGCGGAGTGCTCGAAGGGGGCGCGCTGCGGCGCTTCTTCGACGAGGTCCTGCCGCGGGCGGAGCTCGACGTCGCGGTGCTCGGGACGGCGTTGGCGCGCGGGCGCGTCGACTCGCGCGCCGAGCTGAGGCCGGCGTTGGTGGAGGCGCTCGAGCTCGTGCAGCGCGAACGCGTCGAGGTGCGCGAGGGGGAGGTGCGCGCCTTGGACGACACCCGGCGCCGCGAGGCCGAGCGTGTCTTCGGCCCGCTGCGCGCGCTCCACGAGGTGCTGCGCGAGGTTGCGCCGAAGGGGCACGAGAGCGAGCAGGGCTGAGGCAGTGCGGGTGCCGCGCGATCGCGAGCGGTTCGGGACCGGGCCCTGAGCTGAGTTGGGGCCCCTCGGGAAGCGCGGCTCGGGCTTCGCATCCCGGCACGCGGCGTGTATGCTGACACCGCTCGACGGTCGTCGGGCTCTGGTTGGCGAATGGAAATCAAACAACAGCTCCGACTCTCCCAGCAGCTCGTGATGACCCCGCAGCTGCAGCAGGCCATCAAGCTGCTGCAGATGTCCCGGATGGAGCTCGCCGAGCTCGTACAGGAGGAGCTGCTCGAGAACCCGGTGCTCGAGGATTCCCTCGACGGACGCGACCTGCGCGAGGTCCAGATCCCGGAAGAGTCGACCACCATCGACCGCCAGATCGCGTCGGACGACCGCGAGCTCACCACCGTCGAGAACAAAGAAAAGAAAGAAGACATCGACTGGGAGCGGTACCTCGAGAACCACTCGCTCCAGGCCCCGATGCCTTCCTTCCGCCGCGGCGGCGACGAGGAGATGCCGGGCGTCGATCAGACGCTGACGCGCGGCGAGGACCTCAGCCACCACATCTTCTGGCAGCTCCGAATGGGCGATTTCGTCGAGGACGAGATCAAGTTCGGGGCGCTCGTGATCGGGAACCTCGACGACGATGGGTACCTGAAGATCGACGGGCTCACGCCCGAGGAGGTCGTGCCGAAGCTCGCCGAAGAGGCGGGGTTGCATCCGGAGGACGCCGAAGAGGTCCTCAAGATGATGCAGCGCTTCGACCCGGTCGGCGTGTGCTCGCGGACCCTCGAGGAGTCGCTGCTCGTCCAGGCCGAGGTGCTCGGGATGGACGACCTGGTGATCCAGGTGATCGCCAAGCACATCTCCGACCTCGAGAACCGGAACTACAACCGGATCGCGCAGAAGCTCGACGTCGCCGTCGAGGAAATCTACGACGTCGCGCAGGTCATCGCCGACCTCGAGCCTCGTCCGGGCCGCAACTACATCGTCGAAGAGCCGCGCTACATCACCCCCGACGTGTACGTGCACCGTGTGGGCGATCAGTACTACGTGGTCCCGAACGACGACGGGATGCCGAAGCTGAAGATCAGCGGCTTCTACCGCGCCGCGATGCAGGAAGACCCGAAGGCCAAGGAGTACATCCAAGGCAAGCTCCGGTCCGCGCAATGGCTGATCCGCAGCATCGACCAGCGCCGGAAGACCATCGTGAAGGTCACCGAGTGCATCGTCGAAAAGCAGCGTGAGTTCTTCGATCTCGGCATTCAGTACCTCAAGCCGATGATCCTCCGCGACGTGGCGGAGACGGTCGGGATGCACGAGAGCACGATCTCGCGCGTCACGAGCAACAAGTACGTCCACACGCCGCGTGGCCTCTTCGAGCTGAAGTTCTTCTTCAACTCGGCGATCAAACGAGAAGGCAAAGAGGACATCGCCTCCGAGAGCGTCAAACAGGCGATTCAGAAGATCGTCAACGAAGAAGATCCGAAGAATCCTTGGTCCGATCAGCAGATCGTCGAGATCCTGCGCGATCAGCACGACATCAAGATCGCGCGCCGAACCGTCGCGAAGTATCGCGACATGCTGAACATCTTGAGCTCCTCGAAGCGGAAGCAGTACTTTTGAGCGGCGTTCACGCCTCTCGTCTTGGCTCCCCGCTTGGCTTCGTCGCTTGGTTCCTCGCCGCGTGTCGTGGCGAGCCCGTCCGTTCCGGCCGTCCGCTCCCGACTCGCTGCCTGGTCGCTGCGTGCTCGTGACCGACGCGCCTCCGCCCTCGAGGTGAAGCGATGCAGATCACGTTCAGCTTCCGCAACGTCGACTCGTCCGACGCGGTTCGCAACTACGCGACCGACAAGGTGGCGCGGCTCCAGAAGTTCCTCCGGGCTCCGCTGACCGCCGACGTGACGATCTCGATGGAGCGGCACCTGCACGTGGTGGACATCTCGGTGACGGCGGACGGCGGACGTTTCGCGGGGCGGGAGGAGTCGGACGACATGTACTCGTCGATCGACCTCTGCCTCGACAAGATCGACCGCCAGGTGCGCGAGGCGAAGGCCGCGCAGGCGAGCCGCAAGCGCTGAGCTTCGGCTCGAGTCGCGCACGATCCGGCTGCCGCGACTGCGTTTCGGGCGCGCGTCCGGCTTGCGCGCATGCGGGCAGATCGAGTACCTCGATTCACGATGTTGCTCGCGGAGTTGCTCGGACCTGAGCGCGTGAGCCTCGCGCTCGAGGCCTCCGACAAGCCTTCCGCCTTGCTCGCCTTGAGCGCGCTCTTCGTGGCCGACGGCGTCGACCCGGAACGTGTCTACCGGTCGCTCATGGCGCGCGAATCGCTCGCGAGCACCGGGGTCGGCAGCGGAGTCGCGATACCACACGGCCGGGTCCCCGGGCTCGACGGAATCCGGGCGGCGCTCGCGATCCATCACGCGGGCGTGCCCTTCGACGCGGTGGACGGAGAGCACGTCCACGTCTTCGTCGCGATCCTCGCGCCCGAGGATCGGCCGAGCCAGCACCTGAAGGCGCTCGCGGAGGTGTCGCGTCTGCTCCGGCGACGCGACGTCCGCGAACGGCTCCTCTCCGCGAAGTCGGTGGCCGAGGTGTTGGCCATCCTCGGCTGAGGCATCGCGTGGTCTCGCGTCTCACCGTTCGAGCGCGCTCAGGACCTCCGCGAGGTGCCGCGCGGGGAGGTCGCCGTGCGCTGCCCGTCCCTCCACGATTCGCACCGGCGCGTCGCGTTCGATCGAGTCGCCGACGACGGCGCCGCGCGCGCTCACGTACGCCCGCAGCCGCTCGTTCTCGCGTCGCGTACCTCCCTGACCGATCACGTACGACACGAGCCGACGATCGGGTGTTTCGAGCGCCCAGTCCGCGAACGCGTGGGCGCCCGCGTAGAGCGCGTCGAAGAGCACGACGGCGCGGATCCGTTCGCGCACGTCGCTGCGCAGCCACGCGAGCGCGGTCTCGAAGCCCGCGGAGTGTGCGGTGAGCACGATCGGACCGTCGGCGAGACCGAGCTCGTCGAGGTAGGCGCGCGCGAACGCGGGCTCCCGAAAGCGACCCGGTGAACCGTCGCGGGCGCGAAAGGCGAGCTGCGGAAAGAGCCATCGCGCGCGACTGGAGCGTGCGGCAGCGAGCAGGTCCCAACCACGCTCGCGTCGATGGCGACGTGCACACGCGAGCTCACCGCGGTTCGCGAGCACCCGCACGCAGCCGCTCCAACCGTGGAGGAAGACGACGGTCTCTCGCTCGGCCCGCGCCGGTACGTGAACGATCGCGTGCGGCGCATCGGAGGGCACGGGATGGCTGGGCGTGGACACGCGCAGCTCGCGTGTCCCGACGGGCAGGGTGTCGGCCTGCGTCACGGTCTCGGCCTGCGTCACGGTCTCGGCCTGCGTCACGGTCT
>CALJLK010000416.1 GCA_937982655.1 uncultured Sandaracinus sp.
GGAAGCTGATTCGTGGAGCGACGCCGCGATCAGAGCAGGTCGGCCTCGGCGAAGAAGAACGCGATCTCGCGCTTCGCGTTCTCGAGCGAGTCGGAGCCGTGCACCGAGTTCTCGCCGATGTCCTTGGCGAAGAGCTTGCGGATCGTGCCGTCCGCCGCCTTCTTCGGATCCGTCGCGCCCATGACCTCGCGGTACTTCGCGACCGCGTCCTCGCCCTCGAGCACGCTCACCACCACCGGGCTGCGCGTCATGAAGTCGACGAGCTCGCCGAAGAACGGGCGCTCCTTGTGGACCTCGTAGAAGCCGCCCGCCTGCGCCTTGGTGAGGTGCATGCGGCGCATCGCGACGATGCGGAGGCCGGACTTCTCGATGAGCTGGAGGATGCCGCCGACGTTGTCGTTCTCGGTCGCGTCGGGCTTGATGATGGAGAGGGTGCGTTCGATGGCCATGGGGTACCGCCGTGATTGGGGGGCCGCGCCTTTCGTGGCCCCGTAGGTTCCGCGGTGCCGGGCCGCTCGACGGACTCGCGTCCGCTCCGTGGTGCCCGAGACCGCTTCGATTTCGAGGGGATGAGGCGCCGCCGAGAGAGGGGCGCCGAGACGGCTGCCGTGTATACTCCGCGGCCCTCGCGCGCAAGCAGCACGCGAACGACGAACGTGGCCCTTCCCTCCTCGAGCAGCCAAGACCGAACGCTCCACGCCGCGGGTCGATGCTGCGCGCGAGCCAGCCGGCGCGGTCTCGGAGCGCCGTGATCGCGTTCGCGCCGCTGCTGCTCCTCCTCCCCGCGCTCCTCGCGGGATGCGCGGTCGGCCTCCGCCTCGGCCGCTCCGGCGCTCGCGGCGCGGTCGACCGCTCCGTGGTCGCGTTCGCGGTGCTCGCGCTGCCACCCTACGCGCTCGGTTGGCTCGGGCTGTTCACCCCCGGCGGAGTCGGGCTCGCAATCGTGTCGGCGTCGCTGCTGCTCGTGGTCGCGTCGCGCACCCCGCTCGCGCACCTCTGGCCCGATCTGCGCGACCTTCTGCTCAGCCCCTGGGTCGTCGCGCGCGACGCGTGGCGCCTCGGGGATCGTCTGGTGCCTCTCGCGCTCGCGTCGACCGCAGCGGTGCTCGGGTGGACGACGCTCCTCACCTACCTCGCGCCGAGCACGTCGTGGGACGGCATGTGGTACCACGACTCGATGGTGGGGTTCGCGGTGCAGTACCGCGGCTTCGATTGGGTCGAGCTGCCGCGCGACGCGACCCAGGTCATCAACGGCTACCCGCGCCTGATCGAGACGATCGCCGCCGCATTCGTCGTGACCTCCGACGCGACGTGGATCGAGCTGCCCTCGATCCTCGCGTTCCCCGCGCTCGGAGCGGCCCTCTTCACCCTGGCGCAGAACGCTGCGGCGTGGCGGCGCGGCAACGTGCTCTTCGCGTGCGCGTTCCTCCTCTCGCCCGCGATCGCCTTCGAGCTTCGCTCGACCTACGTCGACGTGCCGATCGACTTCTTGCTCGTGACCGCGCTCTCCGCGATCACGCGCCCACGGCTTCGGGTCGCCGACCTCGGCATCGCGGCGCTCGCGGTGGGCATGCTCGCCGGCGCGAAGAGCACCGCGGCCGTGTTGGTGCCGCTGCTCGCGATCGTCGCCCTCGTCCGCACCGCCGGCGCGCCCGAGCTCGGCTGGAAGCGTTGGATCCCTCACCTGGCGGGAGCGACGCTCGTGCTGCTCTGCGCGGCGCCGATCTACCTGCGCAACTTCGAGCGCACCGAGAACCCTTTTTGGCCTTTGACCCTCGAAGGTCCGTTCGGGCTCTCGTTCGAAGGACCGCTCGCGGTCGTCGTCCGGTGGCCGCCTTTCGAGCTCTGGCTGCGCGAGATGTACGGGTGGCCCATGCAGGGGCTCTATCACCCCGACGTGCGCCCTCACGGTTACGGGCACGCGCTGCCGTTCGTGCTCCCGCTCGCCCTGCTGGTCGCGCTCCCGAGCGCGCTCGTCCGCATGTGGCGCTTCGATCGCGTGGCGCGCGTTCGCCTCCTGCTCGTCGTGCTCGGCGTTCTGATGGCGCTGGCCACCCGCGAGGTGATGTGGTGGGGTCGCTTCGGGATCGTGCCGGTGATCGCGTGCTGCGCGCCGCTGCTCGGGTTCTTCGCGATGCCCACGCTCCGCACGCTCGCGGCGCGCTCGCTCGGCGTCATCGTGGCGATCCACTTCGTCACGCTGGTGCTCGGAGAGCCGGGGTTCGCGCACACTCCGCGGGACGTGGTGGACCTCCTCACGAGCAGCCCCACCGAGCGAGTCGCCGCGCCACGCTCCGAGCTCTTCGTGGCGCCACGTGCGCTCGCGCTACGCGAAGCCGAGCTCGGACCGGGCGACGTCGTCGCGTTCGCGGAGGATCTCGGGTTCCTCTCGTTGCTCTGGAACCGCGCGATGGACAACCGCGTCGAGTACGTCCCGCCCTCCCCGCGCTGGATCGACGACCTGAACGCACGAGGCGCCGAGTGGGCGGTGACACGCGAAGGGTCGTCGAACGCGTCACGGCTCCGACGGGCGGGCTGGACCGAGCTCGGGCCGCTCGCGAACGGAATCATCGCGTGGCGACGCCCCGAGGCGGACGCAGACGCGGAGCGAGCAGACAGCGAGTGAGTCGCGTCGCGAGGGCGGAACGCGAAGAGCCCGCGGTCACCCACGGGCTCTTTGCGTCGACTCGGTGCTTCGGGCGGATCAGCCGAGGAGGTCGGCGACGTCGGCCATCTCTTCCGAGAGCTCCTTCGCCGTCGCGTCCATCTTCGAGCGGCTGAACGCGTCGATCTCGAGACCCTGCACGACGCTCCACTTGCCGCCTTCGCAGGTGACGGGGAAGCCGTACACGAGGCCCTTCGGGATCCCGTAAGAGCCGTCGGAGACGACGGCCATCGAGACCGAGTCGCCCTTCGCGGTGCCGAGCGCCCAGTTGCGGATGTGATCGACGGCCGCGCTCGCCGCGCTCGCCGCGCTCGACTTGCCACGCGCGTCGATGATCGCCTTGCCGCGCTGCTGCACGGTCGGGATGAAGGTCTTCTCGATCCAGGATTGGTCGCCGATGAGCTTCGCGGCGCTCTCACCACCGACCTCCGCGTGGAACGCGTCGGGGTACTGCGTGGCCGAGTGGTTGCCCCAGATCGTCATCTTCTTCACGTCGGTGACGGGGCGGCCGAGCTTCTGCGCGATCTGCGTCATCGCGCGGTTCTGATCGAGGCGCATCAGGGCGGAGAAGCAGCTCGGATCGAGGTCCGGCGCGTTGCGCTGCGCGATGAGGCAGTTGGTGTTCGCGGGGTTGCCGACCACGACGACCTTCACGTCGCGCTTGGCGTGATCGGAGAGCGCCTTGCCCTGGCTCGTGAAGATCGGGCCGTTCTCGCGCAGGAGATCCTTGCGCTCCATGCCCGGACCGCGCGGCTTCGCGCCGACCAGCATCGCGACGCCGACGTCCTTGAACGCCACGTTCGGATCGTCGCTGGCGTTCACCCCGGCGAGGAGCGGGAACGCGCAGTCGTCGAGCTCCATGATCACGCCCTCGAGCGCCTTCATCGCGACGGGCACGTCGAGGAGCTGCAAGATCACCGGTTGATCGGGACCGAGGAGGTCGCCGTTGGCGATCCGGAAGAGGAGGCTGTAACCGATTTGACCGGCGGCACCGGTGACCGCGACGCGAACGGGCTGCTTGCTCATGGAGGACTCCTTCCGAGGTGCCAGCGCGCGAGCTCGTCGGCTCGCGAGCACCTGATCGATCGACTGGGGTCGCGCTGCCGCGACCACGGGGGCGGCGGCACCCTACTCCAAGCCCCGAGCGCGAGCGAGCGGAAGCAAAGGCGGCGACGACGCCGGCGTGAGTCCAGCGTCGAGCTGCTACGCTCCCTCGCCATGCTCGCCGATCCGTCCGACGACCCGTCCGACGCCCCGTCCGACCACTCGTCCAGCGCCCTCGTGGTCCTGTGCACCGTGCCCGACGAACCGACGGCGGAGCGCCTCGCGCGAGGGCTCGTCGAGGCGCGGCTCGCGGCGTGCGTGAACGTGCTCGGCGGTGTGCGCTCGTTCTACCGGTGGAAGGGCACGGTCCAGGACGATCGTGAGCTCCAGCTCGTCATCAAGACGCGTCACGCCCGCTTCGAGGCGTTGGCGGCGTGGATCGCGCGCGAGCACCCCTACGAGGTCCCGGAGGTGCTCGCGCTGCCGGTGGTCGCGGGCGCGCCGAGCTACCTGCAGTGGCTCGACGCGCAGGTGCCGTGACCTCGATGAGCCACGCGTCTCGCTCGCACGCTCGTGTCGTCGTGACGCTCCTGGCGTGCGTGTCGGCGTTCGTGTCGGCGTGCGCCACTGCGC
>CALJLK010000417.1 GCA_937982655.1 uncultured Sandaracinus sp.
ACGCCATGGTCACCTCGTCGCGTACCCCGGACGGGGGAGGAGCGAGTTGTGTGCCAGGCGTGATCCTTTGGGCTCTGGTTGAAAAGAGTCCTCGAAATTACGAGGGAATCAGTCGGGGCCGGATCGGGCTGCGTACGGGTGTCGGGCCTTCCCCGACGGGGGGAGACCGTGGGCGTCAAAGCTTTGGAGCGAGGTCGCCGAGGGATTGACGCTCGAGCGGTTCGTGGCGCGCTCGAGCCGTCCGCGCGCCACGCGGTGACGAACGCTCCAGCTCTCGAGCAGCGCGCCGAGCTCACAGGGGGAACCCACGGCGTCGACGAGGCCCGCGCGGACCACCTGCCCCGCCATGCCCCGGACCGCGCTGCTCGCCGCGTCCTGAGCGAGCACGCGCGCGCCGTGACGCCGCAACGTGCGAGCGCCGGAGAGGCCGTCGCTTCCCATCCCGGTGAGCACGACCGCCACGACGCCGGGGCGGCCGCGCGCGGATCGAAACAAGACGTCCACCGCGGGGCGGCAACCGTGCTCGGGGGGACTGTGTCGGGTGCGCAGGACGTCACCCTCGAGCTCCACGTGGGCACCGCCGGGGGCGACGTGGACTCGGCCCATCCGCAGTGGCGTCTGGTCTTCGACGACGACCACGTCCAGCGGGCAGGCGCCGGCCAGTCGTCGGACGAGCGGGCGCGCGACGCTCGCGGGCGCGTGTTGGACGACGACGATGGCCGCATGGAAGTCCGGCGAGAGCGCGCCGACGAGCGACGCGAGCGCGGCGGGGCCGCCGATCGAGCTGCCGATGAGGACCAACGAGAAGGCGTCCGGAGGCGCGCACGGCGTCGGTGGCGGTCGAGTGCGCGGCGACATCACGCCCTCCGGAGCAGACGGGTGGTGTCGGCGGTCGGGACCTGCGTGTAGCCCGCCGCCACGACGCGGCCCTCGCGCACCCGGCTTGCGTGCTCGTCGAGCTCGTCGCGCCAGCGCTCGACGCTCCGGTGCAGCTCCCGGTCACGCTCCACGAGCGCGGCGAGGCGCGCTCGAAGGCTCGCGCGAATCGGTTCCTCCAACGCCGAGGCGTCGAACGTCTGGAGGGTGTCGAGGAGGGTCTGCCGCTCCTCCATCATGCGAAGGACGTCGTCGGGCTCCGCGCGGATCGGATCGACCCAGCAGGCATCGAGCGCATCGAGCAGCTTCGTCCAGCGGGAGAGCTCGCCGTCTTTCACGGCGCGCCTCCCGCGACCTCGGCCCAGGCGCCGCGCAGGGTCTCGAGCACGTTCGCCGCTTCGCGCGCCGCAGCGGCATCCCATCGCGAGTTCGCGGTCGCGATGCGTGTCAGGCAGAAGTCGTAGAGCGCGTGCAGGCGCTCGCAGAGCTCGGGGGCCTTGTCGTGGTCGAGGGTTGCTTGGAGCTCCACTACGATCGCGTGTGCCTTGGCGATCGCGACGCCTTTGCGTTTGGGATCGCGCGCTTCGATCGCGGCGTCGACCTCTCGCAGGTAGCGGAGCGCCGCGTCGTAGAGCTGGACGAGGACCTGCACGGGCGAGGCGGTCTCGGTGCGTGAGGTTCGGTAGCGCTGGAGGGCGAACGACATGGAGTCTCCTTCGGACGAACGAGGCGGGGGCTGAAGGCGCGATCGGATGCGCATACCGGAGGTCGGGCAGCCTGTGATGGGCGGCCGGCGCGCCGTGTGCGAAGGGCTCTTCGTCAGCCGAGACCGGTCAGAATCGAACCGAGCTGCGAGGCCTGAGACTGGAGGTTCGACACGACGAGCTCCATGGCGGTGAACTTCTTGCGCATGTTCTCTTCGTATTTGTCGATGCGCCTCTCCATGCGCTCGATCTGAGAGTCGATGTCGCGCGAGCGGCTGCCGAGCCCGTCGATGCGCGTCTTCAACTGGCCGTCGGGCCCCGTGTAGAGCTTGGCGAGATCGTCGAGCGCTTTGGAGAATCCCGCGGATTCTCCATTCGCGCCGAAGAACGAGACGAGCGAGTCCGGCGACGAGGCGAGGGTCTCGCGAACCTCGGCTTCGTCGAGCTCGAGAGTGCCGTCGTTCTGCAGACGGAGGCCGAAGTCGGCCAGTCGAGAGCCGGAGAACGTCTGAAGAACCGTGCCGGAGATCTTCGATTGAAGCCCGCGGAGGGTGGAATCTCCCGCGAGAGAGTTGCCGATGCGGGCGGCGCCCGCGAACGTGAACTCGGACGAGATGCCGCGGACGAGCTCGTTGTAGGCCTTCGTGAAGGTCTCCAGCTTCTCGAGCGTGGCGTCGGTGTCGCGCTCGACCTCCACGCCGACCGGCGTACCCGTGGTCTGTCCACGGAGGTCGAACGTCACGCCGGGGACCACGTCGGAGAAGCGGTTCGTCGCGCGGGTGATCTCCAGACCGTCCACCACGATCGACGCGTCGCGCGCCGCGACGAGCTCGTTCTCGGGCCGCGTCAGGCCGAGGGTGGTGCCCGACTCGGTGAACTCCACCGCGTTCGCGGCGCCGGTCGAGCGGCCCGCGACGAGCAGCCGGAACGACGTGCCGTCGTTGAGGACCGACGCGGTCACGTCGGCGCCGGACTCGTTGATCTTGCGGGCGACGTCGTCGAGGGTGTCGGTCGCTTCGATCGTCACGTCGGTCGCGACGCCGCCGACGGAGAGGCCGAGAGTGCCGCTTCCTGCGAGACCGGCGACGTCACGTGCGGCGACTCCGTCGGAGTACGTCCGCTCCGCGCGGGCCAAGGCGCGGACCTCGACGGAGAAGGAGCCGAGCGTCGCGTCTCCGGTCGCCGAGACTCGGACCTTCGACTCGTCGGTCGAGCTCGCCTTCGCGCCGAGGAGCTCCCGCGCGCCGACGAGGTCCTTCGCCGCGCTCGCCAACGCGTCGGTGCGCTTCGAGATCTCGCCCAGGCGGCGCGAGACGGAGCCGAGGTCCGACTTCTTCGCTTCGAGGCGCTCGATGGGCGCGCGCTCGAGCCTCACCAACGACGAGATGAGGGTCGCGGTGTCGATGCCGGAGGCCAGACCGGAGAACGAAGCGACGGGCATGGGCTACCTCGAGCGACGAAGGGGGAGTCACGACGGGGCGCGCGAACCGGCGGGGGGATGAACCGGAACGCGCGCCCCGCGGAAGATCAGCCGAGCAGGTTGAGCGCCATCTGCGGCGTCTGGTTCGCCTGGGCGAGCACGGAGACGCCGGCCTGCATGAGGATCGACGCTCGCGTCATCGCGGCGGACTCCTCGGCGACGTCGGTGTCGCGGATGCGGCTGTTGGCGGCCGAGAGGTTCTCGCGCGAGACGTTGATGTTCGCGATGGTCACCTGGAGACGGTTCTCCGCGGCGCCGATGCCGGCGCGGCCGGCCGAGACGTCCTGGATGGCGGCGTCGATGATGTCGAGGGACGCCTGCGCGTTGGCGCGCGAGTCGACGCCCGCGGTGCCGATGGCCGCGCCGCCGCCGCCCGTGCCGAGGGCGGTGCTGCGCATGTCCGCGATGGCGACCGTGATGCGGTCGTTCGCGGTGTCGCGGATGCCGACCTGGAAGTCGAGGCCGGTCGCGCTGCCGTCGAGGAGCTGCGTGCCGTTGAACTCGGTCACGTTCGCGATGCGATCGATCTCCTCCATCAACGCGCTGAACTCCTGCTGGACGAACGCGCGCTCGGAGTCGCCGACGGTGTCGGTGGACGACTGCATCGCGAGCTCGCGCATGCGGGTGAGGATGCCGCTGACCTCGTTCATCGAGCCTTCCGCGGTCTGCAGGAGGCTGATGCCGTCGTTGGCGTTGCGCTCGGCCTGGCCGAGCGAGCGAATCTGCGCCTTGAGGTTCTCGCTGATGGCGAGGCCGGCCGCGTCGTCGCCCGCGCGGTTGATGCGAAGACCGCTGGAGAGTCGACCCATCGAGCGCGCCTGATCGAGCTGTGTGCGCTTGAGGTTGTTCTGCGCGTTCAACGACGGAACGTTGGTGAGAATGCTGAAGGTACCCATGAGACATCTCCTCCGTGAGAATCCGACGATTCGTCGGTGAGCCTTCCTTGGCTACGCCGAGATGTCTCGGACGGATCGCCGCGGGTCTTTAGGGGTGGATTGGAGACCCACGGATCGCGGCGGTCGAGCGGAGGCGGGAAGGGGCCTCGAAGCCATCGACGCTCGGGTGAGGATGCGTGCCGTGCCGAGAGCGCGGGACCTCGTCGGGGCTTCGGTGAGGTCGTGAGATGCGCCCATCACGCGAAAAGCGAAGAGCCGCCCCTCCGGAGAGGGACGGCTCGACGAGCGACGTCGTGGCTGATGGGGGGGCACCGACGGCGGCGCTCGAAGGGGCGAGCTCGTGGTCGCGCTGGGCCGAGCGGACCCGGCGAGAGCACGGGAGGAGGAGACGCCCCGGAGGAGACGGCTCTCCGCCGCGACGCGAGCCCGCGATCAGAGCAGCGAGAGAGCCATCTGCGGCGCCGCGTTCGCCTGTGCGAGCACGGACACACCCGCCTGCTGGAGGATGTTGTTCCGCGTCAGCTCGGCCGTGGTCTGCGCGATGTCCGCGTCGCGGATGCGCGAGTTGGCGGCCGAGAGGTTCTCGCGCGCGGTGCCGAGGTTGGAGATCGTCACCTGGAGGCGGTTCTCCGTGGCACCCATCGTGGCGCGGCCCGACGAGACGTCGGAGATCGCGGCGTCGACGATGTCGATCGCGGCTTGCGCGTTGCCCGCGGTGTCGAGCGCCGCGGTGCTGAGGGCCGCGCCGCCGCCGCCGGTGCCGAGGGCGGTGCTGCGCATGTCGGCGATGTCGACCGAGATGCGGTCGTTGGCGTCGTTGCGCATGCCGACCTGGAACTCGACGCCCGTGGCCGACCCGTCGAGGAGCGAGGTGCCGTTGAACTCCGCGGTGTTCGCGATGCGGTCGACCTCTTCCACCAGGGCGGTGAACTCCTGCTGGATGAAGACGCGCTCGTCGTCGCTGATCGTGCCCGTGGAGGACTGCATCGCGAGCTCGCGCATGCGGCCCAGCATGTCGCCGATCTCGGCCATGCCGCCTTCCGCCGTCTGCAGCATCGAGATGCCGTCGTTGGCGTTGCGCTCGGCCTGCCCGAGGCTGCGCGTCTGCGCCTTCAGGTTCTCGCTGATCGCGAGACCCGCGGCGTCGTCGCCCGCGCGGTTGATGCGCAGACCCGACGAGAGCTGGCTCAAGGTGCTCTGGAGCGCCTTGCCGGTCTTCGCGAGATTCTTCTGCGCGTTGAGGGATTGAACGTTGGTAACGATGCTCATCGCCATGGTGGTCTCCTCTTCCTGGAATGGAGGACTGAATGTCCTCGCGTGACTCCGAGAGATCGCCAAACCCTTCGGAGGTGTGACCGCTCGATCGCGGTGGAACGGTCACGGGAGGAGATTCGGGCGGTGGACGAAGTTCTTTAGTGACCTCGTGTCGATCGTGGATGGACCCTCGACGGAATCGGACGTCGTCGTCGCGATCGTGGCCGGACGGAAGACGAAGACGCCGACGAGCACGGCTCGACGGCGTCTTCTGGGG
>CALJLK010000418.1 GCA_937982655.1 uncultured Sandaracinus sp.
ACGGCCAGTCCTTGAGCAGCTGCTCGGTCGGGCTGTCGGCGTCGCTCTTGTTGCGCACCAGGTCGAGGAAGCGGAGCACCCCGAACTCGGTGAACACGATCGTGGCCGCCAAATAATCGGTGCCGAAGAACGCGCGGGTGTCCTCGTCGAGCGTGTACATCACGTACGTGCCGGTCGTGGCGAGCGCGGTCGTCTGCAGCAGCACGATGAGCGTGCGCTCGTTGTAGCGGGTCAGCGCGAGCCGCTGCTTCTCCTTGGCCTCGCTGGTCTCCGCTTGCCGAAGCTCGTGCACGCGCTTGCCGAAGCCGAGGAAGAGCGAGAGCAGGAGCGTGACCACCAACAAGTAGATCGACGGCTGCACGTCGAGCGCGAAGCTGCCGCAGAGCACACGCAGCTCGAAGCCCGCCGCGATGCAGAGCACGTCGACGTAGGGGACCTTCTTGAGCTTGAACGTGTAGGCGATCTGCAAGAGCAAGTAGCCCGCGATCGTCGCCGCCGCTTTCCAACCGAGCAGCGCAGAGCCCGCGAGCGCGCAGGTCGCGAGCACCGCGGTGAGCATCTTGGCCGAGCCCTCCGAGACCTTGCCGCTCGCGATCGGGCGGTGTCGCTTCTTCGGGTGTGCGCGGTCCGCCTCGACGTCCGCGAGGTCGTTCATCACGTAGATGGAGCTCGCGACGAACGAGAAGCAGAGGAACGCCGCCCCGCTCCGCAGCATCATCGAGGTGTCGCCGAGACCCTTGGCGAACACGAGCGGAGCGACCACGAAGCCGTTCTTGACCCACTGGTGGGGCCGCATGGCCTTGAGCATTCCGGCGATCATTGCGCGCGGACGCTAGCAGCCGACCTTCCGTGGGGCACGTTCGTCGCGCGCGCCCCCAACTTCGCGGTCAGAGTCGAGCGCAGGCTCGGGAGGAGCGTTCGGCGGGGCTCAGGAGCGATCACACACGATCGCGGCGTACTGCGGCTCGATGTCGCACCTGCTGGCGGTCGACCCCGGCCTGGCGATACTGACGTGATGAGTCGGTTGGCGTTCGCTCTGCTCGCGGCGGCGGTCGCGGTCGCTTCGCCGCCGGCGGTGGCCGCGGCCCAGGAAGGCGCTCGCGCGGTGTCGATCTACCGCAACACGCAGAGCCCGTTCTGTCCCGGTCGTACCCTCGACGACTGCCCGAGCCCCGACGCCGCGACCTGGCGGGCCGACATTCGCCGTTGGGTCGACGAAGGCGCGAGCGGCGCCGAGATCCGCGCGCGCCTCCAAGACCGCGTTCCGGGCTTCGACCTCTCCGGCCGCGCGGGCGTTCCAGGGCTCGGCTTCGCCCTCGGCGCCTTCACGCTCGTCGCGCTCGCGCTCGGCGCGCGCTTCTTCGTGCGCCGCCGTCGCCGCAGTGAACCGACGATCGAACCCGACGCCGATCCGACCCGCGACGAAGAGCTCGACGCGCGCCTCGACGACGAGCTCGCACGTCGCCTCCGTTGAGGGCGGAGCCGACATCCGCGCCACGAGCTCGTCGCCTCGACGAAGCACGCGTCGCATCCCTCGATCCCTCGACGAAGCGCGGGATCAGTCGGCGCAGCCCACGGTGACCTGGGCGATTCCCGCCGGCGGCGAGGCGAGCGTCGCCGCAAACGCGTCGGCCGCCTCGCGCGTTTCGAACATCACCGACACCGCGTGCTGGTCGGGCGCGACGCCGAGCGCATCCGCCGCGCCCGCATCGCAGCCGAGCTCGCCGACGGAGACGAGGATCGATCGCGCGCGCAGCGGCGCGGCGGCTTCTTCGAGCGCGGCCGCGCCCGGCTCCGCCACCACCACGTACACCCCGAAGAGCGTCGCGCCGTGCGCGGGCGCGACCTCGCCGACCGCCGTGCTCTGCGCGAGCGACGACTCGCCGCCTCCGGTGTCGTTCGTCGACTCGCCGCCTTCGGTGTCGTTCGACGGAGCGGTGCCTCCGCCTCCACAGCCGAGGGCCACGAGGAGCAGGATCGAGGAGACACGCGCGCGGTAGCTCATCGACGCAGGATAGAAGAGCGCCGTACCCGAAAGCAGAAAACCCACGAGGGCGCAGAGAGACCCGCGCCAAGTGGCTCGAGCGAACGGTGGCAGTCACGAAGGTCGCACCGAGCCGGTGGCGGCACGGACCGGGGCGTAAGTGAAGAAACCGAGGCCGGCCGGTGGCTCGCGCGAAGGGTCTCGCACCATTGCGAGGGCCCGGAGTTACGCATCTCTCGGGCGAGCCACCGGCCGTTTCGGTCGAGGCGGGAGCGATGCGCTCCTGCCGTCGTCGGGGATCTCGCGGGTTCGCGAGAGCGTCACGCGCACGAAGCGCGCGACGCATGCGCGCTTGGTTTGGTTCGGTCGGTCAGCGCGCGTTCGGATCGAGCAGCGCGAGGCGCAGCACGCTCGCTTCGTCGTGGGTCGAGACGACGAGCAGACGCCCGTTCCACGCGAACGCTTGCGCGTGCTTGGGCGTGAACGGGAGCTCCGCCGCGCCGCGCGACCAAGCGCGCGTCGTCGGATCGAAGATCTCGATCGAACGATCCTCGCCGAGCTCGCCGTTCGAGAGGCGCGTGGTGCCGCCGACCAGCACGAGCTTGCCGTCGACGTTCACGAGCTGCGGGTTCAGACGCGGCGAGGACGGACACGGGAGCTCCGCGAATGCTTCCGTCGCGTCGGCGGCTGACCCCGCCGACCCGGCAACGAAGTCGAACTGGGTGCAGCCGTCGACGAGCTGGAACTCCTCGCGCATCCCGCCCACCACGTACCAATGGCCCGCGTGCGCGGCGTGCCCGAAGGCGCGGCGACCACCGGCCATCTCCACCGTCAACGTGCGCGGCTCGGCCGCGTCCGGCGCGAGCGCGAGGATCTCCGTGAGGTGTCGGAACTGATCGTCCTGCGCGCGCCGCGGATCGTAGTCGAGGCCGCCCATCACGAAGACCGTGCCCTCGTGCTGCGCCACCGCGAGCTGCGAGCGCGGCACCGGCAAGGTCGCGCGCAGGCTCCACGTGTCGTTCTCCGCGTCGTACGCGAAGATCTCCGGGTGGGTGTGCGCGACGCTCTCTTCTTCTTGCGCGCCATCCGCGTCGGACCCCGCGGACGAGACGACACCGCTCGGGCTCTCGTGCCCGAAGCCCGCGAACGAGTAGACGACGTGCTCCCCCATCACGAGCGTCGACATCGTCTGCCGTCGCACCGGGTAGTCCGCGCGCCGCTCCACCGAGAGCGAAGGCAGGTGCACGCGCCAACCCTCGTTCTCGAAGTTCTCCGCCGCGAAGTCGTGCTGACCGAGCGAGTCGTTGCCGCCGAAGAGGTAGAGGTAGTCGCCGAGCACGAACATGCCCTGGCGGTTCTTCGCGACGCCCTCCCACGGCAGCTCGAAGCTCACCACCGCGGGCGCGCTTCCGTCCGCCCGCAGCGCCTCCACGATCCGCGTGCGGCCGTTCGTGTGCATGCCGCCGATGCCACCGACCGACGCGATCGTTCCGTCCGGGAGCGCCGCGAGGCGATGGAAGAAACGCGGGAACGCGAAGCGGCCGATCGCCGTCCACGCGGGCTCGCCGACCCGCCAGCGATGGAGCACGCCGTCGCTGCCGCTCGCGAGGATCGCGTCGCCCACCGCGACCACCGAGACGCCGAAACCGGTGTTTTCGCCCGGCAGCGCAGGCCCCGAGGACCACTCGTTCGTCGTGGTGTCGTAGACGTCGACCGCCTGCGACACCGCGCGCCCCGCGAGGCCGCCCACCGCGACGAGATGCCGCGAGGTCGCGGCGAGCCCCAGCGCGCGTCGCTGGAAGGGCGCCTCGATCGACTCCCACGCTCCGTTCCGGAAGCGCAGCATCGTCGTCGCGTAGGTGCCGTCGGTCGGCGCGCCGTCGATCTTCCAGCCACCCACCACGTAGAGCGCGTCGCCGATCGCGATCGCGTCGTGCGAGGAGCGCGCGTCCGGCAGCGCCGGCAGGCTCTCCCACCGACCGCTCGCCGGATCGAGACGCGCGTGATCGGCGACCGAACGCAGCGTGCCGGTGCCGTCGCCGTCCGGTCCACCGACGCCGCCCTCGACCTTCATGCCGCCGATCCGATGCAGCGCGTCGCCCACCCGCACGAGCGCGACGCTCTGCAGGCCGACGTCGATCGCGGGGCCGCGCTCCCACGCCGGCGCGCCCGCGCGAAGCACGTAGAGGTCCGCGGATTGCCCCGCCGCTTCGTAGCGGTGCGGCTCGCCGTGGTAGCCCCCGAGCAAGTAGAGGTCGCCCTCGAGCGACGCGAGCCCGAAGCTCGTGAGCCCGACCGGCAGCGGCGGAAGCGTGCCCTGCACGCGGATCGTGTCCGCGTCGACGAAGCGCGCGCTCGAGGTCGGCGCCGCGGCCTCGACCTCGGCGGCGGGAACGCTCGGGGTCGGCGTGGTGGGGGTCGCAGGCGTCGCACACGCGCCGAGCAGCGCGGAGAGGATCGCGGGGATCGCAAACTTGTCGTTCATGACGTACTCCAGAAACTCGTTTGAACTGAATCGATTGAAAAGTCGTGAATGTTCGGCCGACCTTCGGAGCCACCACTCGGAGCCGAGCGGTCCGACACGTCGACCGCGGCGTAGCGGTGCTGCGCCGCGGTGCTGCGTCACGGCCTTGCGCCGCGAGGCGCCGAGCGACGAAGCCAACCCTCGTCTGCCGAAGCCGAATCGACGCTCGACGTCGCAGGCGGAGGTTCGAAGCTCAGAAACTCGTTTGACCCGCGCCCGCGTACGCCCATTCGATCGTGTAGACGCCGGCGGCCCAGCCGGTGATTCGCAGCTTCACGTGGCCGCCGTCCGCGGTGCGCACGAGGAAGGCCGCGTCGGCCGGCGACACGACGTGGGTGACGGGGTCGTAGTCGAACCACGCCCCGAGCACGGCGTTGCCGTCGTACGCCATGGCGCCGGGGCGGCTCGGTGGCACGTTCACGTCGACCGTGTACTCGGCAGCCGCGGCGGTGATCGCCGACAGGTCCGAGCTCGCCGCACGGGCCGCTCCCCCTTCGCCCGCGCCCGCGGTGCCCGAGTTGGTCGCGGTGAGGGTGCGCTGGAACGCGACGTCCCAGCCGAGGTCGGCGCTCGGATCCTCCGGCGTGACGAGCTGCCCCGCGCGGAAGGAGAAGCGCGCCCACTCCGTCGTCGAGCTCGCGTCGATGGTGGTGGTGCGCACGTCCACGAGGCGCGTCACCGGCTCGAGCTCGATCCGGAACACACCGGAATCCCAAGCAAGCACACGGACCTTCGCGTAGTCACCGCTCGCGCCGCGCACGAGGTAGACGGTGTCCCGCGGGCTCACCACGTGGGTGGTCCCGTCGTAGTCGAACCAGCCCGCGAGGGCCGCGTTGCCCGGCGCCTCGCCCGAGCCCGGAGGTCCCGCGACCGGAACCATCGCGTCCTCCACGAAGCCCACCGTGCTCGCGGACACGATCATGTCCCACGCCGCATCCGTCTCGCGCGCGCCCCCGAATCCCGGTCCGCTCACGCCGCCGTTCGTGCGGATCCCAGTGCGCCGGAACGCCAGATCCCACTCCGTCGAGCTCGCCTCGTCCGCGACCGTGACCGCGTCGCCTTCGAGCGTCAGGTAGACCCACGCGTCACGCGACGACGCGTCGACCACGATCCCGGGCTCCACGATCGTCTCCGGCGGAAGGACCTCCTTCCAGCGGAACGTCGGGTAACCCGCGTTCGCCGTCTCCGGCGAATAATAATCGACCATCGCGAGCGCGAAGTATCGCGATTCCGTGCTCTCGATCACGTACGTGCGGAGCTTCGGCGTGAGCTCGTGCGTGGCGCCGTCGTAGACGTACCACGGGTCTTCTTCGTTCGAGATCACGGTGCTCGGGATGTCCGAGCCCATCGGCACTTCACCCGGGATCTCGGTCTCCGCCGGGGGCTCGTCTTGGCGCCAACCTTCGCTCGGCGCCTGCGTCACGTCGTCGAAGGCGACCTCGAGGACCGCCACGCGCACGTCGGCCGGTCCACCCGCGCCGCCGTTGGTGCGCAGGTGGTAGCGCTGGATCGCGAGGTCCCACGTGGTGTCCGTCTCCAGCTCCGCGTCGACCTCCGCACCCCCACGATCGAGATCGAGCATCACCCAACGGTCGGTCGCAGTGCCGTCGACCAGGGTCTCGACCACGCCTCCACCGAGGTCGGTGTGGCGCACGCGTTCGGTGCTGGGCGCGGGCCCGCCATCGGGAGTCGGCGCCGGACCCGAGTCGGTGGTCGGGATGGGGCCGGCGTCCGGCGTGGGCGTCGGATCCGAGCCGAGATCGTCGGCGCATCCGGCGGTGGCGAGCAGAAGTGCGAGGAGAAGGGAGAGGTTTCGCAATCGAGGTCGTCGGTTTGTCGCGCGATGGCGATCGGAGGTGAACGATCGGAGTGGTCGGAGTGATCGGAATGATCGAAGTGATCGGAGCGGTCGGAGTGATCGGGAACGAACGCGATCCGCGTGAAGCGGAGGAGCATCGAGAGCTCAGAGCCGCGCCGCGACGCCGGCCCAGAAAGTTCGAGGACGCGCGGAGAGGTAGACGCCGCCGTTGTTGAGCACGTTGTCGGCGCCCACGAACGCGCGGAGGTGCTCGCCGAGCGACTTCTCGGCCCGCAGATCGAGCGAGAGGTAGGGCTCCGCTTCGACGCGCCCTTCGTCGCCGTAGAAGGGCCGCGCGCCCACGAGCTGCGAGCGCCACAGGAGCTGCACGCCCGTGGTGCGATGCACGTAGCGCGCGTGGAAGCTGAGCCGATGCCGCGCGCGGCCGGGGAGGGCGCGATCCTGGCCGAGGTCGTCCGCGTCGAGGAACGCGTAGCCGAGATCCAGGCGCAGCCCGTGCGGACCGCGGCGCCCCGCGAGCGGCGTCAGACGCACGGACGTCTCCACGCCCCGCGTGCGCGCCGCCGCGACGTTCACGTAGGTGTACGTCGCGACGCCGTCTTGTTCTTCGACCAGATCGGTCGTGATCAAATCGTCGACCTTCGTCCAATACCCGGTCGCCGAGATCCAGACCTTCTCGCTCAAACGCAGCTCCGCCGCGCCGTCGACGCTCCAGCTCGTCTCCGGTCGGAGATCTTCGTTGCCCACCACCACGTAGCCGATGCTCGCGTTCTCGGTGAAGCTCAGCAGCAGCTCGCGAAAGTCCGGCGCGCGAAAGCCGCGCCCCACCGAGGTACGCAGCACCACACGCTCGTGCGGATCGAGGCGCACCTGGACCTTCGGCGACACCGCGGCCCCGAACCAACTGTCCGCGTCCACGCGCACGCCCGGCACGATCGCGAGGTAGGGCGTCTCGGACGGCGTCCACTCGTGCTGCACGTAAGGCGCGAGCCGCGCGCGGCGCCCCGTGCGATCGAGCCGAGGCGTGTCGAGCGACTCGAGGAACGCGTCGTAGCCGACGGTCAACACGTGCGCGTCCGAGAACGCGTGCAGGTAGCGGAGCTGCATCTGCCCGAGCTGCTCGCGCGTATCCGTCGCCTCGCGATCGTTCGCGCCGTCGCGCACGCGCCGAAGGAACTGATCGCGGAAGTGGGTGTAGGCGCCGCGGAGCTGCAGCGTGCCGCGCCGCAGACGGATCTCCGGTCCGAACGACACCGTGCCTTGTTCGGTGCGGTTGAGCCGCTCGAGCACCACGCGCCCCATCGACTCGAGGCTCACGTCGTCGCGCATCTGGTACTCGGTGCGCAGCCGCAGCGTCGTACGCCGCACGTTCAGGCTCGCCTGCGCACCCGCGTTCCACGTCTCGGAGCGCGGCCCGTTCGAAGCCGCGTTGCGCGGATCGAGGTCGAAACGATCGAGCCGGTGGTAGCCGACGAACGCGCTCGCGGAGCCGCGCTCGCCGCCGTAGCCGAAGCGACCCGTGAAGTCGTAGGTGCCCGCGTAGTCGTCGCGCGGCAGACGGATCGGTTCGCCCTCCGTGTCGACGTCCGCGCGCGGCCCACCTTCGAAGCGCGATCGCCGGTTGCTGCGTCGGCGATCGACGTAGCCGTACGTCGCGCGTCCCTCCGCGCTCCAGCCGCGCGCACCACGACGCGGGATCACGTTGATCACGCCGCCCAGCGCGTCGCTGCCGTAGAGCGCGCTCGCCGCGCCGCGCACGATCTCCACCCGCTCCACGTCGTCGAGCTGCCAGCGCGTGAGGTCGAGCGTGCCGTCCATGCGCCCCACCGTGCGCTCGCCGTCGATCAAGAAGAGCGTGTGCTCGGGCTCCAATCCGCGCAGCCGCACGCCTTCGCCGCGCACCGCGCCGAACACGTCGATGCCCGCGTGCTCTTCGAGCAGCTCCGCGAGCGTCTCCGCGCCGGACGTCTCGATGTCCGCGCGCGAGATCACCTCGGTCTGCACGGGCGAATCCTCGATCGGCGTCTCGCGCCGCGTGCCGGTGACCACGACCTCACGCAACGTGAGCTCGTCGTCGTCGACCGAGCGCCGCCGTCGCTCGTCGGCCTCCACGGCGGCGAGCAGCGCCTCGAGCTCCGCGTCGTCATCCGAGTCCGAAGCCTCGGCATCCATCTCGGTCTCGGACTCGGACTCCGATTCGGACCTGGACTCGGACTCGGTCGCCGTCACGGACTCGGTCTCGGACTCGGACTCGGTCACGGACTCGGACTCGGTCACGGACTCGGACGTGGTCTCCGTCTCGGACTCCGACTCGGACCTGGTCTCGGTCTCGGACTCCGTGACGGACTCGGACTCCGTGACGGCCTCGGACTCCGTCACGGCCTCGGACTCCGTCACGGCCTCGGACCCGGTCTCGGATTCCGCTTCCGTCGCGCGTTCGGACCTTTGAGCCGTCGCGTCCCCCGCGAAGAAACTCGCGGAGAGCACGACGATCCCCGCGACGAAAACCGAGAGAGATCCCCCGACGAGACCGTCCTTCCGGCACGAAGCTCCGCTCATTCCCTCCCGATTTCGACCGGCTCGCTTCGGAGCGCGTCGATGGATTCCCAGCGCAGGAGCACGTCCCGCTTGCAGCGCACGCAGCGCAGCTCGATGCCCTCCGGCACACGGCGCGCGAGCAGCCGATGGCACTCGCAGCGCACGTCGCCGTTGGGGTCGGGCCGCACGACGGTGGGCGGCGTGAGAGGGCGTGAACGCATCGTGTCCTCGGCAGTCGTCGGACCGCTCACGCCTGACCGATCGGCCCGCGCGGATTCACGTCGAGCGCGAGCGCCGCGTCCTCACGCTCTCGGGCGAGCGCCCCGAGGGCGTCCCCGAGGGTGCGGTGTAGGCTCGCGAGGCTCCCGTGATCGAAGCGAAGGGTCACCGCCCCGAGGTGCACCTCGATCACGCGACCGCAGCCACACGAACGTTCGACGCGAACCAACGAGCTCTCCGCCAGGCGCTTCTTCATGCGACCGATAATGAAATTGATTTTCAAAACCGTCCCGCGAAACGCGTGACGAATCGCACAAAAGTGCATTCAACCCAGGGAAAACACTCGGTTCTCCCCCATCCGAACCAAGGATCCACCCTTTTTGCCGCTCAGCCGGCCGCCCGAGCGCATCCGAACCAAGGATCCACCGCTTTTGCCGCGCAGCCGGCCGCCCGAGCGCGTGGCCCGTCAGGAGATCCCTGGTCTTCGAGATCAACCCACCGCATCCGAACCAAGGAACCACCCTTTTTGCCGCTCAGCCGGCCGCCCGAGCGCGTGGCCCGTCAGGAGATCCCTGGTGTTCGAGATCGACCTAGACAAAACCAAGACGTCGCACTGGCGCCCCAAGACTTGCGCCCCACAATCGCGGACATGATTCGTCTCGCGATTCTCGATGATTCCCTTCCTCAACAGCTCGAGCATTCCGCCGGCCCGCTCGCGGACGTGCAGGTCACCTTCGCCGGTACCGATCTAGACAAGCTCCTCGAGCACTGCCGCCGCCAGCCCCCCCACGTCGTCATCCTCAACGTCGACCTGCTCCCACCGGGGGAGCCCGACCGCGCCATCGCGCAGCTCAAGGACCAGACCCAGGCCGAGCTCGTGATCGCGCTCTACTCGTTCCTTCGCCGCCAAGACCTCGAGGCGCTCTCGAACGTCAGCCGCCCCCTGCGCGGCCCCGTCACCCTCGCGCGCCTGCGCAGCCAGATGCTCTCCGTGATCATCCGGCACATGCTCGACGAGAAGGCCCCCGCCTCCGCCCCGCCGCCCCAAGACGCGCCCCCGCCGCGCTTCAGCTCCAGCCAGCTCGCGCGCCTGATGGAGATCCCCTCCGCGGTCGACTGCGAGTGCCCGAACCACCTGAGCGAGCTCGTCGCCTCCCTCAACGCGTTCGAGGGCTACGCCAAGCGCTGCCAGAACAAGAACCCCGCGGACGCCAAGCTACACGCCGACCTCGCCCTCTTCGCCGCCCATGCGCGCAGCGTGATGGAGCGCGCCCTCGAGCGCGTGATCGAGCACGAGAAGATCGTGCTTTGACGCCGAGCCGGCGCCGCTCCTGACGCGCGAAGAAGGCGAGCGTCCCGCACTTCGTGGTTCCGTTGACACGCCGTCGCGCGTCCACGTCCGCGCCCCGCCCCGCCCGATCGCGCCGTTTTCGACGATCCGCGCGTGGTCCGCCCCTTGAGAAGAGCCGCATCGGAGGCGACGACGATGCAACGGGCGACGACCAAGGCTCTCTTCCTGACCACCCTCTTCGGTGTGCTGCTCTCCGGGGCACACGCTCACGCGGTCGACCGCACCATCGCCGACGCCGAAGCCGTCGACGCGTTCGACGAAACGCTCGGCGACGCCTCGACGCGCTTCCGCACCCGCGGCGCCTACCGCGGCCGCGCGATCAACGTCGAGCTCGCCGCGAAGCTCCTCGACGGCGCGGTGATCGCCCCCGGCGCCGAGCTCTCCTTCGACGCGGTGGTCGGCGAGCGCACGGCGGAGCGTGGCTTCCGCAACGCGCCCGTGATCGCGAACGGCGAGCTCCGCCGCGGCGTCGGCGGCGGCGTCTGCCAGGTCGCCAGCACGCTCCACCTCGCCTCGCTCCGCTCGGGCCTCGAGGTCGTCGATCACCGCACGCACACGTTGCCCTCGAGCTACCTCGACCCTGGCCTCGACGCGCGCATCGCGTGGGGCACCCAGGACTACCGCGTGCGCAACCCCCACGCCTTCGCGGTCCGCGTTCGCGCCACCACGTCCGAAGGTCGGCTCTCCGTCACGATCGAAGGCGCCGAAGCGCGTCGCCACGACGTGCGCACCGAGCTCGTTCGCGAGCTCCCGGCCGACGAGCAGGTGGTGCTCGACCCCACGCTGCCGCCCGGGGAGGTCGTGGTCGAGAACGAAGGTCGCGACGGCCTCGTGGTGCGCGTGGTGATCGTCGATCCCGAAGGCCACACGACCTCGACCCTCCACCGCTACGCGCCCGCGCCCCGGGTGATTCGCCGCGGCGCGTGAGCCGAACGGAGTCCGTCTCCGACTCTGTCTCGGCCTCGTTTCCCCCACCCTTGCGCGACCCCGTATCCTCCACCCATGGCGATCACGAAGCTCGGACCCTGGGCCTGGCCCACGCTGCTCGGCCCCTTCCTCCCGGGCTGGGCCCTCGTCACCTGGGCCGCGATCGTGGGAGACGAGCAGTCGCTCTCCGCCGTGATCCCCTTCTTCGACGTCGACGGCTGGGCCCTCGCGATGCTCCTCGTGAGCGTCATGTCCGCCGTGATCGCCTTCCACCTCGTCGTCGTCGACGTTCTCCTCCTGCGCCTGCGCTTGCGTGCGCTCCCGACCGGCGGCCGCGCGTGGCTCTCCGGCCTGCTCGCACCCGTCGCCACCGTCCTCGCGTGGGCCTTCCTCCCGACCGGTGATGGCGGCGCGCGCACCGTGCTCACCGTCGCGCTCGGTTTCTTGCTCGGCGCCCTCGCGGTGCGCCTCCTCCTCGGCAAGCGCCCAGCCGCCTGAGCACGACGAGCTCTGCACGCGCTCGCGACGGTCGTTCGACCCCACACGGTCGAGCGCCGCTCACCACGTGACGTTCGGACACTCGAGTCCACGTCCACGTCCACGTGCGCGGCCCCATGGAAACACGCCCCCGAATCGGCTACGCAGCCCGGCGTGCGTGCCTTCTGCTTGGCCTTTCTTCTCCTCGGCGGCGTCTCCGTCGCGCACGCCGACGAGTCCTCGGGCACCTGGACCGGCACCCTCGAGCTCCGCGGCAACTACTACTGGGAGCAGTCCACCCGCGTCGTCGCCCCCGAAGGTGGCGTGCGCCTCGTCGCCCCCAACGGCATCCGCCTCGGCGCCGACTACCTCGTCGACAGCATCACGAGCGCGAGCCAAGCCGCGGGCGTCCTCGAGGACGTGCGCTTCACCGAGATCCGCCATCAGATCTCGCTGAGCGGCGGCTACGAATTCGATCTCGGCGACGCCCAGCTCGACCTCGGCCTCGCCTACCGCATCAGCCGCGAGCCCGACTACCTCTCCAACAGCTTCGGCCTCACCGGCGCGCTCTCGCTCAACGATCGCAGCACCGTGATCCGCGCCGCGCTCTTCTACGTGCACGACGAGATCCGTCAGCGCTTCGTGGTCGGCGCGGGCATGCGCCCCTCGACGGGCGGCGGCACCAGCGCGGACGCCTTCCGCGAAGACTTCGACGCGCTCGCGCTCAACGTCTCGTGGGAGCAGATCCTCTCCCCCGTCGTCTTCTTCCAGGTCGCCTACCAATACGGCTGGATGGACGGCTTCCTCGCGAACGCCTACCGCCGTGTCGCGGTTCAAGACGTCCTCCGCCCCGAGAATCACCCCGAGACGCGCCACCGTCATTCGCTCACCGGCCGCCTCGTAACCCACGTCCGCGCCACCCGAAGCTCCGTGCACCTCGGCTATCAAGCCTACATGGACAGTTGGGACGTCGCCGCGGTCAGCCCCGAGATCCGCGTCTACCAGGAGCTCGCTCAATCGGCGTACCTTCGCCTGCGCTACCGCTACTACAAGCAGCGACGCTCGTTCTTCTACCAAGACGCCTACACGCAGACGCTCCCCGACGAGGCCTACGTCACCGCCGATCCGAAGATGAGCGCCTTCCGCGTGCACACGTTCGGCTTCCAGCTCCTCCTCGAGACCTCGTTCCTCGCCGACACCGTCTTCGACGTCTTCCGCGCCGCCTCGATCGATCTCAGCTTCGAGTACCGCTGGAACACCAACCGCTTCGGCGACGGCGTGATCTCCTCCATCGGCCTCCGCGTCCCCTTCTGAGCGCCCCGCGGTGAGCCCGACCGTGAGTCCTTCGGTGAGCCCGACCGTCAGCACCGCGCTGAACGCTGCGGTGAGCACGCCCGGACGCACCGCGCGCCAGCTCGCGACCTACGGCCTCGCCGCGTTCCTCTTCGCGCTCGCCTTCGCGCGCCTCGCGACCTTCCACCACCGCACCTTCGACCTCGCGTTCTACACGCGCATGGCCTGGGGTCTCGCGCGCGGCGACCTCTGGGATCCCTTCCTCGAAGCGCACGTCCTCGGCCTGCACGTCTCGCCCGTGCTCGCTCCGATCGGCGTCGCCGGCCTGCTCGTCGGCACCGCCCCCGCGCTCCTGCTCGCGCAGTCGGTCGCCTGCGCGCTCACCGCCAAGACCCTCGGCCTCCTCGCCGCGCGCCGCCTCGGCGCCCCCTACTTCTGGCTCGGCTTCTTCGCCTTCGCGCTGCACCCGAACCTCGTCCACGTCGCGACCTACGAAGCCCACCCCGGCACCCTCGCGCTCCTCCCCCTCGCGCTCGCCGCCGAGCGCCTCGACGCCCGCGATCGCCGCGGCTTCGTGCTCGCGATCGTCGGCGTCCTCCTCTGCCGCGAGGATCTCGCCCTCGTCACCGCGCTCCTCGGCGCGCTCGCCCACCGCACCTTCGGCCCGCGCACCTCGCTCCCGATCGCGCTCGGATCGCTCGCGTATCTCGGTTTGTTCGTCGGCTACCTCCACCCACGATTCTCACCGGAGACCGGCTCCTTCGCGCTCCATTTCGGCGTCTTCGGCGACACTCCGGGCGCCGTGATCTCCCACTGGCTCTCCGAGCCGACCGTGCTCTTCTCGCATCTGTTCGAAGGCAAGCGAGCGACCTACCTCGCGCGCATCCTCCTTCCGCTCGCGCTCTTGCCACCTCTGCTCGGGGCACGCTTCCTCGTCCCCGCGCTCCCCATCGTCGCCGTCAACCTCGTCAGCGCGTTCCCGACCACCCCGAACCTCGACTCCCACTACCTCAGCCCCGCGCTCCCCTTCGTGGTCGTGGCCACGATCGTCGGCGTCGCGAAGCTCCGCGCGGACAAGCGCCGCGGCGCCGCCCTCGCGATCGTCGCGTGCAGCGTGATCTTCTACGGCGCGCTCGGCCGTCACCCGAACGACGCCGCGTTCGCGGCCGATCCGCGCACCGACGCCGCCCGCACCGTCCTCGCCGCGATCCCCGCCGGCGCCTCGGTGCAAGCGCCCGATCCGCTCCTGCCCCACCTCGCCGAGCGCGCGCGCATCCACCGCGCCCCGCCTCCCGACCGCGCCGCCGAAGTCGTCGTGCTCGACCTCTCCCACCGCGACCGCTACGCGCAGCGCGAAGACTTGCTCCGCACGATCGAAGAGCCCCACGTCCGCGACTGGCTCGCCCGCGCCGACTACGGCGCCATCGCCCACGCCGCGCCTTACCTCGTGCTCCGCCGAGGCGCGGACCCGCGCCGCTTCCTCGAACCCTTCGAGCCCGCGGGAGCGTCCGGCGACGAGCGCGCCGAGCCCGCCGAGGATGAGCCCAGCGAGCCTGGCGAGCCCAGTGATGGTGAGCCCAGCGAGCCCACGGCAGCCTCGCCCCGAGACGACTCACGAGACGTCGCCGAGCTCGCCCGCCTCACGCCCTGCCTCGGCGTCGTGGGCGCCTGGCTCGTCCCCGACGGCGTCGCCCTCGAGCTCCTCGCCCACGGCCCCTGCCCGAGCGATCTCGCCCTCCGCGTCGGCCCCGGCGAGCTCTCCCGCCGCGTCGATCTGATCGCCGACGGCCTCGTCTCCCCCGCCCACCTCCGCGCGGGCGACCGCTTCGTCTCCCGCCACCGCTTCCGCCCCGGAATCCTCGACGCCGAGGTCTGGCTCGGCGCCCTCCGCACCAGCGGCGCCCGCCCCGAGCCCGGCGACCCGATCCGCGTCCGCGTCCCCCTCCGCGGCGGCCCGACCCGCTGAGCCCGCGTTCGTCGAGCCCGCTTCGTCGAGCCCGTTCGTCGAGCCCGCTTCGTCGAGCCCGCTGCGTCGAGCCCGTTTCGTCGCGCCGAGACCGTCTCGCGATCTCGGCCCCCCGGAACGCCCTCAGAACGTCACGCCGCCCGTGGCCCCCATCTGCAGCACCAGCATCCGGTACTCCCCGTAGTACGCCGACGGCTCCTCCAGCGCGTCCGCGATTCGCGCCGTGAACGCCACGTGGAAGCGCCCGAAGCTCGGCCCGATCGAGAAGCGGAACGAGAGCCACGTCGGTTCCCAGTCCGACTCGTACTCGTCGCAGTACGGGCAACCCGCGCGCGCCCCCGGGGCCCAGGCCGCCTGCACCACGAGCCCGATGCGTCGCCCGAAGCGCACCGTCGGTCCCACGAGCGCGTACACGTCGAACGAGTCCCAACCGTCGTCGTAGTACCCGTCTTCGTCGTGCACGGTGAACGAGAACCCGAAACCGACACCGAACGCGAAGCGCACCGAAGAGTCACGGTTTCCGGTCAGAAGAATCGGCGCATGCAACGCGAGCTGGAACCCGTTCGAGATCGCGTTCGCGACGTCCGACTGATAGCCCGCCGCGATCGTCGGGAACCACCCACGGCGCACCCGCCGCTCCGGCGTCGGCGCGCTCGGCCCCGACGCGAAGGTCTCCGGCACCCCGGGAGCGCCCGGCGACGACACGTTCGCGAGGTACCCCACGAACGGCGAGCGCTGCGCCACCGTCGGATCCATCGCGTGCGCCCGACGCGCCAGCTCCCGCGCCCGCTCCTGCGCCCGCGTCGCCACCGTCCGCGCGTCCCCCGGCGGCATCATCGCCGGCGTCGCCGCCCCACCGCTCCGCTCGAGGATCACGAGCGACGCATCCCAGAAGAACGCCGCGAGCAACGTCAGCAGCGACGCGTCGCGCGTCTGCTCCGCGATCGCGTCGAAGTGCGCGAGCCGCTGCGGCGCCGCGACCCCGTCCGCCACGTCCGCCGCCTCCGCCAAGATCTCCAGCCCACCGAGCCGCACCAGCGCGTCCACCACCTCCGCGCTCTGCCGCGCGCTCGGGTTCGCCCGCAGCGCCTGGTACGCCTGGGCGAAGGCGCGCGACGATCCGTCGAAAGCCGCTTTGATCGGCGCCACCGGGACCGCGAGACCGATCCCCTGCACACCCTGCGACACGTCGCCCCGCGCGACCACGATCCCCACCAGATTCTCACGCTCGTCGATCAGCGGACCGCCCGAGTTCCCGGGATTGACGCTGATGCCGAGCTGCACGCGCCCGTCGTCGAGTGCCGCGCTCACGATCCCCCGCGTCGACTGCGGCCGCTCGCGCGTGGGATCGAGCGGGAACCCGATCGCGTCGACCGTCTGCCGCACCGCGAGCACCGGCGCCGCCTCCGGCAACGGCAGCACGCTCGTCAGCGGTCGGTCGACGCCCACCAGCAAGAGCGCGAAGTCGAGCGCGTCGTCCTGGTGCACGACCACCGCGGGCACGATCTGCGCGTCCGCACCCGAGAGTCGCACCGCCACGTGATGCGCGCCCCGGACCACGTGCGCCGCGGTCACGATCACGCCGCGAGCGTCCACCACCACGCCGCTCCCGTGCCCCGTCTCCGGGATCGCGACCGTCCGGATCTGCGAGCGTCCCCGCACGTTCTCCGCCCGCACGTTCCCCACCGCGAACACCCGCACCGTCGCGGCGTCCACCGCGCCGTAGCTCACGCCGCCGAACGGTGTCTGCGCGCCGCCGCCCGCAAGCCCGTTCTCCACGAAAGGGGAGGGCGCCGGCGGTGGAGGTGGCGGCGCCTGCGGAGACGGCAACGACGTCGCCGGCGCGACCTGCGCGAACGAGCGCGCGCAGAGAAAGAGGGAAAAGAAGGCGAGCGAGAGCCCACGACCCGAGAGCGTTCCGAGCATGGCGCGCGCTTCGACCGGTTCGGTGGTCCAGTTGCGTCCGGTCGCGAAGTTTCTTTTCGCGCGCAGCCTCCGGCATCACGTCCGACCCGCGTCCCGCCTCCGCCCGTCGCCTCCGGAATCACGTCCGGGCCTGGTCCAGCCGCAGCCCGGCATCGGCAGCGGAGGCGACCGAGTGCGCTCCGTGCCGCCGTCCGCGTGGGCGAGTCCCCATGACCGATCTTGGAGGTCGGGCTGCGCCGAAAGGCCCGCATCCGCCCGCCAGCGCAAACATCCACCATTTTTGCCAACGCCCGAGAACATTGGGCCTTCATGACCCCCGGCCTCGGGGACACGTCCGGCCGTCCAGCCCGGAGGGTCGGAAACGAGACCACTCACTTTTGGAGGTCCGGACCTTCCGAAAACGAGATCCTCTCGCTTCGCGGAGGGTCCGGACCTTCCGAAAACGAGTCCTCTCACTTCGTGGAGGTCCAGCTCATCGGAAACGAGACTTCTCGTTTGCGGAGCCTCCCGCC
>CALJLK010000419.1 GCA_937982655.1 uncultured Sandaracinus sp.
TCGTCGTGGTCGTGGTCGGCGACGTGAACGGCGACGATCGACGATCGTCGTCGTTTCGTCGTCGGCGGCGAAGAAACGCGGCTCAACCCCGCAGGAACCCGACCACCGTCTCCACCACGTACCGCGCGCCCGCCTCACCGAGCTCGGGGTAGACCGGCAACGCGAGCACTTCTTTCGCCGCGCGCTCCGACACCGGCAGCTCGCCCTCGCGGTAGCCGAGCTCGGCGAAGCAGCCTTGCAGGTGCAGCGGCAGCGGGTAGTAGATCGCGGTCGCGATGCCGGACGCCTCGAGGTGCTTCTGCAGCGCGTCGCGGCGATCGGTGCGGATCACGTATTGGTTGTAGACGTGACCCTCGTAGATGCGCGGCGGGGTCCGCAGCGACGCGCTCGGCAAGCCCGCCTCCGCGAAGAGCCGGTCGTAGAGCGCGGCGTTCTTCTGGCGGCCTTCGTGCCAGCCGTCGAGCAGTGGCAGCTTCACACGCAGGATCGCGGCTTGGAGCGCGTCGAGTCGGAAGTTCCCGCCCACGACCGCGTGGAAGTACTTCGGCTTGCTGCCGTGCGCGCGCAGGATGCGGACCTTCTCCGCGAGCGCGGCGTCGTTCGTGGTGACGAGCCCGCCGTCGCCGAAGCAACCGAGGTTCTTCGAGGGGAAGAACGAGAAACACCCGAGCGCGCCGAGCGTTCCGACCATGCCTTCGTCCGAGCGCGCGCCGAGCGCCTGCGCGGCGTCCTCGACGATCGGCAGCCCGTGGACGCGCAGCGACGCGACGTTCGCGCTCTGCCCGAAGAGGTGCACCGGCACGATCGCCTTCGTGCGCTCGGTGATCGCCGCGCCCACGAGCGTGGGGTCCAAGTTGAAGCTGCCCTCCTCGATGTCGACGAAGACCGGCTTGGCGCCGAGGCGCGCGATGCACCCGCCGGTCGCGAAGAAGGAGAACGGTGTGGTGATCACCTCGTCGCCGGGGCCGACGTCCAGCGCCATGAGCGCCACGAGCAGCGCGTCCGTTCCGCTCGAGACGCCGATGGCGTGCGGCGTCCCGACGTAGGCCGCGATGGCCTTCTCGAACGCGTCGACCTCGGGCCCGAGGATGAACTGCCCGTGCTTCATTACGCGATCGAACGCCTCGCGGAGCGCGTCTTCCACCGGCGCGTGCTGCGCCGCCACGTCGAGCATCGGGATCTTCATCGCTCTACCTCTTCGTCGTGCCGTCGCGGGTCCGAGCATCGCTGCGGGGTCCCGCGCCGGACGGGACGCGACGCGATCGCGTGCCCGTCGTGTTCGTCGTACATCAGGTCGCGAGGCGGCAGCCGCTCTCGTCGATCGCGTACCCGTCGCCGCACCGGGCGCAGGCCACGCTCGCGGGCGCTTCTCCCACACGCGCGAGCTTCTCGCCACACCGGCACATCCAGCCGATCACGCGCGCGGGTGTCCCGACGACCAGCGCGTGCGGCGGCACGTCCTTGGTGACCACCGCGCCGGCGCCCACGAACGCGTACTCCCCGACCTCGTGGCCGCAGACGATCGTGCAGTTCGCGCCGAGCGAGCAGCCGCGCCGCAGGATCGTGGTGCGAAACTCGTCTTTGCGCTCCACGTGCGCGCGCGGGTTCATGACGTTCGTGAGCACGCAGCTCGGACCGAGGAAGACGTCGTCCTCCACGATCACGCCCGCGTAGAGGCTCACGTTGTTCTGCACCTTCACGCCGTCGCCGATCGTCACGCCGGGGCCGACGAAGACGTTCTGCCCGAAGACGCAGCGTTTCCCGACCGTGGCGCCCGCGCACACGTGCACGAAGTGCCAGACCTTGGTGCCCGCGCCGATCACTGCGCCGTCGTCGACGATCGCGGTCGGATGCACGAAGTACGACTCGCTCACACTCTCTCCTCGCCCGCCGCGCGGGCCGTGCGTTTCGCTCGCGAAGGCCGAGCGATCGGCCGCATCTCGATTGAAGCGGGAGCGTGCGAGGCGAAGCGGACGCAATCCGCGAAGCTGCACGAATTCCGCGTAGTCATCGGACCGCGCACGAGCGCGGATCCGATCAACGCTCGACCTTCACCTCGGCGCCGTCCGACGCGAGCGAGCGTGCGCCCGCTTCGAGCGCCTGCACGACGGCGAGCCCCGACCAGCCATCCGCGATCGGCGCGTGCCGCGTCTCGATCGCCGACAGAAACGCTTCGTGCTCGAGCTTGAGCGGCTCCGCCATGCGAACCGCGGGCACCACCACGTCGCCCGTCCGAACGCGCACGCCCTCTTCGTAGCCGACGACCGCGGGCGGCTCGACGCCCTTGTCGTAGACGCGGAGCTTCTCGTCCGTCGAGGCGTCGTCGAAGACGGCCATCTTCTTGTCGCCGACGACCGTGAGCATGCGGACCTTGTGCGGGTCGAGCCAGCTCACGTGCACGTGCGCGAGCCGCCCACGTCCGAAGCGCACGGTGCCGAAGACCACGTCGTCGATGCCGCGCTCCTTCTGCAGGAACACGCCGCCGCGCGCGGACACGGCTTCGGGGGAGTCGTTCAACAGGTAGCTCGCGATCGAGAGATCGTGCGGCGCGAGGCTCCACCACGCGTTCTCGTCGCGACGCACCACGCCGAGGTTCAGGCGCCGACACACGAGGTAGAGCACCTCGCCGAGCTCGCCCGCGTCGATCATCGCCTTCAGCCGCTGCACGACCGGATGGAAGAGCAGCAGATGCCCGACCATCAGCACGCGACCCTCGTGATCGGCGTGCTCGCAGAGGGCGCGCGCGTCGTCGGTGGTGAGCGCGAGCGGCTTCTCGACGAGCACGTCCTTGCCGGCGGCGAGCGCCGCGTGCGCGAGCTCGACGTGCGAGGGCGCGTCGGTCGCGATCACCACGCCCTTCACGTCGTCGTTCGCGAGCACGTCGGAGTACTCGCTGAAGATCGAGGCGCCGGTGCCGCGCGCGCTCTCGCGGGCCTTCGCGTCGCGATCGCAGACCGCGCGCAGCACGCCGAGCCCCGCGAGGCTCCGCACGTGGTTTCGACCCCAGCCGCCCGCGCCGACGACCGCGATGCCGGGTTTGGTCGTCGTCATCGTTCACGCTCGAAGATCACGGCCAGCCCCTGTCCGACGCCGATGCAGAGCGACGCGAGGCCGTAGCGTGCGTCGTTCTGCTGCATGACGTTCATCAGCGTGCCGACGATGCGCGCGCCGCTGCAGCCGATGGGGTGACCGATCGCGATCGCGCCGCCGTTCAGGTTCACGCGCGCTTCGTCGAGGCCGAGCTCGCGGATGCACGCGAGGCTCTGCGCCGCGAAGGCCTCGTTGAGCTCGACCACGTCGAGGTCCTTCACCTCGAGCTTCGCCTTCGCGAGCGCCTGGCGCGTCGCGGGCACCGGGCCGATGCCCATGTAGCTCGGGTGCACGCCCGCCACGCCGGTGGAGACCACGCGGGCCAGCGGCGTCAGCCCGTGGCGCTCCGCGAACGCGCGCGACGCGAGCAGCACGGCCGCCGCGCCGTCGTTGAGCGGCGACGCGTTGCCTGCGGTGACGGTGCCTTCCTTGCGGAAGACGGGCGAGAGCTTCGCGAGCGACGCGACCGACGAGTCGGGGCGCACACACTCGTCGCGGTCCACGACCGTCGCCGGATCCTTGCGCGACGCGCCCGGCACCGTGACCGGCGCCACCTCGCGATCGAAGCGCCCTGCCTCCCACGCCGCGGCGGCCTTCTGGTGCGAGCGCACCGCGAACGCGTCTTGGTCCGCGCGCGAGACGCCGTGCTTCTCCGCGACCTTCTCCGCCGTCTCGCCCATCGAGTCGAGGTCGAAGCGCTCCTTCATCTTCGGGTTCTCGAAGCGCCAGCCGAGGCTGGTGTCGTAGATCTTCGGCGGCGTGCGCGGGAAGGGCTCGTCCGCCTTCTCCATCGCGTAGGGCGCGCGCGACATCGACTCGACGCCGCCCGCGACCATCACCTCGTGATCGCCGAGCGCGATCGCGCGCGACGCTTGGATGAGCGCCTCGAGCCCCGAGCCGCAGAGCCGGTTCACGGTCACGCCCGTGACCTCGTAGGGCAGTCCCGCGAGCAAGAGCGCCATGCGCGCGACGTTGCGGTTGTCCTCGCCGCCTTGGTTGGTCGCGCCGAAGATCACTTCGGAGACCTGCTCCTTCGCGGACGGCGTCCGGTCCAAGAGCGAACGCAGCACGTGC
>CALJLK010000420.1 GCA_937982655.1 uncultured Sandaracinus sp.
CCGTCTCGGACTTCGTCTCCGTCTCGGACTTCGTCTCCGTCTCGGACTTCGTCTCCGTCTCGGACTTCGTCTCGGTGCGCGGGCGTTCCGTCAGCGCGGTACCGCGACGTCCACCAACGTCGGCTTCAACACACGTACGAGATCCGGGACCGCGATCCGCACGAGGAAGCCGCGCTTCCCACCGTTGAGGTGGACGTGCGACAGCTCCGTGATGCTTCGCTCGAGGTACACCGGCATCGCGCGCTTGGTGCCGAAGGGCGAGGTTCCGCCGACCTGATAGCCGGAGTGTTTGTCGGCCACCGCGGGCGCGCAGGGCTGCACGGACTTCACGCCGAGCAGGCGCGCGAGGTTCTTCGCGGACACCTCGCGGTCGCCGTGCATCAGCACGATGAGCGGCTTCTTCGCGTCGTCCTCGAAGATCAACGTCTTGATCACGCCGTGCTCGTCGACGCCGAGCATCGCGGCGCTGTGGCGCGTGCCGCCGCGCTCTTCGTACGGATAGAGAAACGGCTCGTACGCGACCCTCTCGGCGCGGAGCATGCGGATGGCGGAGGTGATCGGATGGTCGATCATGGCGCGAAGCTGACGCACGGGTCGCGGCCGTCAAACCGGCGAGCGCGTTCGTTCGTGCGATTCACCGATCTCGCCGCGCGTGAGGCGAGCGGCGCGCGAGAAGCAGTGTCACGTGGGCTCCGGCGGTTCGTGCACCCACGCGTCAGGCGGCGAGAACCCCGCGTCGTGAGGTCACGCGCGCTCGAGAACGTAGAGGTTCGTGCACCCCCGCGTGGCGGCGACGAGGCGCCGGAGCCACGCAGCGTCGACGTCGACTCCGAGCGCGGCGAGCTCCTCGACCTTGGCGTCCGGATCGGGGATCCAAGTCGTGTCGATGGGGTACGCGTGCACGAGCGGCAGCGTCTCGACGAGACGGAGACCTCGCGCGGCGCAGGCGTCGAGCACCTCTTGGAGCTCGAGGTTCCAATCGGGATGATCCGCGAGGAAGACGAGGCCGCCGGGTCGCACGCAAGCACGCGCGAAGTCGAGGAACGCGAGGCAGGCGTCGTAGCTCCGCACCGGATCGGTGACCGCGGCGTCGAAGCGCTCGCGCCACTCTTCGGGGCGCGCGTCGTCGAAGACGTCGGCGACGCGCGCGTCGAACGACACCCCGAGGGACTTGCCCGCCGCGAGGAGGAACGCGAGCACTCCGGCATCGACGTCGGCCACCGCGAGGGTCGCGTCGTCGGCCGTGCTCGTGTTAGCTGCGCTTGCGTGGACGGGCTCGGTCGCTTCGTGGCGACGCGCCTCGCGATCGAGGAGCGCGAGCGCGAGCACCGTCGCGTCGTCGTCGCCCACCGCGAGCACCGATCCCTTCGCGCGTGCTCGAATCGCACGCGCACGCGCCAGCGAAGACGTCGCGTCGATCACCATCTGCGCGTGGGTCTCGTCGGCTTCGGGTCGCGACGCGACGAGCGCGTCGAACGCGGAGATCAATTCCGGTTCTTCGGGCGGCAGCGCGCGCTCGCGACGATGCGTGTGCGCCGCCATCTTCAGGAGCCACCAGAGCAACTCGCGCGCGTCGACGGGCTCGTCGTCACCGACCGCGTCGTCGTAATGGGCCTCCGTTTCGTCGTCGTGCGCGTCTTCGAAAAGTGAGCGCGGCGGCACGAGCCCGAGGGCCGCGATGCGCGCGTCGACGATCGCGTCGAGGTCGTCCACGTCCGCGACCCCGAACAGCGCTTCGAGCTCACGGATCGACATTCAGCTCCGGTAGTCCGCGTTGCAGCTCACGTAGTCGTGGCCGAGATCACAGGTCCAGTAGAACGCGCTGCCCGCGCCTTCTTGGAGCACGAGGTCGACGTCGTAGCGCGGTCGCTTCATCACCGCGGCGGCCTTCGCCTCGACCTTCGCGTCCATCGTGGTGAGCCCAGCTCGGAACACCGTGACGCCGCCGAGGCGAACCTCCGCCTTCTCGGGATCGAAGCGCTCGCCGCTGCGACCGGCGGCCGCGAGCAGACGACCCCAGTTCGGATCTTTGCCGTGCATCGCGGTCTTCACGAGCGGCGAGGTCGCCATGGTGCGCGCGATGCGGAGCGCGGACGCGTCCGAGCGCGCGCCCGTGACGACGATGCGCGCCACGTGCTCGGCGCCCTCCCCGTCCGCGACGATCTGGAGCGCGACGCCTTCGAGCGCCTCGCGGAGCGCGTCCTCGAAGGCCTGCAGCGACTTGCCCGTAAGCGGTTTGCCGCCTACCGCGCCCGACGCGAGCGCGACGATCGTGTCGTTGGTGCTCGTGTCCCCGTCGACGCTGATGCGATTGAACGTGAGCTCCGCGGAGCGACGCAGCACGGCCGAGAGCGCCTCGCTCGACACCGGCGCGTCGGTCACCACGAAGCCGAGCGTGGTCGCCATGTTCGGGTGGATCATCCCCGCGCCCTTCGCGACCGCGAGCACGGTGGCTTCGCGATCGCCGATCGAGAACGCGACGCGTGCGAGCTTCGGGCCGCGATCGGTGGTGAGGATCGCGTGCGCGAAGTCTTCGACGCCGTCGGGCGACGCGCGCTCGGCCAGCGTGGGCGCGGCATCGACGATCTTCGCGGCGGGGAGCACGACGCCGATCACGCCAGTCGACGCGGGGATCACGGACGCCGCAGGAATGCCGAGCGCGCGCGCGACCGCAGCGGTCGACTCCTTCGCGGCGGCCATGCCGGCCTCGCCGGTGCACGCGTTGGCGTTGCCGGCGTTCACGATCACAGCACGCGCGCGGCCTCGCTTGGTGCGCTGCGCGGCGAGCTTCACGGGCGCCGCCTTCACGCGATTGGTCGTGAAGACCGCCGCCACCGGCACTTCGGCGTCCGCGACGATCAGCGCGAGATCAGGCGCGCCCGCCTTCTTCTTGATCCCCGCCGCCATGCCGGCGAATCGAAAGCCCGCCACCGGCGCGAACAACCCGCTCTTCTTCTTGGACGCCATCGGCGCGGAGGATGGCGATGCGCGCGGAGCGGAGCAAGCGCGACGAGCGAGCCATGCAGCCGCGTCGTTCAGCTCTCGTCGTTCAGCTCTCGTCGTTCGGCTCTCGGCGCTCGGCTCTCGTCGCTCAACTCCCGCGTTCAGCGCTCGCAGCTCACCGCGCGCACCGTCTCTTCGAGTCCGTACTTCGGTCGGAAGCGCAGCACCTCGCGGGCGCGCGCGTCGTCGACCATGCAGACGTAGCGGATGTAGTCGATCTCGGGCGACGGGAACGAGGTCAGCCGCAGGTTCCACAGACGATCGAGCGCGGCCTTCGCGGCGAACGCGGGGATCGGCAGTGGCGTCTTGTGGAGGATGCGGAACACCCGGCTGAGCGGGAGCTCGCCCGGACCACGCACGTTGAAGATGCCGCGCACGCCGGGCTCGAGCGCGCGCTCGATGGCTTCGACGACGTCGCGCTCGTGGATCACCTGCACCATCGGATCGAAGCCGAGGATCGACACCGGACGTTCGAGGCGCAGGTAGTTGCTCGGCGCGTTCTTCACGCGACCGAGGATGTGCACGGGGCGAAGGATCACCGTCTCCGTGGTCGGATGCCGCCAGAAGAACGACTGCGCGAGCATGTCGAGCTCCACGAGATCGCGCATCGAGCGGAAGCTCTGCGAGCCGAGGAGCGGCGCTTCTTCGGTGAGGAACTGCGGGTTCTCGGGCTGCGGTCCGTAGACGTTCGCGCTCGAAAGCACGACGAGCTTCGGCACCTCGAACTCGGCCACGTACTCGAGCAGCTTTTGGAACGCGACGACGTTCCAGGTGTGACGATCGCGATCGCTCGCGCGGGGATCGTGCATCACGCCGAGGTGGACGACCGCGTCGACCTTCTGCGCGCGAAAGACGTCGCGCGTCTTCTTGCGGCGCAGGTCGAACGGGTGGTGGATCACGTCCTTCGGGCGGTGCGAGAAGTCGCGGCGATCGATGCCGACGACGGTCCGCGAGCGATGCAGGACGCGGGTGAGGAGCTGCCCCAGGCGACCGACGACGCCCGTCACGACCACGACGCCTTCTTCGGCTTCGTCGTGGCGGCGGCGCGGAGCTTGGCTCGGACGCGGCGCGACGGGAGGCGACTCGGCGTCGCGCGCCTCCAGCGGAGTCGGAGTCGCGGTCGGAGTCGCGGTCGGAGTCGCGGTCGGAGTCGCGGTCGGAG
>CALJLK010000421.1 GCA_937982655.1 uncultured Sandaracinus sp.
CACGTTCACGACGTCCACGTTCACGACGTCCACGTTCACGACGTCCACGTTCACGACGTCCACGTTCACGTTCACGTCAACGTCAACGTCGACGTCGTGATCGAGGTCGTCGTCGCGAGCCGCGACGGCAACGAAACGGCGCCGCCGGACACGAACCCGCGTCATCGCGTCGCCGCCGCCGATCCCCACCTCGACCGCGCCCTCATGCGCGCGATCCCTCGACGCCACCGCGCGATCCGCGCGCACGTCTTCTCTCCTCTCCGCGCACCGCGGTGCGCCTCTCTCTCCACCTTCAGGACCCTCATGATCCATCTACCGCTCCTCACCGCCGCCCTCGCGCTCGCGGCCACCGTCTTCGTCTCCAGCACCGAATCCGCCGACGTCGCGCGTCGCCGCGCGATCCCCTGGGCGATCGTCGCGCTCGCCGGCACCGCCGTCGGCGCCCTCTTCGGCGTCGTGCCCGTCGGCGAGCACGGCGTCGTGACCGCGTTCACGCCGCTCTCCGCTGCGCTCGCGGTCACGCTCTGCACCCTCGTGCTCGCGCTGATCGTGGGCACCCCCTCCGAGCGCGTCGACGCACCCTTCTTCGGCCGTCTCCTCGCGGCGGGCTCCATCGGGTCGGCGTTCCTCCTGGTGCGCGAGCCGATGCTCCTCGCGCTCGTCTGGCCGTTCACCGCCGCGCCGCTCCTCGCCGAGATCGAGGGCAAGGCCCGGCGCCGCGTGATCGAGCACGTCGCGGTCGCGTCGGCCCTCGCGCTCGCCGGCATCGTCCTGGCGACGATCGACGCACCGGTCGTCGTCGCCTCGGGCCTGTTGCTCGCGGGCGTCCTCGTCCGCGAAGGCGTCGCCCCCGCGCACGGCCTCGTCGTGCACGCTCACCGCGAGGCGCCGCTCGGCGTCGCCTTGCTGCTCACGCAGCCGCAACTCGGGCTCCACCTCCTCGCGCAGCTCGATCCCGCCGCGCTCGCGTCGTGGCGCGTTCCGGTGCTCGCGCTCGCGTTGCTCACCGCGCTCGGAGCGGCGCTCTTCGGTCTGCGCGCGCAGACCCCCCGCGCGCTGCTCCTGCACGTGACGCTCGCGACCACCGCGATCGCGATCGCGGCGCTCACGACCTCGAGCCTCTCCTCCGACGCGATCCTGCTCGTGCTGGTCGTCGGCACCTCGCTCGGCGCGTTCGGGCTCGCGCTCGCGATCGTCGAAGCGCGCGGCGTCTCGCCGACGCTCTCGAGCGCGACGCTCACTCTCGGCCTCGTCGCGCTCGCGCTCCCCGCTGGGCTCGTGCTGCTGCACGCGTCGAAGGCCGACTGGGCGATCGAGCCCACGATCCTCGCGGTCGGCGCCGTCGTCGCGTCGACGGGCCTCCTCGTCCCACTCGCGCGTGTCTCGACGCCTCCGACCTCCGATCCGGAGGTGCGTGTGTCGTGGAGCGAGGGCTCCGCGATGACCGGGCTCGTGCTCGCGACGACGTTGCTCGCGCTGCACGCCGATCGTTTCGCGGACTGGTTCCAGAACGTGCGCTGATCAACGCTCGAAGACGAACAGCGTGACCGGCGAGCCCACCGCGCCGAGCGCGCGATAGAACTCGAGCGCGTGCTCGTCCTCGTCGTCCGCGGGCACGAAGGCGACGTCGATGCCTTCGGCCCGGGCGAGCTCGAGCAACGCGGTGACCAGCGCGCGGCCGATCCCGCGGCGCTGCCGATCCGTGCGGACCGCGAGGTCGTAGAGGAACAGCTCGGTCGTCGCGCTCCGCGTCATCGGCAGGGCGTGTCCGGTCACGCCCCCTGCGACCTCGTCGCCTTCGATCGCGGCGAGCGCGAAGAACGAGTCGCGGGCGAGGAGCCTGCTCAGGTAGGCGTCGTCGAGGCGCGCGGCCTCCGACGCGTCCTCGCCGTCCTCCGCGAACACCTCGCTCATGGTGGCGAAGGTCTCGCGGGCCAGCGCCTCGTCGCCGGGACGGAGCCGAACGATCCGAAGGACGCTCACGAGGGCCTCCGGATCACGAAGCGGTGCGTCAGGCCGTACTGCGTTTCGATCGGCAGCGCCGCGCTCATCCCGAGCCGCGTGGCCACCGCGACGCTGCGCACGTTCTCCGGATCGATCATCGCGTTCACGTGCGTCAGGTCCGTGTGCGCCCACGCGGCGTCGATCAGCGCGCGGCCCATCTCGGTCGCGTAGCCGCGGCCCCACACGTGCCTCGCGAGGTGCCAGCCGATCTCGATCTCCTCGAGGTCCGTGCCGTCCGGTCCGGGAATCGGCTTGAGCAGCGCGGTCCCGATCGGCCGCCACGACGCGCGCTCGAACACCGCGAGCGCGCTCCACGGCAGCCCGCGCTCCCGGTAGCGCGTGTACTTCGCGACCACGCGCTCGAGCGTCGCGCGGTACCCCGCGAGATCGGTCTGCCGCATCCCGGGGATGAAGTGCATCACCTCGGGATCGAGGTGCCAGTAGAGCATCGGCCCCGCGTCTTCGACCTCGTAGTCGCGCATCCAGAGGCGTTCGGTCTCGATCCGCATGCGCGCCAGCGTGCCGCGTCGCGTGCGCGAGGTCGACTCGTGTTCGGCGATGCACACGCGCTCGTCCAAGTGCGGTTGGAGCACACACTCTCTCTCGCGCGCACCTCGACGTGCTGCTCACGCCAGATTCTGCGCTGCGCTTCGCGACCGATCTGGTCGCGCACGATTCGCCGGCGACACTGCCGCCATGTCGACACGTGCACTGCTCTGTTCGTTGTGCTTCCTCGCGCTCGCCTGTGGTGACGACGACGCGCCCGCCCGCGACGCCGGCCCGGACGACGACGCCGCGATCCCGGACGCGGGCGCCGACGCCGGCGGAACGACGACGTGCTCGACCGAGCTCCCCGACGAGCTCGCGACGCGCGGCCGCTGGGACGAAGGCTTCACCATCGCGGGAGTGACCGGTCTCGACGGCTACGCGCCCGTGGTGCGCGACGTCGCCGCGGCGCCCGACGGCAGCGCGCTCGTCGCCGGCTACTTCCGCTGGGCCGGCGTGACGCGCGCGCACGGCATCGCGCGCATCGCCGGGGAGGAGCTCACGGCTTGGGAAGGCGCGGACGATCTCGCGCCGTCGCCCGAGGGCTACGCGGCGGTCGCGATCGCTCCCGACGGCGCGGTCGTCCTCGCGACGTATCAGCGCGGCGGCGAACGCGAAGGTCGCATCGTGCGGTGGCGCGACGGACAGGTCGACGAGCTCGGCCGCTTCACCGGCAACGTGCGTGTGCTGCGCTTCGTCGGCGAGCGTCTCTACGCGCTCGGCACCCTCGCGCTCGTCGACGGTCCCCGCCACGCCGCGATCCTCGACGGCGACGCGGGGGAAGCGCTGCCCGGCGGGGACCCCGACGGTCCGGTCTTCGATCTCCTCGAGCGAGCCGACGGATCTCTCGTGTTCGGTGGGGAATTCACGCGCATCGGAGGCGCGGCGGCGCAGCGCGGCGCGGCGCTCGACGAGGGCGTCTGGTCGGCGCTCGACGTCCCGGAGTCGCTTCGCGTGATCACGCTCGCCGAGCACGAAGGCACGTTGCTCGCGGGTGGCGTCTTCTGGCTCGACGTCGCGAACCGGGAGTCGGCGGGCGTCGCACGCCGCGTCGGCGACGCGTGGGAGCGGCTCGGCGGCGGCGTCTCGCTCGGCGGCGCGCTCGGGGATGCCAGCGGTGTCGTCGCAGAGCTCGTGGTCGACGCGCACGGCGTGCTCGCGATCGGCTGCTTCGATCGCGCGGGCGGCGAGCCAGCGTTGGGCTTCGCGCGGTGGTCCGGCGACGCGTGGCGCGCGATCGCCACCGGCCGTGCGGGGGGCCTCTGGTTCACGGAAGGCGCGTGTGGCTTCGAGCTCCTGCCGGAGGTCGTGTTCGAGATGGGCCCGGTGCAGCGCGCGACGGTGGTGGGTGCGGGCGAGAGCGAGCGCGTGATCGTGGGCGGTGAGCTCGCGGGGACGGGCGACGTCGCGTCGCAGAGCGTGCTCACGATCGTGGGCGACGAGGTCGAAGCGATCGGCACCGCGGGCGCGGGGCTCGCCGGACAGATCGTCGACCTCGTGCGCGGAGGTCCTTCGTGCGCGATCCACGCGTTCCTCGCCGCGACCCACCTCGGGGGCACACCCTTCGACGGATCGATCGCGATCCTCGAGGGATCCGCGTGGCGGCCCGCCGCACCGGCGTTGCCGGAGGACGTGCAGTGCAGCCGCTTCACGGTCGACACGGACGGACGGTACTTCGTCGCATGCACGCGTTGGGCGGGCGAGTCCCCGCGCGTCGTCGTGCTGCGCAGCGAGGACGGCGGCGCGTGGCGCGCGATCGGCGACGAGCTCGTCGGCACGGCGTTCGCGATCGAGCTCGGACCCGACGGCCGCCCGTGGTTCGGCGTCGGCTCGGAGCCCGGTCGCGTCGCGCGCGTGCTCGACGACTCGGTGGAGCTGCTGCCGGGCGAGTTCGAGGGGCCGATCCTCGCGATCGCGGCCCACGGAGCCGACCTCGTCGTCGGGGGAGGCTTCCTCCGCATCGACGATCGCGAGGTCGCGCGGATCGCGCGCTGGGACGGCGCGACGTGGCAACCGCTCGGCGACGGATCGAGCGCGGCGATCTCGGCGCTCGCGGTCGGCGAGGACGTCGTCTACGCCGCCACCCACGACGAGGGCGATCCTTCGCGCCGCGTGCTCGGTCGCTTCGCGGGCGGCACGTGGACGGAGCTCGCGACGCCCGAGCGTGGCCTCGGCGCGCCGCTCGAAGGCACCTCACACACCTTCACCGCGCTCGAGCTGCAGGGCGACACGCTGATCGCGGTCGGCTACGTCTGGCCTGCGGAAGGCGGGCGAAACGTGTACGTCTACCAGGACGATCGCCTGACCGCGCTCGGCGGCGGGGTGGGCGCGATGGCGGTCGACGCCGTCGTCGCGACCGACGACGCGGTGGTTCTCGGCGGCAGCATCGCGGAGGTCGGTGCAGGCGACGCGACGCGTCCCTCGATCGGCGTCGCGCGTTGGCTCGCCGGCGAGTGAGCGCGCGGGAGACGCGTCTCGCGTCTCGCGTCTCGCGTCTCGCGTCTCGCGTCTCGCGTCTCGCGTCGGAGGCTCAGCGCCGGCGACGCCAGGTCAGCACGAGCGCGATCACCGCACCGCTCGCGAGCGCGCCCGTGCCGCTCGACGGCAGGCCGGGGGCCGCGCAACCGCAGCCGGAGCGCGCGGTGCTGCACGTCGCGTCGTACCCGCCGCGCGGCGTGTACTCGCAAGACGAGACGAGCTCGCTGGGCCCGTAGATCGTGCAGATCCCTTCGACGTCGTCCGCTTCGAGATCGCGTTTGAGGGTCTCGCCTTCGTCCGCGCAAGCCCACATCGTCGCTTCGTCCGACTCCGGCGTGTGCGCGAGCCCGAAGAAGTGCCCGAGCTCGTGCACGACGGTGTTCTCGAGATCGACCCGCCCGTCGGTGCAACCTTCGGGCGGACAGATCGCCCACCCCCACTGCTCTTCGTTCAGCTCCATGTCGGCGTCGAATATCTCGCCCGTGCGGGTCGAGAACCACGTGGTCGTGAGCGCGAACGCCATCGCGTCGTGATCGCGCGCCGTCCACTCGGGCACGAAGATCATCTGGTTCGCGTTGCCCTCCGCGATCACGTACTCGGTGACGTCGCAGCGACCCGGACGCGGATCGAAGCGCACGTCGAAGCCGACCGACCGACCGTCGCAGGTCACGCTCGTCCAGCGATCGAACGAACGCGTGAAGACCTGCTCGACCTCGAGGCGCGAAAGGTCACGCGCCCCGCGTTCGTGCAGCACCCACTCGAGGCAAGGCCGCGTCCACTGCAGGAAGAGGAGCGTGCGACCTTCGGGGACGTCGGCCTCGGTCACGCAACGCTGTGCACAGCTCCCAGCCGGGATCATGAAGTTCGTGCTCTGACACCACGCGGCCGCGCGGCGCGTGGGGAGGAGCGCCGCGAACGCGATCGCGAGGGCGAAGGAGAGCCGCATCGGCGCGCAGTATCGTTGGGGCACGACCCGAACGCCACGCGAAGTTCCGCACCCCCGCCCCGCGCAAGGAGCGTCTCCCACGACGACCTCGTGGCCCCGACGAGCGCCAGCGGCGCCCCTTCGAACCCCGTGCGCGAAACCGTCTGGCCCACGCTTGGCGGTCGTCTGCGGTGGGACTACCCTTCCCGTTCGATGCAGCAGCGACCGACCTCCGTCTTCGGGCTCACCCGTCACCTCGTGCGCACCCGCTGGGCCGCGCTCTCTCCGCGCGGAAAGACCATCTCGGTCGTCGCCGCGGTCGTCCTCGGCGCCGCCGCCCTCGTGGGCGCGCGCTCGGCGGCCTGCTGCGCGGGTGGCTGCCCCTACCAAGAAGCTGCCGCACCGAGCGCCTCCGACGACTGCCCGTACTCGCGCCGCTGAGCCGGGCGATCGGTCGAGCGCAACGCTCGACATCGAGTAGTGCGCAACGCTCTGGCCGCAGCCGCGACTACGCCGTGTGCTCGCCGAGCCGATCGCTCAAGCGCTCCTTTTCTTCGTGCTCTCGCTCGCCGCGAGCGGCGCGGTCGTTCTGCTGGTTCGCAGCCGCGCGTCGTGGCTCGGCGTCCTCGTGCGCGCCGCGACCGTCTTCGTGATCGGGCTCCTGCTCTGGCTCGGATGGTCGGCGCTCGACGCGCCCGCCTGGGGTGGCGTCCGCATCGGCGCCGCCACGTGGCCGCTCGGCGTGCTCGCGACGATCACCGGCGCGACGGCGCTCAGCCTCGAGCTGCTCGCGCGTCGGATGCAGCTCGCGGAGCCACGGAGCGAGTCTCGTCCAAGAACCGAAGCACCTCGTCGCCGAAGCGCGTCGGGTGCTCTTCGTGCACGAACAGGCGCGCGTCGTCGTAGCTCACGAAGCGAGCGCCGCCCGCGAGCTCGCTGACCATCGCGGCCGCCTTCTTCGCGGGGAAGTACGGGTCGCGGTCGCCCCAGATCAGCAGCGCGGGCGCGACGATGCGCGCGTGCGCTGCAGCGAGCCGATCGATCGAGGTCCAATCCCAGTCCTTCGTGAGCTGCATCTGCCCGCGGAAGACCGAGTCGTCGCGCACGAGCGGCTCCACGAAGAGCGTGCGGAACTCGCCGTCCGCGCGATCGACGTCGTGGAAGCAGGCGCCCCAGCCGAGGACCGAGCGCCCGATCGTCCGCGAGCCGAGGGAGGCGCGCAGCAACTTCGCGCCGCCAGGCAGGCCTGCCATCGTGAGCAACACGCGCAACAAGAACGGACGATGCCCCGGGATCTCCGAGCCCGAGATCACGACCGCGCTCGTGCGATCGCCGAGGGTGGCCGCCGCGTAGCGCGCGATGGCCGCGCCGCTGTCGTGACCGACGAAGGCGACGCGCTCGAGGCCGAGCCGATCGATCGTGTCCACCAGCGTGCGTGCGTGAGCCTCGAGACCGAACGTCGTGTCGCGCGTCCACGTGGTCGCGCCCGCGCCCGGCAGGTCGATCACGTGGCAGCGGTAGCGCGACGCGAGGCGCGGCACGACGTCGCGCCAGGTGAGGCCGTGCAGCGGCCAGCCGTGCACGAGGACGACGTCGGGCCCGGAGCCGACGACGCGGTGAGCGATGCGCGCGTGGCCGACGTCGACGTAGCGGATGGGAGCGGAGCGGAGATCGTGGTGCATGTCCGGAGCCTGTGGGTCACCGAGCGCGCTCACCATGACGTTCGAGGTCATGCTGGCGTCGCACCAAACGTCTCGTCGTGGCGCGGCCGCCAATGCGACGTACGAAGTCGCTCGACCGGAGGGCTCTCTTCTGCCGCGCCGCGTCATACGTGCGGCCCGTCCTGCGAGGGAAGTTCGCTGCGGCGTTGTGCAACGCAACATGACGTGCTACTCGTCGTCCGACGATGTCCGAGTGGCCTCCCCCCGAGCACGTCGCCTTGGGCGCGTTCCGAGTCGCCTACCGCGACGTCGGACCGCGTCACGCACCTGCGCTCCTGCTCGTGCACGGCCTCGGCAGCTCGAGCCTCTGTTGGCTCCACGACGTGCCCACGCTCGCCCGTGATTTTCGGGTGATCGTCGTCGATCTCCCGGGCTTCGGCGAGTCGGACAAGCCGCGGTACGCCTACACGCTCGCATTCTGGCGAGGGCGTCTGTTGCGCCTCCTCGACCACCTCGGCGTGCGCTCCGCGACCGTGATCGGCCACTCGATGGGCGCGCAGCTCGCGATCGGGATGGCGCTCGAAGCCCCCGCGCGGGTGGACGCCCTGGTGCTCGCCGCGCCCGCCGGAATCGAACGATTCTCACCGCTACAGCAAGCGATGTTGCAGCGCAGCGTGACTCCGGCTTGGGTGCGGCGGCAGTCGCACGGCGACCTCCGAACCCACCTCGGCCTCGCCTTCCACGGATGGCCGCGTGAAGCGGAGCGGCTGATCGAGCTGCGGCGGCGCTTGCGGGGACCGGAGCTCGACGGCTACGCGCACGCGTTCGCCGCCGGGGTGCGCGCGATGCTCGACGAGCCCGTGCACGATCGACTCACGGAGCTGCGCGCCCCGACGCTCGTGGTCTTCGGCGCCGAGGATCGCCTCGTGCCCAACCGCTGGCTGCATCCGAACCTCACGACCGCCGATCTCCTGCGCGGTGCGACGCGCACGATCCCCGACGCGGAGGGGCTCCTGATCCCGAACGCCGGGCACCTCGTGCAGTTCGAGCGCCCAGACGCGTTCGACGCCGCAGTGCTCGACTTCCTCGCGCGTCGACTGCCACGCGTGGTGTCGAAGGCGGTCTGAACGCGACGCCCGCAGGACGGAGGCGAAACGCGAGCTGGAGCCCCACGAGGCCACGCTCCACGAGCTCCGAGTGTGCGCACGCGTGGTCAGGGCCTCGCGACGCGAGCGCCACGACCGCTTCGCGGATTCGGCTTCGATTCGGTATAAGCGCGCCGATGGATCGTCTGCGCGTCGCGACGCTGAACCTTTGGAACAAGAGTGGCCCGTGGGCCGAGCGCATGGGGCTCGTGCGCACGCAGCTCGCAGCGCTCGAACCGGATCTGCTCGCGCTCCAAGAGGTGCTCGAGCTCGTGACCCCCGGCGGCACGATGAACCAAGCGGACGAGCTGAAGCCCGAGGGGTGGCATCGCGCGTACGGGCCCGCGCACGACATGGCCGTCGCGTGGGTGCCCAAGGGCCAGTCGCTCCATTTCGGCAACGCGCTGCTCAGTCGTTTCCCGATCGTGCGCGAGACCGCGCACCCGTTGCCCGGGGGCGACGTGAGCGATCAGAAGCGTTGCCTGCTGCACGCGGTGGTCGACGCGCCGATCGGCGAGCTCGACGTCTTCGTCACGCACCTGAACTGGAAGCTCGACGAAGGCTGGGTTCGCGAGCTGCAGGTCAAGGCGATCGCGCGTCTGATCGGGGAGGTCGCACCCGACGATGGTAGGTTTCCTCCGCTCCTGATGGGCGATTTGAACGCGGAGCCGCACAGCGACGAGATCCGCTACCTCGGCGGCTTCACGCGCCTCGGCGAGCCACGCTCGGTGCGTTTCGCGGACGCGTGGGCGTACGCGGACCTCGGCGCGGGGCCGGGCTTCACCTTCGACGCGAGCCGCAACACCTTCGCGGTCCAGTACCACGAGGCCCCGCGGCGCATCGACTACGTCTTCGTGCGCGGCCCCGACGGCAACGGCCGCGGCCGCCCGATGAGCCCCCGCCTCTGCTTCGACGAAGACCGCGCGGGCGTCTTCCCGAGCGACCACTTCGGCGTCTGCTGCGACCTGGTCACGCGTCCGACGTCTTGAGCTGGTGAGACGAAGACGATTTCGTGGTCGTGGTCGTGGTCGTGGTCGTGGTCGTGGTCGGCGACGTGAGACGACCGCGCGATTCCAACGTCGATGTCGTCAGAACCGAGGTCGCCAAACCCGATCACGTCGAGGTCTCGTCACACCCGATCGCGTCGCCGTCGCCGTTCACGACCACGTCCACGACCACGACCACGACCACGTCGACGAGAACGCACGACCCCGTACGAGCGTCGACGAAGTCACGACGTTGCGTCGGCGAAGCCGATCAGAAACCCGCCCGTCAGCCGATCTTCGCGCGCCCGCCCACGTAGGGTCGCAGGGCCTCCGGGATCACCACGCTGCCGTCCGCCTGCTGGTACTGCTCCAAGATCGCCACCAGCGTGCGCCCGATCGCCAGACCGGAGCCGTTGATGGTGTGCAGGAGCTGCGGCTTGGCCTTCGGGGCCGGCCGATAACGCGCGCCCATGCGACGCGCCTGGAAGTCGCCGAACCAACTGCAGCTCGAGATCTCGCGGTAGGCGTCCTGACCCGGCAACCAGACCTCGAGGTCGAAACACTTCTTCGCCGCGAAGCCCATGTCGCCCGCGCAGAGCTGGATCACGCGGTAGTGCAGCCCGAGGCGCTGGAGCACCGCCTCCGCGTGGCGCGTGAGCTTCTCGTGCTCTTCGATCGCCTGCTCGGGCGTCACGAAGCGCACGAGCTCGACCTTGTCGAACTGGTGCTGACGGATCATCCCGCGGGTGTCGCGCCCGTGGCTGCCCGCCTCGCTGCGGAAGCACGGCGTGTACGCCGCGTAGGCGATCGGGAGCTGATCGGCCTCCAAGATCTCGTCCGCGTGCAGGTTCGTCACCGGCACTTCCGCGGTCGGGATCAAATAGAGATCGTAGCCACCTTCGGCGTCGTCCTCACCGACCTTCGCGGCCAGCTTGAAGACGTCTTTTTCGAACTTCGGGAGCTGGCTCGTGCCGCGCAGCGCCGAGTCCTTCACCAGCGCCGGCACCCAGACCTCCTCGTAGCCGTGCTCGTCCACGTGCAGGTCGAGCATGAGCTGCATGAGCCCACGCTCGAGCCGCGCGCCGAGACCCTTGAGCACCGAGAAGCGCGCGCCGCTGACCTTTCGCGCGCGCTCGAAGTCGAGCAGCCCGAGCGAGGTGCCGAGGTCGACGTGATCCTTCGGGGTGAAGCTCAGCGCGGGCTTCTCGCCCCACGTCCGCACCACCACGTTCGCGCTCTCGTCGAGCCCGTCCGGCGTCGAGGGATCGGGCACGTTGGGCAGCCCGAGCAGGATGCCTTCGAGCTCGGTCTCGATCTCGACCTTCTTGGCCTCGAGCTCCTTGATCTGGTCTCCGAGGGTGCGCAGCGCCTCACGCTTCTCCGCGAATTCCGCGGACTTCTTGTCGGCGATCTTCGCCATCGCGCCGCTGGCCGCGTTGAGCTCCGCGCGGCGGCTCTCGACCTCCGCGATCGCGGCGCGCCGCTCGCCCGCGAGCTTCGCGAGCGACGAGAGCACGGCCTCGTCCCGATAGCCGCGGCGCGCGAGCTGCGCCTTCACCTCGTCCAAGCTCTCCGACACCCAACGCAGATCCAACATGCGGCGCCATGTAACGCAGCCCGCGGTGGCGGCCAAGCCTTCGACTCGTTCGTGGCTCACCGCTCGGTGGGCGCGACCTCCTCTCGGTCACGCGCGCGGAGACCACGGGCTCGGAACCGCGGACTCGTTGCCGCTCACTCGCTCGGTGCCACCCCCGCGCGGGTCAGCGTCGCGACACGTTCTTCCGCGCGCGCGCGGGTCGGCGCGTCGAGGGTGAAGCTCCCATCCAAGAGCGCGCGACACGACGCGAGGTCGCCCGCGGTGCAGCCCCATTCGTACGCGACCTGCGCAGCGAGCGCGTCGTCGGTGCGCAGCAGCTCCGCGTAGAGCGCGCACCCACCGACCGTCTCGTCGCGGCACGCGATCGACGCGAGCCGTCGCGCCTCCGCGGGGCGCGACGCCTTCAGGGCTTCCGCGCGCTCCACGCAGCGCGCGAGCGTGCCGCCGCAGCCTTCGACCGGCTCGGTGCAGGCCTCCCACCAGCCGAGCCGACAGCCTCGCGTGCGCGCTTCCTCGGCGCGGTCCGGCATCGCCTCGGCCCAACGACGACACGCCTCTGCGAGCCCCGCCTCGCACCCGCGCTCGTAGTAGGGCCCCGCCTGATCGGCATGCACTCGCGCCGCATCGAGGCAGCCTTCGCCCGCCCGCCGACACGAGGCGCGGAAGATCCTTCGCGCCTCCGCCTCGCTCGCGCGCACGCCTTCGCCGGACTCCCACGCCGCGGCGAGCGACACGCACGCCACGCTGAGTCCACGATCACACTCCTGCGCCAGCGCGACGATCTCGATCGGATCGCCCTCCGCCGCGGCGGCGACCTTCGCGTGCTCTTCTCCCGAGGGCTCCGAGTCGCTCTCCGGCGCGCTCGGAGCGGGAGTGTCGCGCGCAGCCTCGGCCGAGGTGGGCTCCGCACCGGAAGGGTCGTCGTCGGCCTGGCAGGAGCAGCCGTCCTCGCACCCGAGAGAGAGGCACGCGAGCAAGACCGGCAATGCGAGCAAGGGGGATCGCCAGGTGCGCATGGCGGGCGATCCTACGTTCGATCGACCAGGACGTGGTCGTGGTCGTGGTCGTGGTGGTCGTGGTCGCGGTCGGCGACGTGAACGTCAGACGTCTGGCAGCGCCCGGTCGACGACTTCGTTCACGTCGCCGTCCGCTCACGTCAACGCTCACGTCGACGCTCACGTCGACGCTCACGTCGGAGCTCACACGACCCCGCTCGCCCTCGACGCCGCTCGACGCCGCGTCCGCTCCGGCGTCGGACCGCCTCCCGCCCGTGAAACCCGCTCCTTGATTCTCGGCTGGCTCACCTTAAGGTGCGGCCCACTTCCGTCATGAAGTCGGACTACTACGAGGTCTTGGGCGTCTCACGGGACGTCGACGCCGCCGAGCTCAAGCGCGCGTACCGCAAACGAGCCGCCCAATTTCACCCGGACAAGAACCCGGACGACCCGACCGCGGAAGAGAAATTCAAAGAAGTTTCGGAGGCTTACCAGGTCCTCCAGGATCCCCAGAAGCGCGAGCTCTACGACCGCTTCGGTCACGACGGGCTCGCTGGCGGCCCCGGCGTGGGCTTCCAAGACATCGGGGACATCTTCTCGTCCTTCCAGGACATCTTCGGCGACCTCTTCGGAGGCATGGGCGGCATGGGCGGCCGCCGAGCCCGGGCCGACGGGCCGCAACGGGGCGCGGACGTCCGCATCGGGGTCGAGCTGACGCTGGAAGAAGCGGTCTTCGGGGCCGAACGCGAGCTCGAGCTGAAGCACCCCACGCCCTGCGGCGAGTGCCGCGCGACGGGCGCCAAGAACGGGGAAATCGAGCATTGCGCGACCTGCCAAGGCAGCGGTCAGGTCGCGACGAGGCGCGGCGCGTTCATCCTGCAGACCCACTGCCCCGCCTGTCAGGGCCGCGGCTCGCGCATCAAGGAAGCGTGCCCCACGTGCGAAGGTCGCGGCGAGGTCGCGAGCGAGCGGCGCGTGCGCGTGAACGTCCCGGCGGGGATCGACGACGGACAGCAGCTCCGTCTCGCGAATCAAGGACAAGCTGGCCGGCGCGGGGGACCGCCCGGCCATCTCTACGTGGTCGTGCAGGTGAGGTCCGACGAGCGCTTCGAGCGCGACGGCATCGACCTCGTGCACCCGCTCCACGTCTCGTTCCCGCAGGCGGCGCTGGGCGCGAAGGTCGAGGTCCCGAGCTTGAAGTCGGGCGAGCCGCCGACGCCGCTGAAGGTGCCGGCAGGCGTTCAGCCAGGCGAGACGCTCGTGATCCGCGGGCAAGGCGTTCCGCGGCTCGACGGGCGAGGGCGCGGCGACCTCGTGTGTGTCGTCCACGTCGACGTGCCCAAGGAGCTCTCGCCCAAAGCGCGCGAGCTGATCGAAGAGCTCGCCAAGACGATGAGCTGAGCCATCGGGCTCGCCGCATCGGGCATCACCGAACTTCACATGAATTGCGGTTTTGGAGCCGACCGCCAGGTCGAGCGACCCGCCGCAACGTGAGTGTCGCCGTCAGGCGACCGAACCATCGAATTGAAGCGGAATCGTTCGAGGCGAAGCGGACGCAGTCCGCGAAGCTGAACGATTCCGCGAAACTATCGGGCCGCGCGTGAGCGCGGAGCCGATGAAAGCGTGGGCGCTGCTCCCCTCGTCCGGTACTCTGACCGCATGCGCGCGAAGCTCGGATTCGTCGCCGTGGCTCTGTGGCTGTTCGGCTCCCCTCTCGTCGAGCCGTCCGAGCAGACGGTTCTCGGCCCCGCCGTCGCTCGAAGCCAGATGCGGGCGTCGTACTACTGCGGCGAACGCCTGATCAGCCTCGGGGCCTCCATCGAAGAGGTCCCGCGAGTGTGCGGGGAGCCCGACACCAAGCTCCAGCGCTTCGGACGGCGATGCTGGCTCAACGGCGAGCACCGAAGCTGCGTCGCCACCCTGATCGACGAGTGGGTCTACGACTACGGCCCGGAGCGTCTGAAGCGTCGATTGACCTTCGTGAACGCACGCTTGGTCGAAGTGCGCACGGACGGCTTCGGAAGCGCGCGCTGACGAACGGCGGGGCCGCCTCGGTTCCTGAAGGATCCCGTTCGTTCCCGAAGGATCCGCCTCGTCCCACCGCAGTTCCCGAAGGATCCACCGCGGTTCCCGAAGGATCCACCATGCTTTCCGTCCGGGCGCCGCTCCCGGAATCGTTGGACATTTCGCTACGCGAAGTGAGTTCGCGCACAGACCAATCCTGACGAAGCGTCAGGAAATGATATCTGACGATTCGTCAGGTATCCGATGGCCCGTCCGCTCGACCACGACAAGCGCCGCACCCTCGCCCGCGAGGCCGTGACGGTCATGCAGCGCGAAGGGGCCGACGTCTCGATGACGCGGCTCGCGGAGGCGCTGGGTCTGAAGCGGCCGACCCTCCTCTATCACTTCCCCTCCCGCGCCCAGATCGTCGAGACCGCGCTCGAAGAGATGATGATCGCGCAGGCCGCGTTCGTGCTCGGCCGCATCAACCAGGAGAGCCACCCGCTGCGTCGGCTCTACGCGCAGGTGCGTGCGGTGCACGAGTTCCAGCACGGCAACGAGGCGCGCCTCGTCTTCCTCACGCAGGCTCTGGCTGCCACGGGCGGCGAGCGGATGAAGGAGCTGGTGCACGGCGCCGCGAAGATCTTCGAGGCCCACCGTCGCGCGAACGCCGACCGGATCCGTGCGGGCATCGAGGCGGGCCTCGTCGCGCCCTGCGATCCGGACGCGCTCGTTCAGCTCGTCCGCGCAGTCATCGACGGGCTGATGCTCCAACGTGTCACCGAGGGCATCGACCTCGAGCCCGTGCACAGGCTGCTCTGGGAGAACCTGCTCGCGCCGCTCGCGCGTGACCCACAGGGCGACGCGGCGCCGATCGACCCCACGAAGCCGCTCGCGGCGCGGAGCTCGGATGCGCGGAGCGCGGACGGTCTCGCGGCCCGTGGCTCTCACGCGAGCGCCACCGATCCTGGCACCGACGTCGGCACCGGCGTCCGGGAGGCCCTGAAAGACACGCAGAACGACGAGCGCCCGCGTCGCTCGTCCGCGCCGCCTCCGCCGAACGCATCCCACTCCGCGCCTTCGCCCACGAAGCGCGCCGCCCGCAGCGAAGTGACCAAGGAGCCCCGATCATGACGAGCGTCTTCCCCGAGCACGGCCGATCCCAGGAAGAAGTGTTGGCCGCCCTCGCCGACCACCGCGCCAAGGACCTCAAGAGCGACGGCCACGCGTTCGCCTTCGTCTACGACGCGGGCGACGACGCACGTGCGATCGCGCGCGAAGCCTTCGTGGCGTCGATGGGCGCGAACGGCCTCGATCCGACGGCCTATCCGTCCACGCGCAAGCTGGAGAACGGCTTCATCGCGACCTGCCTCGAGCTCGTGCGCGCGCCGCAAGGCGCCGTGGGCACCGCGACCGCGGGCGGTACCGAGAGCGTGATCCTCGCCGTCAAAGCCGCGCGCGACTTCTTCCGCAAGACGCGGCCCGAGATCACCTCGCCGAAGATGCTCTTGCCCGAGACCGCGCACGCGTGTTTCCACAAGGCGGCGGCGTATCTGGGCGTCGAGATCGTCACGGTGGACGTCGACGAGAGCTTCCGCGCGAAGGTCGACGACGCGCGCGCGAAGATGACGAAGGACGTGATCCTCGTGGTCGGCTCCGCGCCTTCGTACGCGCACGGCGTGGTCGATCCGATCCCGGAGCTCGCGACCCTCGCGAAGGAGCACGGCGTGCTGATGCACGTCGACGCGTGTGTGGGCGGCTGGGTGCTCCCGTTCCTGCGCGAAAACGGCATCGAGGTCCCGCCCTTCGACTTCACGGTCGACGGCGTCACCAGCCTCTCGATGGACATGCACAAATACGGCTTCGCGCCCAAGGGCGTGTCCGCGGTGCTGATGCGCGATCGCGCGCTCCGCGATGCGCAGTACTTCGCGTGCGCGAAGTGGTCGGGCTACTCGATCGTGAACAGCACCACGCTCGGCTCGAAGTCGGCCGCCGCGCTCGGCGCCGCGGTCGCGGTGCTCGGTCACCTCGGACGCGCGCGCTACCGCGAGAACGCGAAGAAGATGTGGAACGCGACCGAGAAGCTCTGCGCGGTCGTGCAGACCACGCCCGGCCTTCGGCTGCTCGCGAAGCCCGACATGAACCTCTTCGCGTTCACCACGACCGAAGGCGACGTCTTCGAGCTCGCCGATCGCATGACCGCACGTGGCTGGCACGTGCAGGCGACCTACGCGTTCGGCGCCTCGCCCGCGCACATCCACCTCACGCTCGATCCCGGCAACTCCGACAACGTCGACGCCTTCGCGGCCGACCTCCGCGCCGCGGCCGCGGATCTGCCGCCCACGCAGCAGCCACCCGCACAGGTGCTGATGCTCCTCGACCAGCTCGCGAAGGGCGGAGAAGGCGCCGCGAAGATCGACAGCTCGATGCTGCTCGGCGCGCTCGGGATCGTGGACGGACAGATGCCCAGCAAGTCTGCCCCGATTCATCGGCTGCTCAATGCCGCTTCTCCCGACGTGCGCGAGAAGCTCCTGGTCCTCTTCATCGGGGAGCTCTTCTCGTGAACCTCTCGCAGCTCCTCGCCGAATCCGGCGTGTCTCGCCTCGCGCCCAAGCTCGGAACCGGTCTCGGCCGCGGCGGCCGCCCGCTCCGCATCGCCTACGGGCGCATCTTCCACGAGGCGAACACCTTCTCGCCGCTGACCACCCAACTGGACGCCTTCCACAACTCGTTCCACCTGGCAGGTGACGCGCTCGCGCACGCGGCGACGCTGAAGGGCAAGGAGCTCGAAGGCTTCATGCCGCACGCGGAGCTGACCGGCTTCGTGCAGTCCGCGCGGCTCGCGGGCGACGTGGAGACGGTGCCGCTGGCGTCGTACCTCACGGTGCCGAGCGCGCCGATCGCGCGCGACGCCTTCGAGGCGATCCTCGAGGATCAACTCGGCCGCCTCGCGAACGCGGGCCCGCTCGACGGCGTCTACCTCGCGCTGCACGGCTCGATGGAGGTGCGTGGGCTCGGCGAATCGCCGGAGGCGCACATCCTGCGGCGCGTGCGTGAGGTCGTCGGCCCCGAGCCGAAGCTCGCGGCGAGCTTCGATCTGCACGGCAACCTGAACCGCAACATCGTCGACGCGCTCGACGTGCTGATCGCGTATCGCACGAACCCGCATTGGGATCTCGCGCCGACCGGGTTCCGCGCGGGCAACCGTCTGATCCGCGCGCTGCGTGGGCAGATCGATCCGGTGCACGCGTGGCGGAAGCTGCCGCTCGTGCTCGGCGGGGGGAATACGGTGGACTTCCTCGCGCCGATGCGCGGCGTGTTCAAGCACATGCGCGCGATGGAGAAGGACCCGCGCGTGCTCTCCGCCAGCCTCTTCATGGTGCACCCCTACACGAACGCGGAGGACCTCGGCTGGTCCGCGCACGTGAGCACCGACGGCGATCGCGAGCTCGCGGAGAAGCTCGCGGACGAGCTCGCGGAGCGCGCGTGGGAAGAGCGAAACGTCGCGCTGCCGAAGATGCACTCGGTGCCGGAGGCGATCGAGCGAGCGAAGACGAGCGGCAAGCGCCGCTTCGGGCCGGTGACCTTCGTCGACGTCGACGACATCGTGGGCGCGGGCGCGCCGGGCGGGAACACGCACCTCGTGAAGGGGCTGGTGTCGACCGACTCGGGGCTGCGTGCGTACGTGCCGGTGCACGATCCGGCGCTGCTCGCGCAGACGTGGTCGCTGCCGATCGGCTCCGAGCACGATCTCGTGCTGCGTGGGACGCCGGGCTACGGCATGCCCGAGGTGCCGATCCGCGCGACCGTGATGGCGGCGGTGGAGAGCGAGCTCGGCCGCAAGGTGCGGCTCGACGTCACGAAGGGATCGACGGTCACCAGCGTGATCGTGATGGAGAAGCCACCGCTGCCGATTCATCCGAGGTTCTGGCGAGATGTCGGTTTGAATCCGCGCAAGGCCGACGTGATCGTGCAGAAGAACTTCTTCCACTACATGATGTTCTACGTCGCGATCTCGTTCGAGCACGTGCCGGTGGTGAGCGACGGAGCGACGAGCTTCGGTCGCGTACGCGAGCGCGCGTACAAGACGCCGACCCATCCGGGCACGAAGGTCGACGACTGGCGCGCGCTCGATCCCGTGCTGCGGGAAGCGAGCTTCTGAGCGGACGGCGCGTCGTCATGGCGGCGCGCTGCGGAGGCGAGCTTCTGAGCGGACGGCGCGTCGCGATGGCGGCGCGCCAGTGCTTCCGAAGCTTCGCCGCTGACCCGCGACGAAGCTTCTCGGTCGGCCGGGTCAGCGGCCGACGAAGCTTCTCGGT
>CALJLK010000422.1 GCA_937982655.1 uncultured Sandaracinus sp.
CCACCGCCCGCAGTGCCGTCCTCGCCGGGCGTACCGTCGGCGGGCAGATAGCGACCGTCCGCGGAGAGCATGCCCGCCTCCGAGCCGCCTTCGCCATTGGCGCCGTCAACGCCCGGCTCGCCCGGATCACCCGGGCCACCTGCGACTGGAGGCGAGAACCCGCGGTTCGCGCCGCCCGTGCCACCTTCCGCGCCGCCTGTGCCCTCGCCGCCCACGGCGCCGCCGCCCATCAGTGAGAGCCCACCGCTTCCGCCCACACCGCCTGCGGCGTCGCAGTCCGAGGCGCCTGCGGGCCCTCCGGGCGCGCGTGTGTCGTCGCTGCCGCCGTTGGTTCCGTTCGTGCCGTCGTCCCCGTCTGCACCGTCGACTCCGTCGACGCCGTTCGCGCCGTTCGCGCCGTCGCCGACCCGCAATCGAAGTGCGCGGAGCACCACGCCGCGCCCGCTCGCGACGCGCACCCCGACGCTGCTCTCGCCGCGCGAGTCGGCGTTCGCCACCGTGACGTCGAGCCCTTCGACGACCGCGCCATCCGCCTGAACGACCACGCCTTCGTCGCCGGCGGTCGCGATCACGCTCGGGCACGTCACGGGATCCTGCTCGGTGAACCCGTCGCAGTACCCGCCGCGCAGCACGATGCCGCGCACGACGAGCACCACGCTCTCCGGGTAGCTCCCCTCTTCGATGCACACCACGGTGCCGGTGGTCGCACGCGCGACCGCTTCCAGCAGCGTCGCGATCGGCGCCTCGGCAGTCCCGGCGGCATCGTCGTCGCCGTCCTCCGCCACGTGGAGTCGGCACTCGGGCGGCCCCGCGTCGGTGCCACCGTCGACGCCGCCGTCGAAGTCGCCTGCGTCGAAGCCTCCGTCGGAGCCTCCATCCGGGCCCCCGTCGCGTCCTGCATCGAACGCCGCATCGAACGCCGCATCGAGCGTGGCGTCCGCCAAGCCCGCGTCCTGCGCCGGCCCCGCCAAACCCGCACGATCGGCGGCGCAAGCCGACGTCATCACGATCGCCAACCCAATCCCGAATCCACGCACGGCGCGCAGGGTAGACGATGCCGCCGAACGGCGCTCGCTTCCTCGATGGAACCCGATCGAGCCGAACCGCGACGACGCGCTCAGCGACCCATCTCGCAGGCCCGCAGCTCGCGAAACGTCTCCCAGCTCGGGCCCCCGTGCGCACGCAGCGCGCTCGCGAGCGCGATCGCCTCCCACGCCTGCAGGAGGCGCCAGCGCACCGCGGACTCCACGCGCGCTTCGTCCACCCGCGCCTGCGCTGCCTCGAGCGCCTCCGTGGCGGCCGCGTGCTCGATCCCTTCGGGGCTCTGTGTGAGGAGCGCGAGCAGTCCGTCCCGATCGGCGAGCAGCGCCGCGTCCAGATCCGGATGCCACGGATCGTCGGCGATCGGCAGGCGCTCCAACACGCGGATGCGCAGCGCGTAGAACGCGTCGTCGGCGCGCGCCTCGACCTCCGAGAGCGCGACCTCTTCGTTCTCGAGCACGTGCTCCGCGCGCTCCAGGCGACGCCGCGCCTCGGCTTCGTTCTGCGCGTCGAGCGCCGCGCCCAGCTCGCGCACCACCCTCGCCTCCGCGCGGAGCTCCGGCAGCTCCGGATCCGGCGGCACGTCCGGGAGCTCGAGCAGGTCCGCCGTGTGCGCGAGGAAACGCTCCGACGTCGTGGTCGGCACGTCGAGCGAGCGCGACGCGATGCGTGCCTGCGTGTGCGCCTCCAGCAGCCCGATCGTGCCGTCGTCGTCGAGATCGACCGCGAGCGGGTTCCCGGCACGATCCTCGCCGCGGAGCGCGTGCCAGAAGTGGATCGCGTAGCTCTCTTGTGCGGCGCGCCTCGGATCGGGATCGCAGCCGCTCGCCTCACGATCGAAGCTCGTCGCGAACACGCCGCAGCGCAGCGGCTCCGCCACCCCACGCTCGCTCGATCCGGCGGTGAACATCACCTCCGCGAAGCCACCGCCGAAGCAGCTCGTCACCACCAGCCGCGTGGGCCGCGCGAGCGCGTCGAGCTCTTCGGCGAGATCCGACACCGCGAGCATCTCCCCACCCCAGAGGTGAAACACGCTGTCGAGCGGGGTCTCGCCGCCTTCGCCGTGGCCCGCGAGCACGAAGGTCCAAGGGTCGTCGGAGCCCCGCAGCGCGTCGAACGCCGCGAAGAAGACCGCCGGCGTCGCAGGGCCGTCCGCGCGTGGTCCCGGCACGTAGCGCACCGCGCGATCGCGCGGATCGAAGAGGTCGGCGAGCCGCTGCCGCAAGCTCGATGCGGGGTGGCGATCGTCCGCGGCTGCCCCCGCGGACTGGTAACCACCGTCACGCACCTGCACGAAGGTCCCGCTGCCGCCGCCGAAGAAGAGCGCGCCGCCGTCACCGAGGATCGTGCGCACGAGCTCCGCGTCTTGCGCGAGCGAGACCTGCGTCGACGCCGGCTCCGCGCCTCCGACGAACGCGATCCATCGTGGCTCCTCGGGCATGTGGAGCACGGAAGGCGGATCGAAACGCACGGGATCCGTCGGCCGGAGCGCGATCATCCCCGCGAGCACGGGGACGGCACCGGCGAAGAACGCGAGCAGCGGATGGCGAGCCTGCACGCGCGCGAGCGTGGACCGAGCGCGCGCGACGAGCACGCGAACTCGCGTCTTCCGCACGACTCTTCGAGAGCACGTCGCGCGAAGGCGAACCGCACATCGTGCGGCTCGACCGTGCGTCATCGCCCGACGAGGCGCCTCATTGCACCGCGTTCACGTTCTCCAGCGCGATGATTCGGTAGTCCTGCCCGGTGTTGCAGCCGATGATCCGCGCCTGCCCGGACTGGTAGAGGAAGCATTGTGTGGCGTCGAGCCCGAGCGCGGTGGCCTTGTTGGCGTCGGGCGTGCTCGAGAGCGCCGTCACCGTGCTGCACGGCGTGCCTTCGTCGCAGCCGCGGCTGAACGCCTCGTGGGCGCTCTCCGAGATCGTGCAGAGCACGCCTTGGTACTGCGTCGCCACGCTCGGGTGCAGCGTCGTGGCCGCCGACTGCGCCCCCGTCGGATCGCCCGCGCATCCGAGCTGTGCGCTCGCGAGCGTCATCGTCAGCGAGAGGCGGCTCATCTCTCCGGCGAGCTGTTGTCCGAGCTGACCGAAGGGGTTGTTCGGATCGTTCGGTTGGTTCGGCGTGTTGAAGCCACCGCCCTGCTGCGGCTGCAGGAACGGGTTGTTCGCCGCCGCCGCGCCCGCCCCGACCGTGCTCGCGGAGAAACACACGTTGCAGAGCCCACACGTGAGCGCGACCGCGAGCCCGAGGATGAACGCGATGATGTTCACGACGAGCCCCGCCACCGCGGCGCCCGACTCCACTCCTTCGCGCTTGGCGCGCGACATCGAGATGCCCGCGAGCACGATCCCCACGAGCGCGGAGAGCGGCGCGCCGAAGCTCAGCACCGCGCCGGCGACGGGCACCCCCGTCATGAGGAACCCCCCGATCATGAAGAGGAGGGCGACGATGCCGAGGATGATGGACGCGACGGGCATGAGCCTCCGAGCGTCGGTCGATCACCGACGCGGGGTCAAGGTACGTCTCCGAGCGACGAGCCTTCCTTCGTCGTGGGTGGCGCTCAGAGGCAGGCGCCGTACTCGCGCCCGTAGACGCGCAGCGGTGGGTCCAGGCTCACGCAGCGCAGGCTGCTGGCGGTGCACGAGCGACTGCCGTCGTAGTCGCACGCCGCCCGACAGACCGCATTGCCGGCGGTCCCGATGCAGAGCGACCCCCGCGAGCACTGCGCGTGGCCCGTGCACCGAGTGCCCACCGTCAGCGCGTCGCGGTTGTCGATGCAGCGCGTCACGCCCCCGGTGAAGTGCTGGCAGCGGAGCGACGACCCGCACACGGTGTCGGACGCGAGGAGCGAGCAGGGCGAAGAGCAGGTCCCGCCCACACAGAGCTCGGACCCGCAGCGAGAGTCGTCCACGCACGCCGTGCCGCACACCCCGACCACGTCGTCGAAGCCTTGGTCGGTGCACTCGAGGCCGCCCGCGCAGTCGAGCGTCGAATCGCAGTTCGCTCCCGCGGCCCCCTCCCCTTCGGGCGCGCAGAACGAGACCCCGAGGATGTCGACGCACGCTTCGCCTCGCGCGCACGAATCGCGCGTACAGCCGGGCTCGCGCACACAGCCGGCGGTCGCATCGCATCGTTCGAGGAACGAACAATACCCGTCGCGCGGCTCGTGCAAACACGCTCCCGTCGCGGGGTCGCAACGATCGGACGTGCACTCGAGGCCGTCGTCGCACACCACGGGCGGGGTGCGCTGGCATCCGCCGCCCACGCACTGCGTGCGACCCGTGCACGCGTTCCCGTCGTCGAAGCCCGCACAGTCGAGGTCGGTCGTACAGGGCGCGTAGGCGAAGCACTGTCCACCTTCGCAGCGTCCGGCGCAGAACACACCACAACCACCGCAATGGTTCGCGCTCGACTGGAGATCCACGCACTGATCTCCGCACAGCGTCTCGGTCGGACGGCAGCTCGGCGAACAGCCGGGCACGGTCGAGCACTCCGTCGCCGGGACCTGCGAGCAGTTGCGCTTCGGAAAGCAGGTCGGCGTCGTGACGAGCTCGCACGCCTCCGCGACCCCGCAGCTCGCAGGCGCGAGACGCTCACACACGTCGGTCGCCGGAAAGCCGTCGCAGAGCTCGAGCCGGTCGTCCCAGAGACACCCGGGCACCTGCAGACACTGCTGCGCGGTGTCGAGCGTCGAGCACCGAAAGCCGAGGCGCATCGAGCACGCCTGCACGAACGAGCACTCCGCGCGCGCCTCGCACTCGGCCTGCGCGAGCCCGTTGCAGACGCTGACCGCGCCTCGACACTCGGCGTCGTAGCCGAGCGACGCTGGAGGAGGCCCCGCGTCCGTTCCTCCGTCGGGCGTCGGCGGCGGGGGTTGGAAGTCGATGCGCTCGAGCCCGCAGCCGAAGAGCCCGCCGAGCGCACTACCGAAAAGCCACAGGCTCGCGATCCAACACCTCATCGCGTCACCTCATCCGTCGCGGCGCCGTCGGGGAACGGAGTTGGAGTCGTCGCGCTCTCGTTCGCAGCGCTCGAAGCACCGTTCGTCGGGTTCGCGGCACCACCGTTCGCAGCCCCACCGTTCGCGGCACCACCGTTCGCGGCACCACCGCTCGCAGCACCACCGTTCGCAGCCCCACCGTTCGCAGCACCACCGCTCGCCGCACCACCATTCGTCGCAGCACCACCAGAGCTCACGCCCTCCTGCGTGCTCGCCGCGCGCCTCGGCTCCGCTCCCGTCGCCTCCCCCTCGGGACGCCCGATCTGCACCGAGTCGAGCAGACGTCCGTAGTCCTCCCAATGACGCCCGAACGCGTCCGCGCCCGCGACGTACCCGATCACCACGAGCACCGGCCACTCGCGGAACGAGCCGTCGCGCTTCTCCTCCCGCCACGCGAAGGGCGGACGCACGATCGTCAGCGCAGCGCGAGCCGCGCCCGTCGCGCCGTTCGAGTCCGTGCGCTGCACTTCGAGCACCGTGAGGTGCGCCGCGTAACCCCGAACCGCCGCCGGCATCTCTTCGAGCGAGACCGCCTCGTAGCGGGAGGTCTCCCAGCCGACGTTCCACCCCCCGCGGTGGAACATGACCTGATCGGTTCCCGAGAGCGCGGAGACGAACGTCTGCGCGACCCGCTCGAGCGGCGCCTCTTGCAGCTCCGTCGGCACGATGAACGTGCTCACCCAGAGGCTCGCACCGTCCGTGCGGTGCTCGAGCTCCAGCTCGTTCGTGAGCGCGCGGTACGCGTAGTCGACGCGGCCGTCGTCGTCGCGATCGAGCCGTCGCGTGTGGAGGTTGTCGCGCCGCACCCGCCCGTTCGGCATGTGCGAGGACACGCGCCAGCTCGGGCTCACGAACGAGCCGTCGCTCTGCGACCGCACGCGCAAGCGGTAGGTGTCGTGGGTCCAACCCACCGAACCGAAGTGGCCCATGCCGTAGGGCTCGCGGCAGCCCGCGAGGAGCACGAACGAAACGAAGACGAACGCAAGACGCATCGACGGCTCCATCGATCAAAAGAGGAAGATCTCGAGACCGCCGCCGACCTCGAAGAGATCTTTGCCGCCCGCGATCTCCGCCGCGAGTCGCACGCGATGGGTGCGATCGAGCCAGAGCCCCGGGCGCAGCACCGCGCCGACGGCGGGGCCGACCTGGAGCACGTCGCCGCGCGCGGAGTCGCCGCGCGACGACACCATCTGTCGCGAGCGCGCGAACCAGAGCCTCAGACGAACGCCGACGTCGATGAACAAGATCCCGGTGTCGAGCTCTGCGTACGCGTCGAGCTCGAGCCCGAACACCCCGTCCCACTCGTCGTACCAGGTCGTGCTCGTACGAGAGTCGAACACATCGCCTTCGCCCTCTCCGTTCACGACCACGGGCACGGCGAGGCGCGCGACGACCGCGAACCGTGGATCGAGCGACAGCCGCCCCATCACGTACGGCACGATCACCCCACGGGGATCGGAGTAGTAGCTCTCGGTGTCGAACGCGTGGGTGATCTGCGAGTACGAGGGAATACCGCGCCCCGCGAAGCCGATCGCGAGTCGTCGATGCCGATCCGGCGCCTGCCATTCGCCGCGCGACGCCGGCACGTCCGCCACCTCGCCGCGCGCGTATCGCTCGCGCAGCGCGGGCGGAATCGAGACATCTCCGGGACCACCGAACGCGAAGCCTCCGTCGGCACCGGGAGTCCCCGGAGCGCTGGGATTGCCCGGCGCGCTCGGGGTGCCGCTCGTACCGCCCTGCGCGTCCGGCCCCGTCGGAAACGGGTTGGAGAAGTCGTCCGGCGTGCCCGGCGGTCCTTCGGGAAACGGCGTCGCCGCGACCTCGGTCGCGAAGTCGACCTCGACCCGGGTGCCGGCGCCGACCACGAGATCGCGGCTCGCCGTCCCCACGCGCACCACCACGCGCCCCGGCCGGACGCGAAACGGAAGGAGCGGCGTCGTCCCCACGAGGCGCGGAGCCCCGCCTTCTTCGACCCGCACTTCGCGCCCCGCCGCCGCGCCGCGCAGCACGACCACGCCGACCTGTCGATCGATCTCCGCGAGCGCGGCCGTGATGCGCGCCTGCTCACGACGCACCCACGCGTCGTCGGGCGGCAGCGCGCGAAGCAACACGTCCGCCGCGATCGGATCGCCCGCCGCGAGCTCCGCGAGCCCGAGCGTCCCCGCCGAACGTGCGGATGGGGAGCTCTCGTGCGCGCGCCGCAGGACCGCGCGCGCCGCCACCGCCTCGCCGTCGCGTAGCAGCGCCTCGCCGGTGTCGAGGAGCGCGGCGTTGGGGTCCGCAGATTGCGCGAGCACACCGGAGGATCCGAGCGCACCGACGACGAGCGCGAAGACGACGAGGCGCGTTCGAAACATCCGTTCGCGTTTATCAACTGTCGTCCGACTGCGCCTCCCCCATTTGAGGTAGATGCGTCGCTTCTTTCGACCGGATCTGGGCGAAAAGCGCCCTTCTCTCGGGCTTGCCATCCGAATAGCCCACCGAAGCGCTCGTGGGTGTGAGCGCTCCCGCCACGCGGCGCGTGATTCGACCCGGCGTCCCCTGTTCGACGCGCCACGATCCTGCACACTGCGCGCGTGTCGTTCGTTCGGTTCGTCGTCTTGGCGCTCGCATGCTCGCTCGCTCCGCTCACGCCGAGCGCAGCACAACCTCCCGCCGCGCCCGCCGCGACGCCGCCCGCCGCCACACCTCCGAACGCCAACCCCTTCGGCGCCGTCGAGTACGGCCGCGTCGACCGTGCCACCGTGCGCGTGTTCGCAGTGGGCGACGTCGTCCCGCGCCACATCCGTGGCAGCCGCTTCACGCACACCGTCGGCGTCCCGAGCGTCGGCCACGGCACGGGTGTGATGGTCGATCCGCGCGGCGTGATCGCGACCGCCGCGCACGTGATCGAGGGCGCGCGTCACGTCGCGGTACGCCTTCCCGCCGGCGGCGGGACCTTCCCCGCGACCGTGGTGATGCGCGACGACACCCTCGACTTCGCGTTGCTGCTCGTGCTCGCGGACGTGCCCTTCGAGAACGTCGTCCCGTTGCCGGAGCAGCCGCCGACCTTGAGCGTGCGGCAGACGGTCGACGCGATCGGCTACCCGCTCGATCCCTCGCGCGAGCAGCCGCAATCGACGCGCGGCATCGTGAGCGCGGCGCTCGACGACGGACGATTGCAGCTCGGCATCAGCGTCAATCCCGGCAACTCCGGCGGGCCGCTCATCGACGAACGCGAGAACCTCATCGGCCTCGTCGTCGCGCGCGGCGATCCGACCCGCGGGGTGCAGGGCATCGGCCTCGCGGTCCCGGTCGCCCCCGTGCGCACTGCCTTCGACACCGCGATGTCGAGCGGCGCCCTCGCGCGTTCGTTCCGTGCCCTGCGGCAGAACACCGACGCGCGACGTCACGCGGCCGAGATCGTCGACGTGCTCGTGCGCCTCGGTGGCCTCGACCTGCTCGACGAAGCGGCCGCCATCGCGCGACGCCCCGTGCAGCCCGAGCGCCTGCGCGAGATCGCGCTCCTCGCGGACCGCACTCGGGATCCGGATCTGCTGGTCCTCTTCTCCGCGCTCTTCTGGGACGCGACGGTGATCATCCTCGAAGGCGCCGGCGGCCATGGCTTCGTCGGCCACCTCCCTCCCGGCGTGCCCCGCAGCATCGCCCTCGAAGCCCACCGCAAAGCCCGCGCGCTCGCGCAGCGCGCCCACCAAGCGGATCCACAGATCACGGGCCGCTCGCCGTTCCTACAGTTCATCGCGCGCGTTCCGGCCGCGCCGTCACGGTGAGAGCCGTCGGGGCTCGTGCGGCGGCTCGGCCACCGTCGGTCTACCGCGCTTCGCCTTCGTCGTGGACCCGTCGAGCACCGAATCCGGTGGCTCAGCGAAGCGACCTCCACCGCGGATCGTTGCGCAGCCGCCGCACCGGCGTGATGCGCTCGAGGCGTTTGACCCATTCCGCCCGCGCTCCCGGCGAACGAGGGCGCGCGGCCAAGAGCGCTTCGAAGGCGAGCACGTCGAGCTTCGCCGCCACGGCCGCGTTGGCCATCCGCTCCGCGAGCTGGGTCCGTGCTCCCGGAAGCCCCGCGTCGAGGCCACGCCGCAGCCAGGCCTCCACGTCCGCGACCGACACGTGTCCGGCCTTCAACAGCGCGGGGAAGGCATCCGCGAGCGTCCACAACGCTTTTTCGAAGCTGACTTCGTCGGCCAGCCTCTGCGCTGCGACCAACACCTGCTCCGGGCTCCGACGCACCGCGTCTTCGAGAGCCTGCTCCGCCTCGATCTGGCGTTCCTTCGCGACGATGGACCGCTTCAGCACGTCCTCGACGTCTTCGAGCGAGGCGGCGAAGGTCGGAGCGTTGAATCGTCCGAGGTACCCATGCCAGTCATCGTGCTCGGAAGAGGCCTGCTCGGTGGGTGTGAAGGTCGGCGGCCGAAGCGAGATGCGCGCGCTGCCCATCGCCTCCCAGCCCGCCCGCCACGCCGCGTAGGTGGGCTCGTCCATCGCGAACGGGACCGTTTCGCTCAGGGAGAAGCGGGTGAGCCCATCCTGCGTCGCGCGGACTCCCGGATAGCCCCGCACACGTCGCGCGAGCTTGCTCGAGAGCCACGTCGTCCACGCCGGGGTGAGCACACCGTCGAAGAGGTCGACCCCCTGCTCGCGCGCCGCATGATGGAAGGGGCTCGCATGCGCCTCCACGCTGGGGGCGCCGACCTGGGGATGGCGCGCGTGAAACTCCTTGCCGACCGCGAGCCGGTTCGACGCAGCGTTGAAGAGCGGGCTCGGTGCGAGCCAGATCGCGGGGCCAAGCCACGCGACCTCCGCGGCGAGCTCGCGCACGATGATCTCGGAGTCGGCGACCAACGCGTCACCCCGCTCGAGTTGCGTCATCGGCCAGCCGACCATCAAGAACCCACCGGGCGCGCAGAACGCGTGGACTGAAGGATCGACGAGCCCGAGCCATAGCCCGAACGAGCGCGGGAGGACCGACTCGCCTTCCCCGTCATCGGCGTAGATCATCGTGGCGTGCGGTGGCAGCACGTCGAGCGAGGCGAGCGCCTCGAGGAGCGGTGCTCGGCGCGCGAGTGGGCGAGGCTTTCCGACCCGTCGGCGGTCGCCGCCCCCGGGGAGGTAGCCGTTCCAACGCGTGTCGTTCGGCGCGACCGCGAGGAGCCGATCCACGACCCCGGCGACGGCGCGGCCCAAATGCTCGAGGCCGCGCCCCGAGAAGCGAACCGCGAGCGCGGCCATCGGCGTGGCCCACCTCGACTCGCCGAGCTCCGCCGCGAGGGTGTCTCGGAGTGCAGTCGCAGCGGTCATTAGGGCAACCGTACCCACTTCCTGCGCGCAACGTCGAACCGACATCACGCCGGGAGCGGGGAGGATCAGCCGTACGAGGAGCAGCCGTACGAGGTACGGGAGGAGCAGCCTCACGCCGCTGAGCCTCGCGGGGCTTCGGTGGCGCGGCTCGGCGCCTCTTCCACGATCCGCTGTTTGACCACACCGGATTCTCCGCACGTCGTCGGAATCACCCCGCACGACGGACGCACCGATGCGCGGCTCGGGCTGGGTCCGGGCCGCGCATCGCCGCTTCGGGCGTTCTGCCGTCAGGCAGGTGGGTCGTTGGCTCCACGAGCTCGACGACGGCGCTTCGACTTCTTCCCAGCCTCCGCGTCGCGCGAGCGGAGCACGATCACGCGCTCGCCTTTGGTCTCTCTCACCCGCTCGTCGTCGAGACCTCGGCGGACGATGCGCTTCGTTTCGGGCGTCCCGTCGACGCTCGGCCTCAGGGCCGGCTTCTTCGAGAGGTCGAAGTCGATCACCAACACGCGGCGCGCTTCGTCCTCGAGCTCGCGCTCGAGCTCTTCGAGCTCGGCGAGCTGACGCGCCCGCTCACGTCGCTCCTCTCGCAAGCGCATCCGCTCGCGTCGCGCTTCTTCGAGCTTCGCCCGTCGCGCGCGCTTCTCCACGAGCTCCGCTTCGACCTCTTCGCGCGACGGATGCGGTGCCCCGAGGATCGCGCCGAACGCCGGCACGTCGAGCGGCATACCGAGGAAGGTGTGCCCACGCAGCGTGCCCGCCGGACAGGGGCTCGTTCGGTCGCCCGCCTTCCACCGAACGATCCGCGCTCGATGCGCGTCGCGGTGCGCGTAGGACTCGCTCCGGCAATGCGCTCGCAGGCGAACCCCCTCGTCGCCCGGCCGCCCCACCGCGAACGTCGGCCCGCTTCCCCCAGCCACCTCCCGCTCCGTGTCGGGCTCGTCCCACGGATGCACGTGCCGCATCTTCTTCACGCCGCGCACCCGCCCGACCCGCTCCTTCGCGAGCTGCGCGCACCGCGCGTCACGAAGCTCGGTCAGGTACGCGACGATCGCGTCGAGGTCGCCATCGAACTGACGTACGAGCGCGATCGGTGGCGTGAGCCGAAGCTCGAGCTCCTGCGGCAACTTCTTCGAGGAGAACGCGTCGTTCTCGGGCTTCGGTACCGCAATGCCGCCCGCCTTCCAGAGGTCGAACCCGAGGTGATGCCCACACGGAACCTCCAACGGATGCGCGACCCACCCCGCCGCGACGCAGTTCACGTCGTCGTAGATCGCCCGGCCGATCACGGCCTCGACGTCGACCAACGTAGTCCAGCTCGTCTGCCGCTTGTCCCAGACCGACCCCGGCGCATCGAACCCACGCTTCCGCAGCAACCCGTTCAGCGCGCAGGCGGTCGTGCGATGCAGGATGCGCGTCGCCTCCGCGAGCTCCCGATCCCGCGGCGTCGCCTGCGAGTGGTGGTGCGTCACGTTGAGCACGAGCTGGTGCCAGTCGATCTTCGTCGCCCGCTGCGCCATCGCCGCCGCGTACGCGAAGATCTGCCCGACCTCGTCCCAGCGCGACGCGCCCGACGCCCCACGTCGAAGCGCGTCCGCCCCCGACACCGCATCCCGCGAAGACCCCGCCCAAGGCGCGACGAACGCCTTGCGCAAGCTCGTCCGCCGCGTGAGCGCGACGCACGCGTTCTCCGTGATGGGCCGCGGATGCACCGCCGCCGCTCAAATCACCTTTCGTACCGGGAGCCCAGCTCAACGATTCCGCATACCTACGCGAGTCGTGGCGGCGGAATGGCGGCGAACGAGTGGCGGCCGCCACCTCGACCCACCTCACACCGATCGGTTCCTGCCCTGCGGAACCCCACGCACGCCACGCCATCGTCCCTCCCCTGGCGGGCGCGCCTCGACCTGGCCCGTCGCTCCGTCCAAGATGCCGGCCCCCGCGGACACGAAGCCGCGGCAGCCGAAGAGCCCCATGGACGAGCGAGACGAAACCCCGCGTGCCGGACGATGTGCCATCGTCGGCCGCCCCAACGTCGGGAAGTCGACGTTGATGAACCGCATGCTCGGGCAGCGCCTCGCGATCGCCACGCCCAAGCCCGGCACCACGCGAACCGCGATCCTCGGCGTGTGCTCGATCGAGCGGCCTCCAACTCAGATCGCGTTCGTGGACACGCCCGGCCTGCTGACGCCGCGGAGCGCGCTGCACGAGGTGTTGGTCGAGCAGGCGCAGCTCGGACTCGCGGAAGCCGACGTGATCGTCTTCCTCACCGAGTCGCCTTCGGACACGCGCGGCGACAAGCCGAACCTCGAAGTGCGCGACGCCGACCGACCGGCGCTCGCGATGCTCGAGGGGCTGAAGACGCCGGTGATCCTCGCGGTGAGCAAGGTCGACCGGCTGAAGAACAAGCAGCTCCTGCTGCCTTTCCTCGAGGCGTACCAGGCGCTGCGGCCGTTCGTCGCGGTGGTGCCGGTGTCCGCGCAGCGCGGCGTGAACCTCGACGCGCTGACGAAAGAGATCCGCGCGCATCTGCCCGAGGGCCTGCTCTACGACGATCCGGAGTTCCTCACCGATCGCCCGACCCGCTTCTTCGTCGCGGAGCTGATCCGCGAGGCCGTGCTGCGGCACGTGCAGAAGGAAGTCCCGTACGGCGCCGCCGTGATCATCGACCGCATGGAAGAAGGGCCGATGACCCGCATCCACGCGACGATCGTGGTGGAGAAGGACGGTCACAAGGGCATCGTGATCGGCAAGAGCGGCGAGCGCCTCAAGACGATCGGTACCGAGGCACGCCAGGCCATCGAGCAGTTCCTCGAGTGCCGCGTGCACCTCGAGCTCTGGGTGAAGGTGATCGACGGTTGGACGGCCGATCCGACGAAGGCGCGTCGCTTGGCGACCGAGGGTCAGAGCTGAACGCTTGCCGATGAACACGGGCGACCGAGGTCGCCGAATGCGCAGCCGGAGACGGCGCGCACCTCTCGAGGTTCGCGATGAACGAAGAAGAAGACTACGAGCGCGACGATCGTCGCGGTGAAGAGCGCGGACGACCGGTCCGCACCCGCAAGAAGCAGCCGCTGCCCGCGAACGCCACGGGCCCGCGCCCGATGGTCGCGATCGTGGGGCGCCCGAACGTGGGCAAGAGCACGGTGTTCAACCGCCTCGCACGCCAACGCATCGCGATCGTGGAGGACGTGCCGGGCGTGACGCGCGACCGCCACTACGCGGACGCGACGAGCCTCGGGCGCGACTACGTGCTCATCGACACGGGCGGCTTCGATCCGGACAGCGACGATCCGATGAAGGCCGGCATCAACACGCACGTGAAGCTCGCGCTGCAAGAGTGCGATCTCGTGCTCTGCGTGTTCGACGGATCCGTCGATCCCGTGCCTGCCGATCGCGACGCGGTGCGCTTGCTGCGCGACGCCGGCAAGCCGGTGATCTTCGTCGCCAACAAGGCCGACTCGCAGGCGCTCGCGATCGACTCGACCGTCTACTACGAGCTCGGCGTCGAACGGATCTTCCCGATCAGCGCGCTGCACGGGCGCGGCTTCGGCGATCTCGAAGAAGAGATCGCGCAGCAGCTCCCGGAGGACAAAGAAGGCGACGCGGTCGACCTCGACATCCCGCGCGTGGCGATCGTCGGGCGCCCGAACGCGGGCAAGTCGTCGCTCGTGAACCGTCTCACCGGCGAAGAGCGGCAGCTCGTCGACTCGCGTCCCGGCACCACGGTCGACAGCATCGACACGCTGCTCGAGCGCGGCGGGCACCGCATGGTGCTCATCGACACCGCGGGCGTGCGCCGCAAGGCGAAGGTGGACCCGAAGGGCGTCGAGGCGCTCAGCGTCTACCACGCGATCCGCGCGATGGAGCGCAGCGACGTGGTCGTCCTGATGATCGACGCGCACGAGGGCGTGGGCGAACAGGACGCGAAGATCGCGGGCCTCGCGGTCGATCGCGGCAACGCGCTCGTGATCGGCTTGAACAAAGCCGACTTGATGACGGCGGAGGAGCAGAAGGACGTGCGGCGTCGTGCGCGCGAGATCCTCTCCTTCGCGCCGTGGGCGCCGATCGTGACGCTGAGCGCGAAGAGCGGACGCGGTGTGAAGGCGCTCGTCGACACCGTCGCGCAAGCCACCGCCGAGCACCGCAAGCGCGTGGCGACGGCGGAGATGAACCGCTTCTTCGAGGAGGTCCTCGATCGCCACCCGCCGCCGACCCAGGCCGGCCGCTCGGTGCGCCTCTACTACGTCACGCAGGCCGAGACCGCGCCGCCGACCTTCGTGGTCGTGACCAACTACCCCGACTACGTGCACTTCTCGTATCAGCGCTACGTGGTCAACGCGATCCGCGAACGCTTCGGCTTCGAAGGCACCCCCATCCGCGTTCGCTACCGGGCGAAGCGGAAGAAGCCGCGCGGCGAGTAGAATCGCAACACACCACGAACGGCCGCGGCGTGAACGCGTGAACGGCACGAGATCTCACGCCGTGCGATCTCGTCGCGAGCGCGATTGTGTCGCGATGTGGTCGTGGTCGTGATCGGCGGCGCGGTCGGCGACGTGGTCGGGGCGACGCCGAGGTGACCGCGACGCCGATCTGACCGGCACCCTCGTGCTCGTCGACACGCGACCTGACCTGACCGGACGCTCCAGGATGGTTGGGTACCCACTCGACGAGCCCAGGCTCGACGAGTCCAGGCTCGACGAGTCCAGGCTCGACGAGCCCACGCTCGACGAGCCCACGCTCGACGAGCCCACGCTCGACGAGTCCAGACTCGACGAGTCCAGACTCGACAAGTCCAGACTCGACAAGTCGCAACTTGTCGATTGACGACGTCGCACGTAGGATGCGTCATGGCCTTCGTGGGGCGTGAACCCGAGCTGACCGCGCTGCGGCGAGAGCACGCGTCGTCCGCGAGCGCATTCGTCCCCATCTATGGCCGACGTCGGGTCGGCAAGAGCGAGCTGATCCTCCGCTTCCTACGCGAGACGGGCGGCGTCTACTACCTAGGCAAGAAGGCCACCCCCGCGCTCCAGATCCGCGAGCTGCTCCGCGAAGCCGCGGTCGCCCTCGGCGAGCCGCTCCTCGCCGAAGTCGACACCGACGACTGGGAGAAGGCGCTGAGTCTGATCGTCGACCGCTCTCGCAAAGACGAGAAGCTCGTGCTCGTGCTCGACGAGATCCAGTGGATCGTGGCGATGAGCCCCGAGCTTCCGAGCGTGCTCCAGAAGCTCTGGGATCGTTCTTGGAAGCGCTCGGGTCGGGTGATGCTGATCCTCTGCGGCTCGTTCGTGGGCTTCATGGAGCGCGAGATCCTCGGCCGCGAGAGCCCACTGTTCGGTCGCCGCACCGCGCAGATCCACCTGCGCCCCTTCGGCTACCGCGAAGCCGCGCTCATGCACCCTTCGTGGTCGATCGAGGAGCGGGCGCGCGCCTACTTCCTCGTGGGCGGTGTCCCGCACTACCTCGACCTCTTCGCCCGCGATCGCTCGGTCGAGTCGAACGTCGAGGCGCTGATCCTCGACGAGCACGGGCCGCTGCACCGCGAGCCGGACTTCTTGCTCCGCGAAGAGCTGCGCGACGTCGAGTCGTACTACGCCGTGCTCCTCGCCATCGCCGACGGCGAGAGCACGCAGCCTGGCATCGCGAAGCGATCGGCGATCCCCGCGCGAAGCCTCCACTACTACCTCGGTCAGCTCGTCGAGCTCGGCTACGTCGCCCGTCGCTTCCCGCTCTCGTCGCGCGGCGCGAACGCCCGGAGCGTGCGCTACGTGCTCGAAGATCCGCTGCTGCGCTTCTGGTTCCGTTTCGTCTTCCCGAACCTCAGCTACCTCGCGCTGCGTGGCCCCGCCGTCGGCTTTCGAGAGCGCGTCGCGCCCGAGCTGAGCAGCTACCTCGGCGGAGGCTTCGAGCGGCTCTGCCGCGAGGCGCTGCCCGCGCTCTACGCGCACGAGCGCATCTCGGCGGGCTTCGAGGTCGGTGAGTACTGGGATCGCGACGTCCAGATCGACGTGGTGGGCCTGCGCGAGGATGGCTGGATCGACCTCGGCGAGTGCAAATGGGGCACCGTCCGCTCCTTGCCTGCGGTCGAACGTGAGCTCGAAGCGAAGGTCGCCGCGTTCCCCAACCCTTCGAACGCCACGGTGGCGCGGCGCATCTTCGTGCGGCGCGCTCCCGCGGGCGCCACGAAGGGCACCGTACGCGTCCACGACCTCGCGAGCCTCTACGCGTTGCCCTGACCGACGAGATGGGCCCGAGGCGCTCGAAGCGCGCTTTCCGCAGCCTCCCTGTAAGCCCCCGCGCCCCCGTGCGTTCGACCCTTGAACGCCATGCAGGAACGTACGACAAGGCCGGACGAGAGCGGCGCGCGCGAACGAACGTGTGCGTCGACGGGCGACGTCGGAGGGGCGGAGTCGGAGGGTGCGGAGCGACGATCTGCAGAGCCGGGACCGGCTGCGTTGGGAGGACCAGTGCCTCGCCCGCGCGAAGGCCGGGGACCGCGCGGCGTTCGGCGAGCTCTACCGCGAGTACGCGCCGCCGCTCTTCTCCCGCGTGCTGCTGCCGAAGCTCGGCAACCGGCCGGCCGCGGAGGACGCGCTGGCGGAGACCTTCCGCGTCGCGCTCGAACGCCTGCACCAATACGAGAGCCGCGGGGTCTCGTTCTACTTCTGGCTGGTGCGCATCGCGGCCAACAAGGCGACCGACCTGCACCGCGTGAAGCAGCGCACCGGGCGCGCGCTGACGAGCCTGGAGGAGCTGCTCGGGCCGCTCGCGGACGCCCCCGACGGCCCCGGCAAGGCGCTGGAGGACAAACACGAGATGGCGCGCCTGCGCGATCGCGTGAGCGCTTGCCTCGACGCCTTGAACCCGCGCTACCGGCGCGCCATCGAGCTCCGGTTCTTCGAGGAGAAGGAGCGCCAAGAGTGCGCCGACCTCCTCGAGGTGAAGCTCGGCACCTTCGACGTGTTGATCCTCCGCGCCCTCCGCTCGTTCCGAGCCGAGTGGGAGCGGACGGGGCGACCGAGTGACCCGATGATGTTCCAGAGCGCTCCGAGCGCCCCGAGCGGTCCGAACGATCCGACCGAGTGACGAGCCGACCATGACCGAACGCGAAGACTGGATGGACGATCCCGATCTCGCTCCCACCGAGGAGGAGCTCGCCGAGGCCGAAGCCCTCGCGCACGCGCTCGCGCGCGGCACGGTGAAGCGCGAGCTCGAGGACGCGTTCCCGGAGGACGCGTTCGCGACCGCGGGGCTCGTGGCGTTCTCGCACGACGGCGGCGCGCTCTCGGAGGAGAAGCTCGGCGCGATCTTCGAGACCGTGCTCGCGGAGGCGAAGCCGAAGCCGGTGGAGGCTCCCGCGCCGTGGTGGAAGCGCTGGATGATCCCGATCGGCTTCGCGAGCGCGGCCAGCGTCGCGGTGGTGCTCTTCGCGGTGCTGCGCGGCCCGAGCGTGCCGAGCGGTCCGGTCGCGCTCCCGGCCCCGGACGACGCGCTCCTGCGCGCCCAAGCCGCGGCGGTCGCGGGCGAAGGTCGCGACGCGCTCGACTCCCAGATGGGCTCCTACCGCGGCGCGGTGCTCGCCGCCCTCGAAGATCGTTACACCCGATGAACCGTCGCTCCTGCATCGCGCTCGCGACCCTCGCCTTCGCCGCCTTCACGGTCGGCTGCGGCGACGACGCGTCCGCGACGTGGCTCGCGCAGGTGCGGGCCGCGCACGCG
>CALJLK010000423.1 GCA_937982655.1 uncultured Sandaracinus sp.
ATGGAGACGGTGATGGAGACGGTGATGGAGACGGTGATGGAGACGGTGATGGAGAGCTGGGGCCGCTCGAGTCAGTCGCGTCGGCGACGGCGCCATGCGATCGCGAGGGCGAGCGCGAAGAGCCAGAGCGGCGCGTCGCCGTGGTGGCCGACGCTGCAGGACTTGGTCTCTTCCGTCCCGGCCGCACCGAAGCTCGGCGGGGGCGGGAGCGGAGGTGTGGGGGCGACCTGCGGGTTCGGTGCGGGCGCATTCGTTGGTGCGTTCGACGGCGCGTTCGACGTGGGGGCGCTCGGGGCTGTGTTGGGCGGCGCTGCGCTCGGCACCGGGTGCTCGGGCTTCACGGTCGGAGGTGGCGTCGGCGCGGGCGGCCAACCCGCGGGTGCGCGCGAGCCCGGCTCGATGCCGAGCAGGGCGACGCGATCGAGGAGCACCTCGCCCGGCCAGAGGTCGTGGCGCGCCTCCCACATCGACTCCGCGGTCGCAAAGCGTCGCGCGGCGCTGCGCTGCTGGGCTTCGGTCGCGCAGCCGGGGTGCTCGACCACGTACTGCACGTGGTAGGCGCTCTCGCCTTCGCGCGCCCACGTGTTGAGCGACGACGTCCGCCAGCGACGCGTCATGCGCAGCGGCGCGCTCGCGCTCTGGAGGACGAGGTCGTCGCGCAGATCGGTGCCGTAGCGATGGCGGATGCGGGTGACCGTCCAGCGCCGCGTGTCGCCGGGACTGCGCGTGCGTCGCTCGCCTGCCGTCGTCGGGTCGGCGGGGTCAGCCGCCGACCGCGCGGTCCCGACGCCGAACGGCGTGACGTCGCTCAGGCGAACGTGGCGTCCGACGGTGTGCGCGTACTCGGTGATCGCGGCGCCCGGCGTGCGGCGGAAGATCTCGTCGGAGATCGCGTTGTAGAGCTCCGCCATCGAGCCGCGCGCGGAGGGACGCATGCGCAGGTCCGTCGGTGCGTCGACGTTCGGTCGGTTGGCCACCACGTAGCGCCCGTCGGTCGAGAGCACGTAGAGCAGCACCTCTTGCTCGCCGGGGCTGTTGAGCGTGCCGAGGCGCACGGGGACCACGAGCTGATCGGAGTCGTACTCGATCTGGATTGGCGAGAGCATCATCGCGTCGCCGAGGCGCTGCGCGCGGCTCGGATCGGCGCGCAGCAGCACGAAGCGATGGTTGGTCTCGATGTAGCCGCGCAGCATCGCCGCCGCGCGTTCGGGCAGCTCGAGGCCGCGCTGCCGAAGGAACGTGAGCAGGCCCGTCGACTCCTGCGCGCCGAGCAGCGTCACGTCGTACTCGGCGACGGGCCACTCGTCTTGGATCTCGATGCCGAGCTCCTCCGGCGTCGGGGGCGCTCCGCTCTCCGCGCTCGCGCCGGCGCCGAAACCGTCCGCGCTCGCAGAGAGCGCGGCACGACTCGGGCGCGGGCGCGGGCGACACCTCGGCCAGACGTGACGCACGCGCGGCGCGGTGCGCCCGTCGAGGCGACGAAACGCGGTGCCGGTGATGGTGCGCACCGCGTCGCGCTCGATGCTGCTCGGGATCGGCACGACCATCGAGAGCTCGACCGCGGGACCTTCGTAGGCGGCTTCGATCGTGAGCACGGTGCGGCGCCCGTCGCGCACGAGCACCACCGCGGAAGCTGGGTTGTAGCTCGGGTCGAGCTGCGCGCCGGCTTGGGCGCTCGTGCTCGTCGCGGGCATCGGCGGCCGCAGCATGCAGAAGCACGTCGCTTCCACCACCGAGGGCGGCAAGATCACCGACGCGCTGCAGAGGATCGCGAGGGCGAGGACCAGAGGGCTCGTGCGTTTCATGGTGTGGGCTCGGGGTGGCGGTTTCGAGAGAGAGCGGGCGGCGGTGTCGTCGTCGGTGGTGGAGGTGCCGTCGTGGGCGCGTTCGCGACGGGCGAATGTGGCGCGTGCGTCGGTGACACGACCCGGAGCTCGATCGTCGGGATCGGCAATCGATCGCGCGCGCAGGTCGGCTCGTTCGCGTCGCAGCGCAGCCGGAGCGCGGTCTCGTCGTCGGGGCGTCGATGCGTGAGGTAGGCGCGCATCGATGCTTCGTCGTCGTGCGCGACCGCGACGCTGCGCAGCAGGCCCTCATCGCGCGGTTGGAGCGCGAGACCAGGCGCCGCGGCGGCCTCGACCTCTTCGGATCGCCCAGTCGCGCCGAGCGATCGTGCATGATCGCGGTGCGCGGCGGTGTCGAGGGGAGCGGCGGCCGCGACGCGCGCGTAGGCGTCGGCGGCTTCGGAGAAACGCCAGACGCGCTCGAAGGCTTCGCCGCGCACCCGATCGATCGCGGGGTGCGGTCCGATCGTCGCTTCGACCTCGTCCGCGAGGGCGAGCGCGCGATCGGGTCGCGCGAGTCGCGCTTCGAGCCGCGCGAGCTCGAGCCGCACCTGCGCGCGAGCGTGCGCGTCGGGCGCGAGGGCGAACGCGCGCGAGAGGCTCGGTCGCGCGTGCTCGAGGTGCTCGGAGACGTCGTTCAGCAGCGCGAGGCCGTGGTCGTAGAGGCGGGACCACGCGGGGCGGCTCGAGCGCTGCCGTGCGTGCGCGACCGTGCGCGCGATCTCGGTCGTCGGTTGCGGCGCGCACGCGTCGATCGGCACCCCGCCGGCCGCGCGCACCGCGTCGTCGAACGCGCGACCGCGCGCGGAACGAGTGGCTTCGCAGCCGAGCGCGCGTACGCCCGCGGTGTGTCGGCGCGCGACGAGCGTCGCCTCGAACGAGAGCGGCAGCGCGACGCCTTCGGGGACCACGAACGCGTAACGCGCTGCGCGGGCGTCGCGGGGGCCGATCGTGTGATCCCACGCGAGCGCGCGGAAGCGGTGCGTGAAGTGCTCACGCTCGATCGTTCCGTCTTCGGCGAGCACCGCGGTGCCGAGCACGAAGGCGGTGGGATCGGGCGCGACCTCGTGTGTGGTGCCCGCTTCGGCCACGAGCGCGCCGTTCGCGTCGAAGACCTTCAGGGTCACGTAGTGATCGCGCAGATCGCGCGCGCCGCCCGGGAAGACGTGGCCGACGCCGACGTTGCGGATCACCACGTCGACGGTGACGCGTTCGCCCGCGCTCACACGCGCGCGCTCGGGGATCAGCTCGCGCCGACCGTCCTCGTGCACGAGTCCGATCACGTCGATCGTCGCCGCGCGTGACTGTCGCGCCGCGATCGTCGCGAGCTGGCGCTCGTCGTCGGTGGACGCCGCGAGCGCGCTGTGGCCGCCCGCGAAGCGATGCGAGGCGCCGACGTGCTCGGTCGGCGATCCGTCGTCGCGACGCCGTGGCTCGGGCGGCATGTGACAGCCGCGGCACTCGGTCGGCGCGACGTCGTCGAGGCGCTGCGCGTGTTGGCCACCCCAAGCCGAGCCGCGCCACGGTCCTGCTTCGTCGAGGCCGGGCAAGTGGCTCGCGTTGCCGGTGAAGGTGCCGAGGAAGCCGCGATGGCAGCTCCCGCAGAGCTTCGGCGTGCGCAGCACGGGCGACACGAGGCGCGCGCGGTGGAGCGCGATCTCGTCCTCGTCGTTCGGATCGGGGATCGGAACCGGCGCGCTCGTGAGCGTGTAGCTGCCGTTGCCGTCGCTGCGCGCGTCGACGATCGAATGGCAGACGAGGCACCCGACGCCGACGCGTGTGAGCGGATCGTTCGGCTCGATCGGGTGATCCATCGATCCCGCCACGAGCATCACCGGGTCGTGGCAGCCCGCGCAGTGACGGCTCGCTTCGAAGCCGACGTCCTCGCGCAGACGATCGACGGTCGCGCGGTACCACGGGTTGTCGAAGGAGGAGCGCGCGTGGACGCTCGACGCGTGCTGCGCGACCTCGTCGCGGTGGCACTCGACGCAGACGTCGTCGCCGGTGAGCACCTCGACGTTCGCGGTGTCCTCCGCGAGACGGATCTGCGAGGGCGCGTGCTCGACGGCCGCCTGGGTGCTCGCCTCCGCGTCGAGGGCAGGTGCGGCGACACGCGGCTCGTCGCAGCCGAGCGGGACCACGAGCGCGAGGAGGGCGAGCCGACGGATCGTCGTCCGCCGCAAGCCGGACATCGATGCGCTCGTGGTTCCTCGCGCCTTCCCCCGCACGTCCCCTCCTCGCACCACGCCATGATCGACCGCGCGCAGCGTCCGCCGAGGCGTGTCCACTCCGCGGTGGGCACGCCTCACCCTCGTGCCTACGAGCCCCCGAAACGTGACCGGCGTCGACGTCGATCGCGATCGTCGGCGGCTGACCCCGCCGACGCGAAGGATCCGATCCGTACCACGAAGGACACCGCGACCTCGACGCACGAAGCCCGCGATGGGTCTACGACGTCCGCGTCCGTCGTGGCGACCGCGGTCTAGCAGCCCGTTGAAGAACCTCGTTCTTCA
>CALJLK010000424.1 GCA_937982655.1 uncultured Sandaracinus sp.
GAAGCGCACGTCGTCGTCGAAGCGCACGTCGTCGTCGAAGCGCACGTCGTCGTCGCGGTCCTCGTTGCCGCGAAATCAGAAGCCCACGCGGCGCATCACCCCGCGCGGCAGGTGACGAATCACCGCCATCACGAGCGCCCACGGCGCCGGCGCGTACACCACCGCGTCGCCGCGATCGATCGCGTGGAGCACCGTCTCCGCGACGGCGTCCGGCTCGCCCGCGAAGGGCGGCGGCTTCAAGCCCGCCGTCATGCCCGTCTTCACGAAGCCGGGTTTGACCGTGATCACCTCCAGGCCTTGGGCGCGGAACTTGTGATCGAGCCCTTCGAGGTACCGCGTCAGACCGGCCTTGCTCGCGCCGTAGATCACGACCGGCTTTCGGCCGCGTTCGCCAGCCACCGACGAGAACACGCAGAGCTTGCCGCGACCCTTGCCGCCGTCCTGGCCGAGCAGACGCCGCCGCGCGGCTTCGCAGAAGACCACGGTGTTCGTGAAGTTCACCCGCGTGACGCGCTCGGCGAGGCTCGCATCGGCCTCCAGCTCCTCCTGCGTCGCGAACAGACCCGCGGTGACCACGACGGCGTCGACGTGACCGAGCGCCGCGAACGCGGCATCGAGCGCGGCCTCGAATCCCTCCGGGTGCTCGAGATCGCAGCGGTGCGTGCTCGTGGACGTGGCGCCGCGGACTTCGAGATCGTGCGCGGTGTCGACGAGCGAGGCTTCGGTGCGGCCGAGGAGCGCGAGGCGGTCCCCACGCGCGGCCATCTTGCGCGAGAGCGCGCGACCCATGCCTTTGGTGGCTCCGAGGAAGACGACGTTCATGCGCTCGCTATAGCAGCGATCGCGCGCGCGACGATCGCGAGCACGTCGTCGGTGCGACGAACGTCGTCGGGCGCGAGAGGGGCCTCCCGCTCGTTCGTAGAGGTCGGCGGCGATGAACGCGCGAGACGGAGACCCGCGAGACGGAGACCCGCGAGACGGAGACCCGCGAGACGGAAACGAAAGAGCCCACGGGCAGACCCGCGGGCTCCGTCGACGTTCGGCTCGAGGTTCAGGCCTCGGCCGACGCCTGCGCCTTCTTGCCGCTCTTCTTCGCGGTCGCCGCGCCGTTGGTCGCGCTGACCTTCTTCGGCTTGAGCGCGTCCGCGAGCTCCGCCGCGCGATCCGTGCGCTCCCACGTGAAGGTCTTCTCCGGGCGACCGAAGTGACCGTACGCCGCGGTGGGGCGGTAGATCGGGCGAAGGAGATCGAGCGTCTCGATGAGCGCGGCGGGGCGGAAGTCGAAGAGCTGCGAGACGACCTTGGAGATCTTCTCGTCCTCGACCACGCCGGTGCCGAAGGTCGTCACGTACACGCCGACCGGCTTCGAGACGCCGATCGCGTAGGCGACCTGGACCTCGGCGCGGTGCGCGAGCTTCGCGGCCACGATGTTCTTCGCGACGTAACGAGCGAAGTACGCCGCGCTGCGGTCGACCTTCGACGGGTCCTTGCCGGAGAACGCGCCGCCGCCGTGGCGACCCATGCCGCCGTAGGTGTCCACGATGATCTTGCGGCCGGTGAGGCCCGCGTCGCCGCAGGGACCGCCGACGACGAAGCGACCCGTCGGGTTCACGTGGAACTTCGTCTTCTTGTCGATCATCCCCGCGGGAAGGGTCGGCAGGATGACCTCGTCCATCACGGCAGCCTTGAGCTGCTTGTACTTGATCTCTTCGGCGTGCTGCGTGGACACGACGACCGCGTCGATGCGCACGGCCTTGTCGCCGTCGTACTCCACCGTGACCTGCGTCTTGCCGTCCGGGCGCAGCCACGGGAGCGTGCCGTCCTTGCGGACCTTCGCGAGGCGATGCGCGAGGCGATGCGAGAGGTCGATCGGCATCGGCATCAGCGACTTGGTCTCGTCGACCGCGAAGCCGAACATCAGGCCCTGGTCGCCCGCGCCCTGGTCCTTGTCGAGGCCCGCGCCGACGTCCACGCCCTGGGCGATGTCGGGGGACTGCTGCTCGACGGCGGTCAGGATGCCGCACGTGGCGGCGTCGAAGCCCATGTCGGAGCTCGTGTAGCCGATCTCCTTGATCGTCTTGCGGACGATGGCCGGGTAGTCGAGCGTCGCGCGGGTCGTGATCTCGCCCGCGAGCACGACGAAGCCGGTCTTCACGAGCGTCTCGCAGGCCACGCGCGAGCGGGGATCCTGCTCGAGGCACGCGTCGAGGACGGCGTCGGAGACGGCGTCGCACATCTTGTCGGGGTGGCCTTCGGTGACGGATTCGGACGTGAAGAGATGGCCGGCCATTGCGTGGTTCCTCGTGGCGCGGAGCACCGAGCGGAGGAGCGTCATGCTCACTCGGCGGGCTCCGAAGCGCGCGGGATACGCGGCGCACGTGCGGCTGTCAAACGTCCTATTGCTCGCGCGGCGCGGGAGAGTCGCGCGCCTGCGGCCATCTCGTCGTCGCCTCGTCGTCGCCTCGTCGTCGCCCCAGCGTCGAGGTCGGGCCCGTCGGGCAGGACCGGGCACATCCGACGATCGCGGCGGTTGCGACGTTCCGCGTGGACGCCCGTGATAACCTTTCGCTCGGTGCGGCGATCGGGGTCGCGCCCGCTTCGGAATCGGTGCGTCCGGAGTGGACCGTTCGATCCATCGGGTCGGCGGGGTCAGCAGTCGACGATCGGGGTAGGGATGCGCGTACACTTCTTCGCTTGGGCGATCGCCACGATCGCGCTCACGTTCGGTTGTGCCAAGGGCGGCAACGGCGGGCCGGGGGAGCTCGACGGAGGCCGATCCGACGCAGGTGAGGTCGACGGTGGCACCACGGGCGAGTGCGAGACGAACGACGACTGCGCGAACGACGGCATCTTCTGCAACGGCGTGCTGACCTGCGAGGCCGGCCGTTGCGTCGCCTCGGCCATCCCGAACTGCAACGACGGCGTCGCGTGCACGGTCGACGAGTGCGTGCTGGCGACCGACGAGTGCCGCAACACGCCGATGAGCAACCTCTGCCCCGAGGGATCGACGTGTGTGGTGGGGAGCGGCTGCGTCACCGCCGACGTCTGCGAGTTCGACGACGACTGCTCGGGGGACGGAGTCTTCTGCAACGGCGTCGAGGTCTGCGTCGATCTCTTCTGCGCGAGCCCCGGTGATCCCTGCGACGACGGCAACTCCTGCACCGAGGACGCGTGCAACGAGACGCCCGGCAACTGCACGAACACCGCCTACGAGGACGTCCGCACCAACCCGATGCACTGCGGCACCGGCGCGAACGACTGCGTGGTCTGCCCCGAGCCGACCGCCTCGATGCCGAACGTGGTCGCGGCTTGCCTCGACGGGGGTTGCGGCTTCGCGTGTGCGCCCGGCTTCTTCGACGACGACGCGAACCTGCTCGACGGCTGCGAGGTCGACTGTCCGACGGCGGGCATGCCCGACGAGCCGGACGACGGCTTCGCCGACACCAACTGCGACGGAGTCGACGGCGACGTGGCGCGCGCGATCTTCGTGAGCCGTTCGCGGGGCAGCGACGGCAACACGGGCTTCACGCCGGCCACTGCCGTCGCGAGCCTGGCGCGCGCGCTCGAGGTGCACGCCATGAACCGAACGCGCGTGCAGATCCTCGTCGAGTCCGGCACCTACACGACGAGCTCGGCGCTGCGCATGGCGAACGGCGCGGGCCTCTACGGCGGCTACGCGGCGGACTTCGCGTCGCGCACCAACAGCCGCGCACAGGTGCTCGCGACGAGCGCGACCGCGTTCGAGGTGCAGAACCTCAGCAGCGCGACGATCGTCGATCGCTTCACGTTCACCACCGCCGACCGCCTGGGCTCGGGCGAGTCGACGATCGCGGGCGTGGTGCGCGACGCCTTCACGCATCTCACGCTCCGCTACGTCACGTTCGAAGCCGGTCGCGGCGGCGCCGGGATGCCGGGATCGACGGGCGCCCCCGGCTCGCCGGGTGATCCGGGTCAGGATCGCGCGGCCAACGTCATCACGGGTGGAGCGGGCGGCGCGGTCGGCGGCGGTGCCGGACGCACCGGTCGCTATCGCGCGACCGGCGAGGCGGGGTTCATGGGCGCAGCCAACGACTCCGCGTGCGGTGGCACGCCGGGCGCGGCGAGCGGCAACGGCGGCATGGGCTGCGCCGACGGTGACCCGCAAGACCTCGCGCCGGGCGGCGGCGGAGGCAACGGCTGCAACGGCCCCCTCGGTCCTCACGGCGCCGCGGGAATGGCGCGGGGAATGCTCCTCGGCGACGGAACCTACGTGCCGGCGAGCGGCGGCGCGGGGTCGCGAGGCGGCACCGGCGGCGGCGGCGGCGGCGGCGGCGCGGGTGGCGGAGAAAACGCGAGCTGCGTCTTCGTGGACTACTACGGCACGGGTCGTGGTGGCGGAGGAGGCGGCGGCGGCGGCACCGGCGGTTTCGGTGGCACCGGCGGCGGCGGTGGCGGCGCGTCGATCGGTCTGCTCGTGTCGACGAGCGAGATCTTCGCGACGGAGCTGCGCGTCGTCTCGGGTGGAGGCGGCAACGGCGGCGTCGGCGGCGTGGGCGGCGGTGGTGGCAGCGGCGGACGTGGGGGCGTCGGCGCGACGAGCACCGACGACAAGGCAGGTCCGGGCGGCAACGGCGGCGACGGCGGGCCGGGCGGCAACGGCGGCTGCGGCGGCGGTGGTGGCGGCGGTCCGAGCCTCGGCGTGGTCGGCTTCGGCTCGAGCTCGCGCATCACACCCACCACTCCAGTGACGATCGTCACGGGCACCGGCGGGGCCGGTGGAGGCTCGTGCGGGAACCCGGGCGCGACGGGGCTTCGGCAGAACACGCTCGACGTCGTCGGAATCTGAGCGAGGGGTGGCGGCCGACGTTCGGTGAATGCCCGGCTCGGCCTTTCCCGTCGTGACGTCGGGTGCTAAGCGGGCGGGTCATGCTGCGCATCGGTGACGACTGGGCCTTTCCGATCGACGACGAGGCCTCGCGCCTCTGGCTGAGCCCGAAGGGCACCTGGGGCCTCGAGCTGGTCTGTCGCGAGACGGCGGTGAAGACGGACGACGGCCTCGGTGCGAGCTTCGCGCCTCGGCTCGCGATCAAGGATCTCGAATTCGACGGGCTCGACTGGCGTGAGCTGGTCGGCCTCGAGGTCTACCAACACGGCGCGTGGCAAGGCGAAGGCGATCCCGCCGCGGTGCTCTTCGTCGTGGAGGACGGCGATCTGTCGGAGACGAAGCTGCGCATCACGGGCCATCGCGGCGCGGAGCTCGCGGTGGAGCTCGAGACGCTCGCGGACGTCTTCTTCGACGACTCGCACGACAAGGAAGTGCCGGTGCGCTTCCAGGGCTTCCTGCGCTTCTCGGGCGTGCGCTTCCGCTTCAAGGCGGAGGGCGCTGCGACGCGCGATCCGGGACGGCGCGCGTCGGAGCTGCTCTCGGTGCACCTCGCGCCGCAGGCCTTCGGGCCGCCCGAGGTCACCAAGGTGTCGGCAGGCCTCTACGAGGCGTTCTTTCCGCCGGCGCTCGAGGACGCCGAGCCGCCGACGCGCGAGATCGATCTGGGCGACATCAAGGGCGGCTCGGGCAGCGCGCCCGTCAGCGCGGAGGTCAACGTCCTGCGGCAGAGCGCGCGCGAGCTGCTCGACGCGATGGTTCGGCAGGGTTGGGTCGAGCTCGAAGGCGGGGCGAAGCTCGACACCATGATCGCGGAGTTCGTCGACGTGCTCGAAGAGGGCGGGCGCGGCGCCAAGCGAGCCGAGCGCGTGAGCGAGTGGCTCATGGAGCGGGACGAGGTCGCAGACCTGCACGTGCTCGACGAAGAGCTCGCGCCGGTGCTCGACAAGTTCTGGTGACCCCGAAGAGATCGCGGCTCGTCACGTTCTGGCGAACGAGCGAGACGCCGAGGGACGATCGTCGCTTCGTGGGATGAAGCGACGGCAACGCGCAGGGATGCGCAAGCACAGGGACGCCGCGCGACACCACGCGCGCGGCGATGGGAGGAATCCGATGCGGAAGATGATGATGGGGCTCGTCGCGCTCGGCGCGATCGGTTGTGGCGGTGAGAGCGGTGAGGCGCTGGTCAAGTCGTTGCTCGACGCGCAGGACGACGGGGTCCGGTTCCAGTGCGGATGCTTCTGGGAGGCCGCCGAGTACGCGAGCGAAGCGGAGTGTCTGACGGACAACCTCTACACCAACGCGGAGATGGACTGCCTCGCGGCGGCGGTCGGCCCGGCGGCCGAGCTGAACGTGCGCCACGTGAAGTGCATCCGGAACGCGACCCACGACTTCGCCGCTTGCGTCGAGCGCTTCGGCTGCGGCGTGACCGAGGCTCAGATCGACGGCTGCGAGGCCGAGGTCGCGACGCGTTGCGGCGGCGAGGCAGGGGACGAGAGCCTGTGCTTCGGCCTCTCCGGCACGGCGCTGTCGGACTGTCAGGCCGAGGAAGCGCGCGCAAATGCGGCGGCGGAAGCGTGTTTCCCGGAGTGAGCCTCGAGCCTCCGGTGTGAAGCGGCGAAGCCCGGCTCGTGAGAGTCGGGCTTCGTCGCTTCTGCGCGTCCGCGTTCGTCTCGTGCGTTGCGGGCTGGTCGAGCGTGCGCGGAGACGCCACTCTCCGTCGCGCATGTCCGAGCACGACGTTCTTGGCGAGGTCGGCGGGGTCAGCCGCCGACCTCTTGGCGGGGTCGGCGGGGTCAGCCGCCGACCTCTTGGCGGGGTCGGCGGGGTCAGCCGCCGA
>CALJLK010000425.1 GCA_937982655.1 uncultured Sandaracinus sp.
GTGTCGGCGGGGTCCGCCGCCGACCGAGCCACTGTGTCGGCGGGGTCCGGCGCCGACCGAGCCGCCGAGGAGCTGACGCTCGGCGCGCCCGCGATCCCGAGCGCGTCGTCCGAGCGCGCGAAGTTCGCGTTCGCGGCCGCGCTCGCGGCCCGGGTCGCCACGCGCGGCAAGCGGCTCGATCTGCGTCAGGGGCCGCTCGCCTACACGAAGGCGATGGGCTCACTGCGGAGCCAAGGCAAACGAATCGCGATCGCAGCGGCGCCCGTCTTGGTCGCCTTCCTCTTCGCCACGTGGGCACGACACGCAGTCCTCGACGACGAGCGGGAGCGCCTCCAAGCCCAGCTCGCGGAGGTGACGCGCGAGGTCTTCGACGAGGAGACGCGCGATCCCGCCGCGGCGCGCGCCCTGCTCGAAGGCGGTCGACGCATCGCCGACCCGATCCCGAAGTTCACCGCGTGGGACGCGCTCGACGCGATTTCGGCCGCGATTCCCCAAGAGATCCAGCACGACGCGCGGCGCCTCACGATCGAGATCGACGACGAGTCTCGCGAGGGCCGCATCGAGCTCCAAGGTCTCGTGGCCAGCTTGGCCGAGCGCGACACCATCGCGGCGAACTTCGAAGCGCACCCTTGCTTCGACGAGATCAAGCCGGGTCCTACCTCTCCCGGGCCGAACAACACCGGATTGAACTACCGCCTCGAAGCGGAGATTCACTGCCCGGGCGACGAACCGATCGTCGCTCCCGACGAGCGCCGTAGCAGCCGGAGCCGCAACTGATGGCCAACTTCAGCGATCGTGTCCGCGGCTACGTGGACGGTTTGAACGAGCGAGAGCGCAGACTGTTGGGCGCGCTCGGCGTGGTGTTCGCGCTGATCGTCGTCGTGCTCCCGCTCTACGTCGTGACGAGCGCGATCTCCGACATCGAGGAGCAGAACCGCGAGATCTCGACCGTATTGCGCGACATCGGGCGCGCTCGGGGAACCCTCGCGCAGCGTGAGGCCGAGCGTGCCGCAGCCCAAGCGCGCTACCAACAAGCCGCGCCTCCGCTCGGGAGCTTCCTCGAAGCGCGCGCGACCGAGCAGGAGCTCCAGCTCCGCGAGGTCACGGATCAACCCGAGAAGGTGGTGGCGGGCTTCCGACGCCGCAACGTGCGCGCGACCTTGCCGAGCGTCGGGCTCAAGAAGGTCATCAAGCTGCTCACCTCGATCGAGAACAGCCGCTTTCCGGTCGCGGTGGAGCGCATTCAAATCGAACATTTCCGAGGCGGAGAAGACAGCTACAACGTCCAAATCGGCGTGATCGCCTACGACGCGGAAGAGCCCGAGGCCGGCGGGTCGGACGCCAGCTCCATGGGTGGCGACTCCTCGATGCGCGCGGGCCGCGCCGGTCGTGCGGGTCCGCCGGCCCCATGAGCTACCTGAACGCCCCGAACGACCCGAACGACCCGAACGAGTCCGAAGACGACCCCTCGACCGAGACGAGACGAGCGAGATGAAGCCCTGGATGAAACGCGTGGCGAAGTGGGTCGGGTACCCGCTGTTCTTCCTCGTCACCTTCGTGCTCTTCGCGTACTGGACGTTCCCTTGGGATCGCGTGCGCGACTACCTCGTCCAAGAGGTGGAGAATCCGATGCGCGGCGGTCGTCGCGTGCCGAGCGGCTACGAGCTGGAGATCGTCGATCTGAGCCCGTCCTGGGTGACTGGAGTCGATCTCACGGGCGTGCGCCTCGTGAAGCTTCCCACCGAGCCGGACGAGCGCCCGGTCGACGTGACCTTCGAGACCGTCCACGCGCGCGTCGGTCTGCTCGCGGCGATCGTGGGGGACCTCGACGTCGACTTCGAGGCGGTGGTCGCTGGTGGCGACATCGAAGGCCACTTCGAGCAGAGCGGCGAATCGTTGGCGTTCGACGTCGACCTTCAGAACGTGAACCTGCGACGGATCAGCATCCTCCGCTCGTACCTGCCGCTCCCGATGCAAGCGAAGCTCAGCGGTCACGTGGACCTCGCGCTCGGCGAACAACCGAGCGAAGCAGCCGGCTCGATCGACCTGCGCCTGGAAGGCCTGAAGATCGGCGACGGCCAGGCGAAGCTCGCCATCGAGGGCCTCGGCGATGGCGTGACGGTCGACGAGATCGACGCCGGCGACGTGACGATCGAGGCGGTGGTCGAGAACGGCGTGCTGAACCTCCGTCGCTTTCAGGGCCGCGGGGCCGATCTGGAGCTCGGTGGCTCGGGCGAGCTCCGGCTGATGCGGCCGTTCGAGCTCTCGCGCGCCGACGTGTTGCTCCGCGCGCGCTTCACGGACGCCTACAAGGAGAAGAGCGACCGCACGCGCGCGCTCTTCTCGCTCGTCGATCTCCAGCCGCGGCTGCGCAGCTTCAAGACCAGCGACGGCGCGTTGCAGCTCCGCATCGCGGGCACGCTCGCCGGTCGTGTCACCACGCGCGGCGCGGGCGGCGAGCCTGCGCCGGGGGGCGGCGGCTGAGCCCCGTCAGCCTCCGCTGATCTCGCGAGCGGCGCGCCGTCCGTAGGGCAGCTCGCGACGTCGGCCGAGCTTCTCTCGAAGCGCTCTCGAAGCGCGCTCAACGCGACGCGACGATGCCGGAGCCGTGCGTGAGCCGGAGACGGTGATGCACCTTGCGCAGCGCCTCCGCGAGCTCGATCGCGTCCGCGAAGCGCGCGTCGGGATCGGGCGAGAGCGCGCGATGCACGAGCTCCGCGAGCTCGGCCGGCATGCCGGGACGACGTGCGCGCAGCGGCACCACGCGACCCTCCATCACCGCGACCAGGAGCTCCGCGAGCTGCTCGCGCGGCTCGACCGGTGGGACCCCGGAGAGCGCGTAGTAGAGACACGCACCGAGTCCGTACACGTCGGTGCGTTGGGTCGGAACACCGCCGCGGAGGTTCTCCGGCGGAAGGAAACACGGCGTCCCGAGGATCTTGCCCGTGCGCGCGAGCCGCGTGATCGGTGGCTCCACGTTGTCCGCGACGCCGAAGTCCACCAGCGCGATTCGCCGCGCCGGATCGTCGCGTACGAGAACGTTGCTGGGCTTGAGATCGCAATGAACGATGCCGCGCGCATGCACGTGCGCGACCGCGCGCGCGAGGGCGAGCCCCAGCTCCGCCGCGTCGAGCGCGCTCCACGGGCCCGTCGTCGCGATCACGTCGCGCAGGTTGTCGGCCGGGATCCAAGGCATCACGAGGAACGCGCCCTCCGCGCCGACGTCACCCACGTCGAAGACCGGCGGGATCAGCACGTCGTCGAGGTTCGCGAGCACGCGCGCCTCGCGACGCAAGTAGGGAGCTTCGACGCCGACGCCGTACTTCACGACGACCGGTCGCTCGAGCCGCACGTCCTCCGCGAAGTAGACGCGCGCCATCCCGCCGTGCGCGAGCGCTCTCACGATGCGGTATCGATCGGCGACGAAGTCGCCCACGACGAGCTCGGCCACGCGGCGTCCCCCTCTCTGCTTCGTCGGTCCCGACGGATCCCTCGATTCCTTCGAGCGATCGTCGAGCTCACCCCCGGGCCTCGACTCCGACGAGGTCGCGGCCCACACGCTCTCCCCCGCGACGCGCCTTGCGGGGCGCGCGAGCTCGGCGCTCGAGGTTCGTGACGTCCGATCGGGCTCTTGGCAAGCGGGAGGACGCACCGAGATGCGGGCGAGTCTCCGGGTGGGGTCCATCAGTCGTCCTCCAACATCACCGTCGCGGAGCTGCGAACGCCGAAGTCGACGTGGTCTCCGAAGGTGCGCCACGTGAGCCAGCCCGCGATCGCGATCAGCCCGAGCGCGATGACGTACTCGGTCGTGCTGAGCCCGCGCTGATCCTCGCGCAGGGTGCGCGGACGCTCCGTCACGGTGCCCCCGCGGCGGCGGCGATCCAGGCGCCGAGGTTCACTTCCGAGTGTCGTTCGTCGCACGCGAGCGCGAGCTGGTGTCCATACGTCGCTTCGCCGCCGATCGCGCCGCTGCGCTCGACCGTGCCGTGCACAGACCAGCGGCCGCTCGCAACCTCGAACGCGAGCGCCGACGTGCGCATGCCGAGGAGCGGCTGCTCGGCGAAGAGCCGCGTTCGCGCTGCGACCACCGCTCCCGGCGCACGCTCGGCGCCACCGAAGAGATCGCGTTCCTGGCGCTCGACGTCCTCGCGTGGGTGCTCGGGTGCGTCGTCGGCGCACGCGCCTCGCGCCTCGATCCACGCCGTACTTCTCACGGCGACCGCCGCGTCGAGCGCGCGGTCGAATCCGCGGTGCACGTACGCGGTCAGCGAGCCCACGAGACCGATCACCGGAAGCACCAGCAGCGCCTCCGTGTAGACGGCTCCCTCTCTGCATCGTCGTCGTCGCATCTCCTCCACCTCCTTCTCTCGTCGCGATCGCGTCGCGATCGGCGACGTCGAACGCTCAATGAATCGCGGAAGCGCCGAGCTCCTCGCACGCGAAGAGCCCGACGGGGCACGCGCCGGGGACGACGTCGACGCGACGAAGGCGCGCACGCCAGCGCATGCGCCACGCCCAGAGCTGCGGGTCGACGTCCCCGTCGAAGTAGTACTCGGCGCGCGAGACCGATTGGTCGAGGGCCGAACGCATCGCGGCCGCGATCGGCGCGAGCCGCTCTTCGCGCTCTCGTCCCCACGCCACGATCGCGACGCGCTCCTCGTCGTTCGCGAAGGGCATCGCCGCCTCGTCTGCGCGCACGTAGGCGTGCACTTGGAACGCATCGTCTCCCATCCGCACGCCCTCGGAGACTCGCCGAGTGAGCCCATCGATGCGCGAGGCCACGCCCCCACACACGACGGTGCTCGCCGCGATCGCGAACCCCACGCCTCCGGCGCGATCGACGTACGTCTCGGCGCCGCAGCTCGACGCGAACCGCCGCGCCTCGCGGTAGGCGTGCTGCGCGGTCGTCACGATCGGCACGTCGCCCGCTTCGCCGGAAGGCCCTCCGAACGTGAGGATCTCTTCGCACGCACGCGTCGGATCCTCGGCCTGCACGGGCATCTCCGGCACGAAGGTGAACCCCTCGGCGACCGGCGGCGCGAAGTGCCGCGCGATCTCGCGACCGGAAGCGAGCGTCGCCAAACGTGTGGCCCGGATCATCGCATCGGCCGCCTCGCTCGCGTTCTCGGCGACGTCGATCGCGACGCCCTCTTCGTCGTTCGCGGCGTTGCACGCGCTCGGCGTCGAGGACGCCAAGAGACACACGGCCGCCGCGCACGCGCTGGGGTTGAACGGAGAACAATCGCTGGCCGCCGCGACCGCCGCCGCGACGACGAGAACCACCGCCGTCCGCGCCGCGACCGCGACCGCGAACACGCTGGTGATCGTCTGGTTCAGCAGCACGATCACGTTCATCGCGCGCGCGTGGAGCACGGCGCCGCCGAACGCCGCGGAGTCGGACGCGTCGAGCATCCGCTCGCGGTACGTGATCGCGTCGCCGACGCCTGCGACGTAGTAGAGCATCCCGATCGCGATCATCGAGACGAAGACCCCGACGAGCGTCATCGCGCCGCGCTCGTCGGCGGAGAACGAGGTCTCGCGCGCGCGCTCAGTCCCACGCATAGCCCGCTCCTTGGTTCGGCAGCACCGCCTCCGCGCGCAGCACGAGGAATCGTCCACGCGAGGCCCAAGGCGCGATCCTCTCGAGCGCCTCCGCGTGCGCGAGCTCGTCGACCGCGCGCGCGACGTCGGAGTGCGGCTCCCCGCTGCGCGCGAGCGAGCCGAAGCTCCACCGGTACGACGAGTCCTCCTGCGGCGTGCCGGCGCCGGGAAGCGCGAGCTCGAGCGCGGCGTCGCAGACGAAGCGCTTCACCAGCGGAACGCCGCAATGGAAGAGGTAGGTCACGCGCGTGACGACGGGCTCGTAGGGATCGAAACGATCGCGCAGCTCGTCGGATTCGGGCTCGACCGGGAAGGTCACCGCCGTCGCGGCGCGCCCGTAGTCGATCGCACGCTCCACGAACGCCTCGTCGCCCTGCGCGTACGAGGTGCGCACGCTGCTCTGCGTCGCTTCGTCGAGCACCACGCTCGGCGCGAGCGGCACGAGCGGCAGGTACGCAGCCGAACGGATCGCGCGAAGCCGCGCGCTGCCACGACCGGGGGAAGCTCCGCCTCCGAAGCGGAGGTCCGCGAGCTCGGGCGCGGCGACCGCGTCGAAGTCGACCTCGTTCGGCGGCTCGCCGTCGTAGCGATCCGGATGATCCGGGAGCACCACCACCGCGGCGCGGGCGGCGCGCGTTGCGGCGTGTCGAACCGCGAGCTGCGCGACGTAGAGAAGCGCGAGCTGCAGCACGCAGAGCGCCACCATCAGGACGATGGGGAACGCGATCAGCGTCTCCGCATACACCGCGCCGCCCTCGTCGCGGAGCAAGCCCCGACGCAGCTCGTCGCACGCGCCGTCACGAGCCGCGTCGCTCGTCGCGCCGACGGGTCGCATCACTCGCACCCGTCCGCGAAGCGTCGGTAGTCCCCGCCGCACGCGAGCGCCGCACCCGCGGTGTCACTCACGCAGCCCATCCCGGGACACCACGCGCAGAAGGCGTTGCGTCCGATGCACTCACCGCACGTCGAACGCGACGCGCAGTCGACGCACTCGGTCACGCGGTCGGCCCAGGTGCCGCCGTCCATCGTGCACTCCGCCTCGCGCGTGCGCAGGACGCAGCCGAGCTCGCTCGAGCAGAAGCCACACTCGGGGCGCGCGTTGCAGGCCGCGCAATCGGTCGCGTCCGCGCACGGGTCCGGCTCGCACATCGCGCCGCGATCCACGCCCGCGTCGCCCGACTTCGTGCGGCGCGCGTCGCGCGTGCTCTCGAGCTCCGGTGCGTCGAACGCCGCACGCACCCAGTCGATCCGCACGCCGACGGAGAAGTGATCCGACTCGCCATCGCCATCCACGTCGACGTCTGGCTGGAGCAGCGGACCGATCACCGCGTGGTCGCGGAGCTCGAGCGGCGTGACCTCGCCGTCTTCGTCCGCGTCGAGCGCGTTCAGACGCGGGTCGTCGCCGAACTCGCGCACGAGCGCGCCCAGCAGGTCGTTCAGGTCCTCGCGCGCGAGCAGCCCACCGAGCTGCATCGACGACCGCAGGCTCGTGAGTGTGCCTTCCGCGCGCACGGCGCGGAGCGGGAGCGCGACCTCGCCCGAGGGAAGCGGCGCCCAGAGCGTCGCCGAGTCGGTCGCGAGCTCCGCGTCGAAGCTCGACGTGTACGTGCCGCGCAACACCGCCACCGCGCTCGACCCGTCGACGCGATGCATTCCCGCGCCCGACGGATCCGGTCCGTCGCCCGTGATGCCACGGAAGATCCGCAGCGCGCCGCTTCCGTCGCCGTCCATCTCGAAGCGACCGAGCACGATCCAGCGACCGTTCACGATCGACTCGTAGAGCAGCGCGTTCAGATCGAAGCCTCCCGCGTGAAGCGCGGTCGTGAGCGCGCCGAGCGCGTTGTCGATCGTTCCGTCTCCGTCGAGATCGAGCCCGACCTCACCGGTGCGAACGCGAGGGAGCACGGCGGTGGCCACGTAGCGATGCGAGAAGCGAACGTCCTCGAGCTCCTCCGGCATCGGAGGAGCGCTCGCGTCGACTCCGGCATCGCTCGCGGGATCATCCGCGCCGCACGCTCCGAGCGCGAGCAGCCCGAGCGACGCCGAGATCACGACGCGCATCGGGAGATTCGACGTCCCGTACGTCGACATCGCGCGCGTCGACGTCGCGCGACTCGACTCCACGCGAGCTGCACGTCGACGAAGTCCCCACGCCACGAGCGCCAGCACGAGCCAGGCGCCGTCGCGCGCGTCGACCGCGCTCGAACAGCTCGCGCCGCTCCCGGATCCGCCCGACTCCCTCGGGGCCGGGCTCGGCACGTACGCGCCCGGCACCACCGGCGCCGCGGTGCCGCAGAGTGCGTGCGGCGTGCCGCCGTCGCAGAGCGAGTCGACCGCGAAGTCGGCCCACACGTGGATCGAGCCCGCCCTCGGGCTCGGCGCGATGAAGTCCTCCCGGAGGCAGTCGCTCATCTCGTCGCGACAGTGCGCGTGGGGCGTACCCCCGAAGGGGTTGAGGAGCTGCGTGGGGCACGAGCTGCCCCAGCCTGCGACGAGGATCCCAGCGAGCGCGTAGCCGCTCGCGTCGCGAACGAAGGTGCCGCCGCCCGAGTTGCCGCCGAGGGTGTCGCTGTGGCTGTAGAAGTGCCGATCGGGGTGCCCGTCGAGGTTCATCCACGTGGGCATGAGTCGACGTTGGTTGCGCGGCTGGTTCGGGAAACCGACCACCGGCTCCGCGATGACGGCGTCCGCGCTCACCTTCACCGGCAGCCCCGAGCCGTGCCCGATCGTCCAGATCGGAGTGTCGTGCGGCATCGGCCGCGTGCGCGCGACGGCGACGGGCGCGTACGGCGCGCTGACGGGCGTGGGCGCCGTCCCCGCGCGCTCGCGCTTGATGCGGAAGACCACGAAGTCGTTCGAGACCGGCTCGGTGCAGTGCGTCTCGCACGACGTCGACCCGCCCGAAGCCTCACACGTCGCGGTCGCGTCGCCGTCGCCCCGACACCACGCCTCGGCCGCGGTGGGATCGCTCGCGTCACAGCGACAGAAGTGGTTGGTCGATCCCGCGAGCAGGCTCGGCTCACACGTCGCGCCGGGCCCGCAGCTCGTGTCGCCGGGTCCGCTGCAGACCTCCATGCGCCCCACCGTCGGACAGCTCGGCGCGCGCGCGACGAGGATCTCGTGGCAGTAGTAGACGTCGCGATCGAGGAGGATCGGTGCGCGTCGCCCCTCCGCCTCCATGCGGAAGTTGAAGACGACCGCGGTGTTGTCGCAGGGCACCGAGCCGTCGAGCTCAGCCGCCGTGAAGCAATGTCCGGCGGAGACCACGGTGTCCCCGTCGATCAGGGTGCCACTGCAATACGCGAAGACCTCTTCGCACTCGAACGCGGTGCCTTCGCAGTAGTTGCGGTGCTCGGTGCGGTAGACGGATTCGATCTGCGCTTCGCTCGAACCAGGAATCGGGCGGATCTTGTTCGGCCGAACGAGCGCGACCGTGGAGCGCTGCACGAGCGACTGCAGCTCCGGGTCGAGCTCGTACCAGTTGCGGCGCTCGTCGGTGGGACCGACCAGCGGCGCGCTCACGGAATCCTGTGCGCGAACGGACGCCGCAGCGGCCAACGCGAGAACGAGAGGAAGAAGAACCGACGCATGGGACATGCGACGCGAGGTAGCGGACCACTCTCGTCGTTCGACGACTTCGTCCGGCCTCCTCGGAAGCGCTCGGGATCTCCGGCACTTGTCGACGACGTTGGACACGCGGGCGAAAGGGGCTCGGTGCGGCATGCCACCGACCAACGCACTCCGCGTGCCCCACGAAGATCGGGAGATCGCGCGGGGTCGACGAGCGCCTGTGGGGTCTGGCCCACGGTAAGTGGACTCCGTTCACCATCGTTCGACCGGCGAGCTCCCATCTCGTCGCGGTTCTCGATCACGCCGCCGACTTCAATCACGACACCGATCGCGATCACGTCGCCGATTTCAATCACGACACCGATCGCCGACCGCGACCACGACCACGGTCGACCACACGCGCGCGTAACCTCACGTCCACGAGGCGAGGCCGACGTGGCGCGCACTCGTCAGCGGAGGCCGTGTTTGCGCAGCAGGTCGAGCAGGTAGCGTCGATCCATCGACGCCCGTCGCGCCGCCTCCGACGCGTTTCCGCGGCACTCGCGGATCAACCGCCCGAGGAACGCCGCCTCGAACGCGTGCACCGCGGCCGCGCGCGCGTCGCGGTAGCTGACGTCGGCTTCGACCGGTAGCTCGATCGACGCGTCGGCGTCGAGCGGCATCTCCACGGAGGGCGCGGTCGGATCCTCGAGCGGGAGCTCACCCAACGCGGCGAGGTGCTCCACCACGTTCCTCAGCTCGCGCACGTTCCCCGGCCAGCGACGCGCACGCAGCGCCTCCGCCCAGGCGGGCTCGAGGCGTTCTTCGCCCGTCGTCCGTCGCAAGAAGTGCCGCGCGAGGATCTCCACGTCCTCGGGCCGCTCGCGCAGCGGCGGCAGCGAGACGCGCGCGACCGCGAGGCGAAAGAGCAGATCCGTTCGAAACCGATCCGTGTTCGCGTCGGCGCGCAGATCGCGGTGCGTTGCCGCGACGACGCGGATGTCGACTTGGATCTCGTTCGTCCCGCCGACGCGCCGGAAGCGTCGCCGCTCGAGCGCACCGAGCAACACCGGCTGCACGTCGAGCGGGAGCTCGCCGACTTCGTCGAGGAAGAGCGTGCCGCCGTGCGCACGCTCGAACGCGCCGACGAAGCGCGCCGTCGCGTCGGTGAAGGCACCACGCTCGTGGCCGAAGAGCTCCGAGGTCACGAGGTGCGGCGGCAAGCTCCCGCAATCGACGACCACGAAGGGCCCCTCGCGGCGCGGGCTCGCGTCGTGGAGCGCGCGCGCGACGACCTCTTTGCCGGTCCCCGTCTCACCGTCGATCAGCACCGACACGTCCGACGGTCCGAGCCGCCGCACCGCCGCCCGCACCCGCCGGATCGCTTCGCTCGCGCCGAGCAGCCTCGGGTGCAGCACGTCGTCCTCGCGCGGCGTCGCGACGCGGCTCGCGTCGACCACGACGAGCTCGGTCCCCCCGACGTGCAGCGTGGTCCCCGGCACCACCACGGCCTCGTGGATCCGCGTGGTGCCGATCCACGTCCCATTCGTGCTCCGCAGATCGCGCACCACGAAGCCGCCCGCGGCGACCCCGATCTCCACGTGGAAACGGCTCACCGTGCGATCCGTGAGCTCGAGGACGTTGCCGGGCGCGAAGCCGATCGTGAGCGGCTCGTCCTCTTGGCCGTCGACGGTCCGTCCGGCGTCGGGACCGGAGGCGACGGTGACGCGAGGCACGGTGACCTGCCCCGCGAGCGCGGGAGGACGATGGAAGAACGTGCTGTAGTCGTGGACCATCGGGTCGATCGGCGGGAGACGTTCGGCAGGAGACCTGCGGAGGCAGCAACGGCCGCACCCCCGTCACGTCGAGAGAAGGGCGCGGTCGCCGCCGTCTGTGGGGTCCTGCCCACGGACCGTCGACCCCAGGTCGGGATTCACACGACGACCTCGCGTGTCGTGCTCTGCGTCGTGCTCGATGAGCCCCCGGAATCAACGGACGATCGCGACCGTCGTGCCCGCCGCCGCGCCGACGACCACCACCCCCACGATCGTCCAGACCCACCACTTCTGGTACGCGCGCAGCGGCTCCGGCTGGAGCTCGAGGTGCAGCGTGGTGTCGTCGGCGACCTGCACCGCCGTGCGCCGCGGCTGATAGCCGGGCTCGTTCACCTCGACCACGTAGCTCCCCTGCTCGACCGCCTGCGCGACCTCGCCTGCGCCCACCGGAACACCGTCGACCGCGATCGTCGCGGTCGGCAGATTCGTCGTCACGCGCAACGTCGAACGCGTCGGCAAGAGCGAGAACTGCAGCGTGAGCGGCTCGCGCGCCCGGACCTGCAGCCGCTCTTCGAGGGTGTCGTAGCCCTCCGCGCTCAGACGAAGCGTTCGCTCGCCCGGGCCAACGAGCAGCGGTCCTTCGAGCGGCGCGGTGCCGACGCGCCGATCGTCGAGCCGCACCTCCGCTCCTTCCGGCAGAACCTCGATCGTGAGCTCCACCAACGCGCGCTGGAGCCGACGCACGAGCGACGTCACCACGCGCCGCTTACGCACCGTCGCGCGGACCTCCGAGTGCTCGGTCATCGCGAGGTAGCGCCGATACCAGAAGACCGCCTCTTCGTAGCGCCGGAGCTCCTTGAGGACCTGACCGAGGTTGTAGGCGACGACCGGCTCGTGCCGCAGCTCGAAGCTCGCCACGAACTGCTCGACCGCACCTTCGCGATCGCCACCCGCGTAGAGCTCGACGCCCGCGAAGAAGTGCTCGCGTGCCGGGTCGTCGGCCTCGACGTCCACGAACTCCGGCTGCTGGAGCGCGCGCGTGGAGCGTCGTCGCTGGGCCTCCGTGGGCGCGGCGAAAACGAGCGCGGTGGCGAAGACGAGCGTGATGGCCACGAAGCGAGACCACCCGGGTCGCGCCGCGATCGACCGGGCCGTGCGAAGGAAGAACGTAAGCGAGGTCATGGGTAGTCCAAGTCGATGCCGGCCCCCGCGATCGGGGGCTCGTCCGCGTCGCGCGGCGCACGTCGCCGAAGCACGGCGCGCACACGCGACGAACGATTCGGGACGACGTGCACCACGCGATCGTGGTGGGCGTCGCGCGCGAAGGTGAAGACGCGCGGCGCGTCGCCGTGCGGCAGCGTGAGCGTGGTCGGAGTGACGCCGACCCACGCGCCGTCGAGCGCGACCCGCGCGCCCGGGGGATCGCTCTCGAGATCGAGCGTGACGGTCACGTCCGCCACCGACGACGCCTCCGTCGGTACGCCCTCCGTCGGCCCAGCCTCCATCCGCTCCGTCGAGGCACCCGTCGATCCCGACGGGACGGTCGACGGCGAGGCTCCCCGCGGCACCTCGGCCGGTACGGACACGACGGGCTCCGTGCGCCCCGCGAGCGGCTCCGCGACGGGTGCGGCGACGACCTCGACGCTCGCTCGCTCCGCTTCGCGCAGCACGGGCGCTCGCGGAGACTCGTCTCCCTCGATCGACCACGCCGCCACGACCGACACCGCGACGACTCCGAGCACGAGCCCCACCTTCGCGAAGGCCCCCGACGCGCGCGCCTCCGAGCCGGGCGCCGCAGAGACGGGAAGCGTCGCGGTCGGTCGCGGGCCAGGCACCGGCGGCGACGACGACGGTGACGACGACGGCGACGACGTCCCCGAGGCGCGACCAGGCACCTGGTGCGCCGCCGGCGTCGCGGAGCGTTCGTCGACCGTGTCGACGGTCCCGAACGCCGGCGCGAACGACGGCGCAGCGTCCGGTCCATTCGACTCCGCCGCGATCGAACGCGCGACTTCGCTCGGTGCGCTCGACGCTCGCGAGCCCGAGAAGCTCGGCAGACGCGCCGGCGGAGGCAGCGCCACGTCGCGATCCGTCGAGCCGTGCGGGGCCGAGCTGTCGAGACGTCGCTTCGTCTCGCGATGCCTCCGCGACCGCTCCTCGAGCGCATCACCGAACGCGCGCTTCGAGAGCTTCGCGAGCTCGTCGCGCGGCGCGTTCGAGTCGACGAGGCTCGCCGCGAGCAGCGCTTCGCGCATCTCCAGCGCGCTCCGAAACCGTCGTTCCGGATCCCGCGCGAGCGCGCGCGTGCAGATCTCCGCGAACACCGCGGGCAGCGACGGTACGAACACCCGCGGATCGGGGATCGTATCGACACACACCGCGCGGATGGTCTCGACGTCCGAGTCGCGTCGGAAGAGCCGCCGCGCGGTCAGCGCCTCGAAGAGCACGGTGCCGAGCGCGAACACGTCCGCGCGGTGATCGAAAGGCCGCGCCGCGAGCTGCTCGGGCGCCATGTACGCGAGCTTGCCGCGCAGCCCTCGCTCGCGCGTCACCGCGAGCCGGTCCTCGTGCCGCGCGATGCCGAAGTCGAGCACCTTCACGTCGCCCTGCACGGTGACGAAGAGGTTCTGCGGCGAGACGTCGCGGTGCACGAGGTTCAACGGGTTGCCGTCGTCGTCGACCGTGACGTGCGCGGCGTGCAGGCCCGCCGCCGCCTCCGCGACCACGTAGGCCGCGAGGTCGGGCGTCAGCTCGAGACCACGCTTCGCGAGCTCCGACAAGAACCCCGCGAGGCTCTCCCCCACGAGGTACTCGAGGACGAGGAACACGTTCTGTCCGTCGTCGACCAGGTCCTCGACCGCGACGACGTTGGGGTGGCGAATCCGCGCGAGCACCCTCCCCTCGTCGACGAACATCGTGGCGAGCTCGCTGTCCCCCGCGTAGTGCGGCAGCAGCCGCTTGATCGCCACGTAGCGCCCGAAACCCGCCGCGCCTTCCAGATAGCCGAGCAGCACCTCGGCCATCCCTCCTGCGCCAAGACGCGCGAGGACCGTGTAGCGCCCGAGGTGCGAAGGTGTCTGGGCGAGCGTGGCGCTGGGTCCGGTGGATTGCATCGTCGAAGGAACGCGAGCGGACCGAAGCGTGTCCCGCGAGGTGAAACGAGTTTCTCGGATGACCGAGCCAACTTCAGTCGAGAGACTCTCGACCGAGGGTTACGAAGCCGCGAGCCTACGGCAGCTCCGCACACTCGCCAACGAAGGAAGCTCACGCTCGTGTCCACGGAACGATGGGTGTACTCGGATAGAATCAGCGAGCGACATTCGCAGAACCATCGAGAATCCAAGGCTACTCTCCATGAAACTCGATTGTTTTCGACGAATGCACCGCGCACGAACGGCATCGTTTCGGCTCGGCCCGAAACATGAGCACCGCTCTTGCTCGCCACGTGCGCGTGCGCGTGCGCGCCTTACACGCGCTTCGCGCGACGACTCGGCCCGACGCTCGTGCCGCTCTTCGATCGCGTCGCGCACGTCGAATCCCGAGTTCGCGCGTCAGGCGGCACGTCGCGGGGCACCGACGACACCCCCAGCGCGATGGCTCCGCGCAGCACGCGGCACGACGGCTTCGGGGGACTCGTGCGCCTTCGCGGTCCGCTTCAGTTCACGTCGCCGTCGGTCGGCTCGGGATCCGGGAAGATCGCGACGTCACCACGGATCATCTGCAGCATGCCCTCGACCTCCATCGCGACCTCGATCTCGGGGTTCGTGTGGAGGAAGCGCTGGAGGAAGCCGTACGCTTCCTCCTTCTCACCGCGTTGGAAGTGCACGATGCCGAGCAGGTAGAGCGCGTCCGGATCGTCGGGGCGCAGACGAAGCACCTGCTTGCCCATGCGCATCGCACGTGCGTGATCGCCGAGCATGCGCAGCGTCTGGCCGGCGCCGATCATCGCCCCCGCGTACTGCGGCACGATCTCGAGCGCGCGCACGTAACACTTGAGCGCGCGCGCGAAGTCTTCGTTCTCGAAATACGCGTTGCCGAGGAAGAAGAACACGTATTCGTTGTCCGCGTCGGCCTCCGCCACCCGCGTGAGCTCCGCGAGCGCCGCCTCGACCTCGCCCTCCTGGAGCAGCTCGAGGCCCTCTTCGACCGCGGCCCACTTGCGCTCTTGGTCTTCGTCCGAACCGTGCGGATCCTTCGGCGCGTCGCTCATGGCTCGACCATGACTCGGCGGCGCACCCACGACAAACGCCCTGCGGATGGGTCGCGCGCGGATCGTCGCGACGGAAGACCGAAACCCGCTCCAGGGAGCGGGTTTCGAAGAGGCTTCCGCAGCGACGACCGCCGGCAGAACGATGGGGACTGTTCTCGGTGGCTCCGTTCGGAGCCGTACTCCCGACGCGAACGTCGCGACGGGGTACTGGGGTGGACGTCGCAGACTGCGCGACGACGCGCTCCTCTCGGAGCCGGCTCAGCCCTGCTGCGACGTGCCGCGGCGCAGGTACGCCGGGATGTCGAGCACGGCTTCGTCGTGGAGGGCGCTCGCGCCGAACGCACGAGTGCCCGCCGGGGGTTGCGTCGTCACCTCGGGGACCGAGGCGCGGCGCGGGGCTTCGCTGCTGCGGAAGCCCGGGACCATCGACGCGCGCGGCGAGGGGCGGCTCGCCTGACGCACGACCGACGGAAGCGACATGGTCTGACGCGTCTCGCGGACCTCGGCGACGGCGTGCTGGAGCTCGTCGAAGCCGGTCGCGATGACGGTGACCTTCACGAGATCCGACATGTCCGGATCCGTGACGAGGCCGAAGATGATCTCCGCGTCCTCGTGCGCGGCCTGCTGCACGAGGCTCGCCGCCTGCTCGATCTCGCGGAGCTTCACGTCGGGGCCCGCCGTGAAGTTGATCAGGATCCCGCGCGCGCCTTCGACGCTGATGTCGTCGAGCAGCGGGCTGTTGATCGCCTGCTGCGCGGCCTCGATCGCGCGGCGCTCGCCCTTGGCGTAGCCGGTGCCCATCAGCGCGCGGCCCTGCGCGCTCATGATCGTGCGCACGTCGGCGAAGTCGACGTTGATCATGCCGTGCGTGGTGATGAGGTCGCTGATGCCCTGCACCGCCTGCAGCAGCACGTCGTCCGCGCGCTGGAAGGCGTCGAGCATGCTGATGTCGTCGTCACCGAGGCAGAGCAGCTTCTGGTTCGGGATCGTGATGATGCTGTCGACGGCCTCGCCGAGATCCCCGATGCCGCGCTCCGCGTTCTTGCTGCGCTTGCGGCCCTCGAAGAGGAACGGCTTGGTGACGACGCCGACCGTGAGCGCGCCCTGATCCCGCGCGATCTGCGCGATGACGGGCGCCGCGCCGGTGCCGGTGCCGCCGCCCATGCCGGCGGTGATGAAGACCATGTCCGCGCCCGCGAGCGCGTCCGCGATCCGCTGCACGTCCTCCAGCGCCGACTTGCGGCCCTGGTCGGGGTTGCCGCCCGCGCCGAGGCCCTTCGTGAGCTGCGGCCCGAGCTGGATCTTCACCGGCGCGAGGTTGCCGTCGAGCGCCTGCGCATCGGTGTTGGCCGCGATGAACTCGACGCCTTCGAGCCCGCTCGTGATCATCGTGTTCAGCGCGTTGCCGCCGCTGCCGCCCACGCCGACGACCTTGATGCGCGCCTGAAGCTCCACGTCGTCCGCGAACTCGATCGAGATGGCCATGTCGCCCTTCCTCCCGGATGCGGGTCTGTCGCCCGCCACTTGCTGATTCGCCCCTCGCGTTCGTGCCGAGGTTCGCCCTCCGTCGGCACGACGCATCACCTTCGATCGCGACGCGCATCGTCGACGATCCTCGTCTCGTGCTCGATCCTTCGTTTCGCCGACGAAGCTCGAGCGATCCCGACCTCACGCGCCACGCGCGTGGATCGAGGAAGTCAGAACACCTCGCGCAACCAGTGCGCGACGCGACTCCCGAAGCTCGGGACGCTCGCCGTGACGAGCGCGCCTCGCTGGTTGTCGTCCTCGAGCTGCTCTTCGCGCAGCTCGTGTTGGCGCAGATGCTCCGCGCCGTACTTCACGAGGCCCACCGCGGTCGCGTAGGCCGGGCTCCGCACGACGTCGATGAGCCCACCGATGCCCGTCGGCGCGCCACGACGCACCGGAAGTCCGAGCACCGCCTCCGCGTGCTCCGGCATCCCGTCGAGCAGCGTGGTGCCGCCCGTGATCACGACGCCGCTCGCGAGCATCTCCGCGAAGCCAGTCTCCACGATCACGTGGCGGCAAGCCTGGAAGATCTCTTCCACACGCGGCTCGATGATGTCGCAGAGCATGCGGCGCGGGATCACCCGCGGCTCGCGGCCACCGACCGACGGCACCTCGACGACCTCGTCCTCGTCGACGTGAGCCGACGACGCGCAGCCGTACTTGATCTTGATGCGCTCCGCTTCGGCGAGCGGCGTGCGCAGGCCCGTCGCGAGATCGCTCGTGAGGTTCAGGCCGCCGATCGGGATCACCGCCGTGTGCACGACCGCGCCGTCCACGTAGATGAGGATGTCCGTGGTGCCGCCGCCGATGTCGATCAGCGCGACGCCGATCTCCTTCTCGTCCGCGCCGAGCACCGCGTCCGCGCTCGCCAGCGGCTGAAGCACGACGTCGCTCACGTGGAGCGAGCAGCGCTCCGCACACTTCTTCAGGTTGGCGACCGCGGTGCTCGCCGCCGTGACCATGTGCACGCGCGCTTCGAGCCGAACCCCCGTCATACCGACCGGCTGCTTGATGCCGTCCTGATCGTCGACGATGTACTCCTGCGGGAGCGCGTGGAGGATCTGGCGGTCGCTCGGGAGCGGGATCGCCTTGGCCTGCTCGAGCACGCGCATCACGTCCTCGCGCGAGACCTCGCGCGTCTGGATCGCCGCCACGCCCTGCGTGTTCATGCCGCGCACGTGGCTGCCCGCGATCCCCGCGTACACCGCGTTGATCTCGACGCCCGCCATCGTGGCCGCCTGCTCCACCGCCGCCTGCACCGCCTGCACGGTGGACTCGATGTTGACCACCACGCCCTTGCGCAGCCCGCTGCACGGCACGGAGCCGACACCGATCACGTCCAAGCCGTCTTCGGTCTGTTCGGCGACGATGGCGCACACCTTCGTCGTCCCGAGATCCAGTCCTGCAATGATGTCGCCGTTGGCCATCCGTGCTCCTCGACAAGCCGACCTCTACACGGCTGGGATCGCGGCGACAAAAATTCTGCAGAACGATTCTTCGTGATCGATCGCGCGCGGTCGATGAGCACGCGAAGACGGCGCGATGGAGGGACGGTCGTCGTCCACGATGCCGTGGAAACGTCGCGTTGCGGGCCGAATCGCGTGCTCGTCCTCGTCGTCGCGATCTTCGCGCGACCACGACCGACCACGACCACGCGAGCCCCGAACGATCACGCACACGATTCGATGCGGAGTCGATCGCGATACCGCGTCGTGTGCCGCGAGGCCGCGATCACGCACGCCTTCGTCGACGCACGTCTGTGCTCACGTCCTCGACGAGACGCGGCTCGATCGCGCACGGCATCGTCGACGCGCGTCGTGTGCTCACGTCGACGTGCCGAGATCGCGCACGGCATCGTCGACGCACGTCGTGCGCTCACGTGTTCGAAACGCGACGAGACCTCCCCGAGCCCCCACCCCGGTCGCGCCACGGCGTCGATGGGGAAGGAGGATCGCCGCGGCCGTTGGGGAGGGAGGAGGGACGGTGGCCGGGGCAGGGGCTCGGAGAGGCCTCGTGCTTCTACTGACGCGCGAGCGGCCGAAGCGTTTCGCGGAATCTCCCCGGCTGAGCATGGCGGGGAGGCTTCGCACGCGCGCGCGGGGGAAACCCTCGCGCACGCCAGCGCACTCACACCTCAGGCCGCGGGGTTGGAACCGATCTCGGAACGGTTCTCCGCGCTCGCGTGGGGGCTCGCCTCGAGCTCGAGCGGCTCGAGCGCGAGCTCCAGCACCTCGCGCATGTCGTCGACCAACACGATCTCGATCTGGTCGCGCACCGAGCTCGGGATCTCGTCGACGTCGTGCGCGTTCTTGCGCGGCAAGAGCACGCGCTCGAAGCCCGCGCGATGCGCCGCCAACACCTTCGACTTGATGCCGCCCACCGGCAGCACGCGACCGCGCAACGTCGCCTCGCCCGTCATCGCGGTGTCCGGTCGCACACGTCGCCCGGAGAGCAACGACGCGAACGCCGTGAAGAGCGTCACGCCGGCCGACGGCCCGTCCTTCGGGATGCCACCCGCCGGCACGTGCACGTGAAGATCGTGCTTCTCGAGGAACTCCGGATCGATGCCGAGCTCGTGCGCGTGCGTCCTCACGTACGCGAGCGCCGCGCGCGCCGACTCGTTCATCACGTCGCCGAGCTGCCCCGTGATCTCGACGCGTCCCTTGCCGGGCATGCGCGTGGTCTCGACGTAGAGCACGTCGCCACCGACCGGCGTCCACGCGAGCCCCGCCGCCACACCGGGCGGCCGCTCACGCTCCGCCACGTCGGTGAAGAAGCGCGGCTTGCCCAGCACGAGCCGCAGCCGCGCCTCGTCGACCACGACGGTCGCGTCCTTTCCACGCACCACGTCGAGCGCGACGCTGCGGAGCAGCTTCGCGAGCTGACGATCGAGCTGCCGCACGCCCGCCTCGCGGGTGTAGTCGCGCACCAGCGTCGCGAGCACGCCCTCACCGAGCGTGATCTTCTCCGCCGGCAAGCCGTGCCGCTCGAGCGCGCGCGGGAACAAGTGCGAGCGCGCGATCGCGACCTTCTCGTCCTCCGTGTAGCCGCTCACCTCGATGATCTCGAGACGATCGCGGAGCGGCCCCGAGAGCGGCTGCAGCTCGTTCGCCGTCGCGACGAAGAGCACCTCGCTCAGATCGAACGGCTGCTCGAGGTAGTGGTCGGTGAAGGTGTGGTTCTGCTCGGGGTCGAGCACCTCGAGCAGCGCCGCCTCCGGATCACCGGCCCAGCTCCGGCCGCCGACCTTGTCGATCTCGTCGAGCACCACGACCGGGTTCTTCACGCCCGCCTTGCGCATCGCCGCGATCAGCCGCCCCGGCAGCGCGCCCACGTAGGTGCGCCGGTGTCCACGGATCTCCGCTTCGTCGCGCACGCCGCCGAGGCTCACGCGCACGAGCGGTCGGCCCGTCGCGTCCGCGATCGACTGCGCGAGGCTCGTCTTGCCGACGCCCGGAGGACCGACGAGGCAGAGCACCGTGCCGCGCGCCTTCGGAGCGAGCTTGAGCACCGCCATGTGCTCGAGCACGCGACGCTTCGGCTCGTCGAGCCCGAAGTGATCCGCCTCGAGCTTCGCGGCCACCGCGTCGAGATCGAGCGACGCGTCCGCGCGCTTGCTCCACGGCAGATCCGCGAGCAGCTCGAGGTAGGTGCGCAGGACGTGCTTCTCCGGCGACTGCGCCGGGAGCTGCGCGTAGCGCTCGAGCTCGCGGTCGGCGACCTTTCGCGTCTCTTCCGGAAGCTCCGCCTCGTCGATGCGCCGTCGCAGCTTCGCCGCGTCGTCCTCCGAGTCGTCGTCCTCGCCGAGCTCGCGTCGGATCGCCTCGAGCTGCTGACGCAGGATGTGCTTGCGCTGCTGATCGCTGAGCGTCTTGCGAACCTCGGAGTCGACCTTCGACTGAAGCTCAGCGCGGCCCTTCGCCTCTTGCACGAGGGTCGCCGCGAGCTTCAGCCGCGCGACCACGTCGAGCTCGTGCAGGATCTCGAGGCGACGCTCCGTCGGCGCGTCCACCCAAGCCGCGACGAGGTCCGCGACCGCACCCTCGCCTTCGACCTTCGCGAGCTCCTGCACGAACGCGCGGTCTTGCCCCGCGAGCTCCGTCACGTGCTCGCGCAGGCTCTTCGCGATCGCCTGCGCTTCGAGCTCTCCGTCACCCGTCGACGACACGACGCTCACGCGAGCGCGCGCGAAGGGTGAATGCGCGACGAGCTCCTCGATCCGAACACGCTCTTCTGCGCGCACCACGAGCACGAGCCCACGGCTACCGCGATCGACGCGGTCCTCGAGGCGCCCGAGCACACCCACGCGGTGCAGGTCCGCGAGGCCCGGCTCGTCGACCTCGCCGTCGTGCTGGGCCGCGAGCACGAGCACGTCGCCGCGCTTCAACGCACGCGCGAGCGCGACGGAGCGCGGCCGGCCAATCGGGAGAGTCACGGTGCGGCCGGGAAGTACGACCCCACGGCGCAGGGGGAGGAGGGGAAGGTCCGAGGGGTCGAACGATTGAATCATGAACGAAAGCTAAAAACGTTCATCAGCAGATCAAGACCCCTCCTGCAACTTCGTCGCAGAAGACGAAATGCCTCGTAGTTGCCGATACATCGAGTGCACATATGCGGCGCGACAGAGCCATGGTGCGGTCGTGCTCTCGGCGCCGACCCACCATCACGAAGCCCAGGCCGTCGGTCTGCGGACATCGAGCGCGCTGCTCCGCGACCCCGAGACACTTCGAACGCGCGCGCCGAAAGAGAGGGGTCTACAGCAGCCCGTACTCCTCGAGCTTGTTGTAGAGGGTGCGCCGGCTGATCCCGAGCACACGCGCCGCCTGCGCGCGGTTGCCGGTGGACTCGAGCGCCTCGAGCAGCACGCCGCGCTCGGCTTCGCGCACGCGAGATCGCAAGTCGCTCGCCGCGTCGGTCGGTCCGAGCACGCGGCCGACGGCGCTCGCGTCGAGAGCCGGGCCATCGCCGAGGATCACCAGCCGCTCGATCGCGTTCGACAGCTCGCGCACGTTCCCCGGCCAAGGCATCGCCGCGAGCAGGTCGAGCGCGTCGTCTTCGAGCCGCCACTCCTTGCGACCGTGGGTCTCGCGAGCGCGCACGAAGAACGCGCGCGCGAGGACGCGGACGTCACTCCTCCGCTCGCGCAGCGCGGGCACGTCGATCGGCACCACCGCCAATCGGAAGTACAGGTCCTCGCGAAACTCGCCCGACCGCACGCGCGCCTCGAGGTCTTGATGGGTCGCGGCGAGGAAACGAACGTCGGCCCGTCGCGTCGAGGTCGAGCCGACCGGCTGATACTCGCGCTCTTGGAGCAGCCGCAGAAGCTTCGCTTGCAGGGGTGGGCTCAGCTCGCCGATCTCGTCGAGGAAGAGCGTGCCGCCCTGCGCGAGCTCCACACGCCCGGGCTTGTTCGTCACCGCGCCAGTGAACGCGCCCCGCACGTGCCCGAAGAGCTCGCTCTCGAGAAGATTCTCCGGCAGCGCAGCGCAGTTCACCGTCACCATCGGCGCTGCGGCGCGCTTGCTCGCGCGATGCAGCGCGCGCGCGGCGAGCTCCTTGCCGGTCCCGGTCTCACCGCGCAGGAGCACCGTCGCGTCGGTCGGCGCGACCCGCGCGATCCGCTCGCGCAGCGCCTGCATCACGTGGCTCTCGCCGAGCAGTCGATCGCCATCGGCGATCGAGGCCGGCGCGTGCTCGTCGTGCGTGACGAGCGCCATCGCCTTCTCGATCGCGCGCAGGACCTCCTCGCGCTCGAAGGGCTTCATCAGGAAGTCGGTCGCGCCCGCGCGCATCGCTTCCACCGCGAGCGGCACCGAACCGTGCGCAGTCAGCATCACCACCGGAACCTCTGGGTGCTCGGCGCGCACGCGTTCGAGCAGCTCCATGCCGCTCATCCCCGGCATCCGCACGTCCGTGAGGACGACGTCGATGCTCGCGGGGACGATCCGCGCCAGCGCATCGCGTCCCGAGCTCGCGCGCTCCACGTGATGACCGTCTTGCTCCAGCAGCCCGC
>CALJLK010000426.1 GCA_937982655.1 uncultured Sandaracinus sp.
GTTCGGCCCGGCGTTCCCGGCGCCCCCGGCTTCAGGTAGGGTTCGTCCGCCATGAGCGACGACGACCTCCGCCTCGGCGGCGCCCCTCCCCTCGTGCCCGGCCCCTCGCTCGAAGCCGAAGAACGCGCCATGCGCGGCGGTCGTGGACCCCTCTTCGCGGGCCTCGGCGCGCTGGCGCTCCTTTTGGTCGGCGGCCTCGCGTTCCTCGTGCTCGGCTCGGACGACCTGGAGCCGTACCGCACGCTGGGACGCAACGTGAACGGCATCCAAGCGGAGCACTTCGATGCGTTCTGGGGGTGCGCGTTTCAAGCCGACGAACGCATCGGCAGCAACGAAGATCTCCAACGCGAGATCCACGAACGCGCCGCGAACGGAGGTCCGCGTTTCGCGTCGCACGTCCGCAGTCAGTGTCTGTCGAAGCTGACCGAGATGGAGCCGCGGCTGCGCGCGCTGATCCCGCCGACCGAGCTCGCGGACGAGGTGCAGGCGCTGATCACCGCGACCGGAGCGCTCCGCAGCGCGTGGTCGGACTACCTCGCGCACTTGGAAGTTCTCGACACCTACGACGAAGAAGCCGCGGCGACCCTGGTCTCCCGGATCGCGCGCGGCTGGTTCGACTTCGAGCGTGCGCAGGCGGCGATCGACACCGCCATCCGCACGCGGCTCACGGAAGGCTGAGCGTCTGCTTCCTCGAGGGTCTGTCGCCAGACCCTCCCCCAACGGGGCATGAAGCCCCGATGGGGCCCCCACCCACGAGCCTACGCTCGCTTCGCGAGCTGCGCGCCGTCCAGCAGGGCGGCTTGCGGAAAGCGGCCATCTGCTTCTTTTCTGCGTCTGCTTCCTCGCGGGAAGCAGGCGTCACTCGAAGGGAACGAGGTCGGCCATCTGCGTGTCGGTCGCGCGCGGCGTCGACACGAAGCGCAGCGTGCCGAGCAGCTCTTGCAGGTGCGCTTCGCCGCGGAAGCTCCACACCTGGTAGACGCAGCGCTGGCCGGGCACCGCGATCGTCGCGCTCGCCACGCCCTCTTCTGCGCTCACGTCGGCCGCGCTTCCGTCCGCGAAGGCCGGGCTCGGGGTCTCCATCATCTCGTCGACGCCCATCGCGGTGCCCGCGATGCCGAAGGTGCCGCGACCGCAGCTCTCGCAGGGCTCGCCGTCCTCGGTCACCCCGGGCGCGCCCGCGTCGTCGAACTCCACCATCCATCCGCCGTCGAGCTGCGTCGCGCGTGCGTTCGCCGCGACCTCGGGCGCCAGCGGCGCACACCAGCCTCGGTTCTCGGCGCCGGCCCACGCGGTCGCGACGATCGGAGCGTCGCTCATGGAGAGCGTCGCCATGCTCCAGGGCGCTTGCGGAAGGCTCGCGAGCGCGTCGGCTTCGAAGCGCGGCAGCTCGGCCTCGGGCGCCTCGCGCTCGAGCACGGTGGGCGTCGTCATCGCCAGCTCGCCTCCGACGCTCGGCGTCGTGGTGCTCGCGCTCGTGGTCGCGCTCGTGTTGGAGCAACCCACACCCGCGGCCATGCACGCCGCGAGGATCAGCTTCGTCGCCTTCATGTCTGCCTCCCGATCCGTCGCCGCAGCGACTCGTTCGCCGCTTCGCCCGCGGCCCGGATCACACGTGGCTCGCCCGCCCCGCTGCTCCGTGAGCCCGGCATAACCGGGACCGGATCGCGCGGTCCAAAAAGCGGCAGACCGCGAACCGAACGATCCGCGTCGAAGTCTCGCCCCACGGCTCGGCGGTGGTATGCAGGGCGCCGTCCATGCACGCGCCCTCCCACCGGTCACGCGCTCGCGTCCTCGCCACGTGCGGCGCGCTGCTCGCCTTCGCGTCGATGCTCGTGCCTCGGCTCGCGCACGCGGACGCCCCCACGTTGGCCTCCGACGGCGTGCTCCTCGGCGGCCTCGAAGGCGAGCTGCGGTTCGGCGGGCTCTCGGTCGGAGAGCCCTGGCGGCTCGAGGTCGACGGTCGCGAGCGCGCGCGCGGCGTGGCCGAATCGAGCGAGCTCACGCAGACGATCACGCTCGGCAGCGGGACCCACCGCGCCACCCTCGTGCAGGGCGAGCACACCGTCCGCGCGGAGCTCCGAGCGATCCCGAGCTGGCTCGCGCTGCTGCCACCGATCGTCGCGATCGCGCTCGCGCTCATCCTGCGCCAGGTGTTGCTCGCGCTCTTCGCGGGCGTCTTCGTCGGCGCGTTGCTCACGAACGGCTACGACCCGATCGCCGCGTTCGTGCGTTCGATCGACACCTACGCGATCGGCGCCGCCGCGGACTCCGATCACGCGTCGATCCTGATCTTCAGCCTGATGCTCGGCGGCATGATCGGCGTGATCACGCGCGCGGGCGGCGCAGCCGGGCTCGCGGCCACCGTGACCAAGCGCGCGACCAACAGCATGCGCGGACAGCTCGCCGCGTGGGCGCTCGGCCTGCTCATCTTCTTCGACGACTACGCGAACTCGCTCATCGTCGGCTCGTCGATGCGCCCGATCAGCGACCGCCTGCGCGTCAGTCGCGAGAAGCTCTCGTTCCTCGTCGACGCCACGAGCGCGCCCGTCGCGAGCCTCGCGCTCGTCTCGTCGTGGATCGGCGTCGAGGTCGGCTACATCGGCGAGGAGCTCGACGCCGCGAACGTCGCGATGGATCCCTACGTGGCGTTCCTCGAGACCCTGCCGTACCGCTTCTATCCGTGGCTGATGCTCTTCTTCGTGTTGCTGATCGTGATCACGCGGCGCGACTTCGGCCCGATGCTGAAGGCGGAGCGGCGCGCCCGAGAGACCGGCGAGGTGCTACGTCCCGGCGCGCGCCCCGCGTCCGACTTCGCCGAAGCGCTGCCCGAGGTTCCGCCACGCGTGTCCGTCGCGATCCTGCCCATCGTCGCCACCGTGCTCGTCGCGATCGGCGGCATGGTCGTCACCGGCCGCGCCTCCGTGCTCGCCGAAGGCGGCGAGCCGACCCTGCGCGCGATCTTCGGCAGCGCCAACAGCTACCACGCGCTGCTCTGGGCGAGCGCGGTCGGCGGCGTCGTCGCGATCGTGACCGCGATGGTGACGCGCGCGATGAAGCTCGACGCCGCGCTCGACGCGTGGACCGACGGCCTGAAGTCGATGCTGCTCGCGTGCGTGATCCTCGTGATGGCGTGGTCGCTCGGCGCGCTCTGCAAGGAGCTGCACACCGCGCACGTCGTCGTCTCGCTCGTGGGCGACAGCATGCCGGTCGGTCTGCTCGGCACCGTCGTGTTCCTCGTGGCGGCCGCGATCAGCTTCGCCACCGGGACCTCGTGGGGGACCATGGCGATCCTCTTCCCGCTCGTGGTGCCGCTCGCGGTCCAGCTCGCGCCCGGCGACACCCACGCGCTGCTCGGCGCGATCTCGTCGATCCTCGCGGGCGCGGTCTTCGGCGATCACTGCTCGCCGATCTCCGACACCACGATCATGAGCTCGATGGCGTCGAGCTGCGATCACGTCGACCACGTGCGCACGCAGCTCCCGTACGCGCTCCTCGTCGGCACGGTGTGCATCGTCGTGTGCGAGCTGCCCACCGGCTTCGGCATCTACCCGCCCTGGGTCGCGCTGCTGCTCGGCGCGATCACCCTCGTCGCAATCGTGACCTTCGTCGGCAAGAAGGTCCCCGATCACGATCCACGCTGATCGGGGATTCCTCGAGGATTCCCCGCTCGCGAGCGATCCACCGTCAGTCGGCGACGCGGAAGAAGCTCACCACGACCGCCTTCGTGTACGGCGCCTCGCGTTCCGGCTCCACGTCGATCGCGCCGCCGTAACGACGCACCGCCGCCGCCACGAGCCCGAGCCCTCGATCGACGCGGCGATCGAAGAGCACCTCCGGATCGAGCGCCTCCGGGCTCGAGTCGAGCACACGCAGTCGCACCGTCTCGTCGCCCGTCGGCTCGAGCTCCAGCTCCACGCGCACCGCGACGTGACGTGGCGGCGCCGCGCGACCGACCGCGAGGATCGCGTTGCGCACGACGTTCTTGAGCACCAGCACGAGGTCCACACGGAACACCTCCACCACCACGTCGTCGGGCGCGCGCACCTCGAGCCCTTCGAGCTCCACGCCGCCCGCGCTGTGCTCCGCGCGCACCGCGTCGATCACCTCGCGCACGAACGCCTCGTCGACCCGCGTTCGCACGAGGTCGCGCACCAGCTCCGCGAGGCGCGCGTCGAACGCCACGAGCACGTCGTGGTGTCGTTTGATCTCCACGAGCACGCGCGCGTCGCCCCGCGCCACGCGCCGCTCGAGCTTCCCGAGCGCTCCGATCGCCCGCGCCGCACGACGAAACTCCCGGTCGCGCCGCAAGTCCACGCGTGGTCCGAGCGCGCGCTCGAACGCCTCCACGTGCCCCCGCCACGCGACCTCGAGCGTCGGCTCGCCGTAGAGACGCCGATGCAAGAACGCGAGGCGCTCCGTGTCGGTGCCGCCTGCTTCGCGCCCCCGATCGAGCGCGTCGCGCGTGGCGCCGATGCGGTGTTTGAGCAGCTCGTGCCGCAGCGAGCCGACCAGATACGCCGCCGCCGGGTGCACCTCCGGTGTGGTGGCGAGCAGGCGCTCGAACGCCACGCCGCGTCGACGCCAGCTCCGCGCGATCGTGAGCCCCGACGCGCCGAGCACGAGCCCCACGAGCAGCCCCGCGAGCGCGGCGAGCCAAGGATCCGATTCCGGCAGCGACGCGGGGGGCGCGAGCTCGGCCACCGGCGCGCTCGGCGGATCGAACACCCCCGCGAGCGTCGGGTCGAGCGCGCGTAGCTCCTCGCGTGCGGCCCGCGCATCGGGGCCTTCGGGAACCGCCGCGAGGAACTTCGAGTAGTACTCCGCCGCGCGCAGATCGATGCCGCGATCACGACACGCGCGTGCGAGCCGCAGGTAGAGCGCGGGATCCATCGGCGCGATGCGCGCTCCTTCGGCGAGCCCCTCGCGCGCTCCCGGCTCACCGCGCTCGAGCCGCTCCACGCCCGCGCGGTAGTGCTCGGCGGCGTCCTCGAGCCGGGCATGCGTCGTACGCCCCGCGGCCGTGCTCGGGGGTACGGAGGACCACGCCTCGAACGCACGTGGATCCCCCCGACGCCACGCCACCTCCGCGCGCTCGAACGCCCGCTGCGCTTCGGATTCCGGGTCGGCCGCAGGTCCGCAAGCGAGCGCGACCACGAAGACGAGCCACGCAGAGGTCCGCAACGATGGGCTCGGTCGCGCGACCAATCGGCACGAGCGCAGGCGAGGCAAGTCGGCGGCTGACCCCGCCGACCCAGCCAAGAGGTCGCCGTGCATGCCAGGCAGTCGCAGGACAGTTCGAACGTCGGACATCACGTACGCCGTTGAAGCTTACTTCCGACGGCTGCTAGAGTTGGAAGCTCGCGGAGGGACGGGGCGCGATGCAGGAGCGACGACGCGTATTGATCGTCGACGACGAGCCGAGCATGGGGCGGACACTCGCCATCGCGCTCGGTCCGGAGTTCGACGTGGAGATCGCCACCAGTGGCCAAGCCGCGCTGGAGATCTTGGATCGTGACGAGACCTTCGAGGTCATCCTCTGCGATCTGATGATGCCCGGGGTGTCCGGCATGGACGTGCACGCGCGTCTGCAACAGGACCACCCCGAGCTCGCAGCACGCATGGTCTTCATGACGGGCGGTGCCTACACACCGCGCGCGCGGACCTTCCTCCAGCAAGTCGCGCCGCGCTGTCTGCAGAAGCCGTTCTTCATCGACGACGTACGCGCGGCCGTGAGCGGCTGAGCCGCCCGCTCGCTCCGGTGACGACGTCGACGAATCGGGCGGGCAACAGGACTGAACGCAGCGCGGAAGATGGCTCGTGGAAGGACGGCTCGCGGGCCCGCGTTGCACGCGCATGCAGCCGAACGGCACCCTCGCGCGCATGTCGAAGTTCCCGTGGCTCGTCTGGTTGACGGCGTGTACCTCGGCGGGTGTGACGCGTGGCGCGGAGACGGCCGAGCCGCTCCCCACCGAGCCCACCGCGGAGGTCGTCCCTGCCGCACCCGCTGCACCCGAACCGCCGCCCGAGCCCCCACCCGCGCACCCCACGTTCGACGCGCTCCTGCCCGAGCTCGCGTCGAGCCCCGCCGAACGCGTCGGCGTGCTCTCGTCCGCCCTCGCGAGTTGCCCCGCGCCGCGTGGCGCCGACGACGACGCGCTCTCGATCTACTACGACGAGTGCCGCATCGGCTCGACGTTCGCTCGTGAGCGCGACGCGTGGGTCGTGCTCGAGGTCTCGCACTCCGAGGCGGGCGTCGAGCGCCTGCGCCTCGCGCGCGTCACGTCCACCACGACCGAGGTGCTCTTCGAAGACGAGCCGAGCCCCGAAGCGACCGCCGCGCTTCGCACACGCCTGCGTGAGCATCGCCGCGCGACGCGCCCAAACGAGCTGGTGCGCGAGCGTGCGACCGCGACTTTCTCGCTCGACGAATACGCGCCGCTCGTGGGCCTCGGTGCGCCGCTCGATCGTTGGCTGCTCTTCGTGGAGACCACGAACGATCTCGATCGCCCCGAGCACGTGCTCCACCTGATCGCGCGCGACGGCAGCACACGCCACGAGCTCGCGCGACGCCCCGCGCCGCTCGGTCCCTGCGACGGCGGCGGCTACTACTGCGAGCGCACGCAGGACGAATGCGACGAAGCGGGCCTCCGCGCGGAAGGCCGCCTCTGCATCCAGCCCGCGAGCCTCGCGCACGTGGCGGTCGCCGACGGAACGCTCGCGCTCCTCGGCGGCGTACACGTCGCCGGGCACGGCGGGTACCCCGCGACGTCGTGGGTCGTGGCGCTACCGCCCGGCCTGTGAGCCGGCCCGTCGGAGCCTGTGAGGCGGAGCGCGACGAGCGCGATCACTCCGACGCGAACATCCGCTCCACGTCGTAGAGGAGCTCACTCAGCGCGAGCGGGTCGAGCGACTCCAACGTACCGCCTTCGAGCGTGAGCTCGCCGAGCGTCTGCTCGTCCGACTGCCACGCGTCCGGGCTCCCGTCGATGCCCGGCGAGTACTGCAGCGTCGCGGTGACGTCGCCGATCGCCTTGCTGGAGCGGCCGATGATGGTGCGGGTCCAGCCGTGCGACTCCAGCGTGAAGATGCGCTTGCTCGGCACCTTCTTGCCCACGAAGCGCACGAGCTTCGTGCCGCCCTCGCCCTTCGCGAGCGCGAAGACCGGGCGTGTGAGCTGCTCGAAGGGCTGCACGAGCTCGTAGTCGGCAAACCGATCGCCGAGCTCGGCGACCTCCGACTTCGAGGCGCGCACCGGGTGCAGCAGCGTCACCGTCGCCTTCGGGGGCAGCGTGAACGCGTCGTCGCTCGGCGTCGACGGTGACCCGTCCTCCGCGATGCGGAAGCTCCCGACCGCCACGCCGTCGACCCACGCCGTCCACGCCACGCGCCCCGCGAGGTGCCGCATCAGCGGGTGCGTGAAGAAGCAGCTCTCCGCCACCTCCGCCGGCCAACCGCGCCCGCTCGCCATCGCGTTCTCCATCCGCGAGAGCACGTGTTTGGCGACCTCCTTCACGTCCTTCTGGAGCTGCGCGAAGCGCGCCTTCGCTTCCTTGTACTTCGCCGGATCGCCTTGTTTGCTCGCCTTCGGGAACGCCGTCAGCCGCGACCCATCCGGCTCGCGCAAGAAGGGCGCGAGGTGCTCGTCGAAGCCGATCGTCAGCACACGATCTCCGAGATCGAGCTCCAGCGTGCCCGCGTCGTCGAGGCCCACGTCCGGCACCAGCCGATCCGCGAGCTCGTCCGCGGTGAGCCCACGCGATTGCGCGATCTCCTCCATCTTCTCGAGCGCCGCGGTCTTGAGGCCCTTCGTCTTGGCCTTCTGCGAGAAGCGATGCAGCGCGACGAGCGCGGCGTCGGTCCCGATCGTGCCGAGGATCTCCACGCCGGTCTGTGCGCGCGCGGCGAGCCCGTCGTTCGGCCACACCGCGACCATCGGCGCCAGACGCGCCACGCACCTGTCGCCGCCCGCGTGCGCCAGCGAGGTGAAGGGCCAGCTCTCCTTCGACGGCGCGCCCGCGAAGCTCCACTCGCGGAAGAGCGCCCACGCGAGCTCGTCGAGACTCTCCGGATCGAGGTGCTCCTTCGCGAGCTCGAGCCCCGCGTAGGCCTCGTCGGGCGCGCTCGCCGCGAGCATGCCGACCACGTGCGCGCGCGAAGCGTCGGGCAAGATCGACCCGTCGTTCAGCCGCAGCGGCGGAAGCGTCGCGAGATCGAGCCATGCGGGCAGCTTCGGCGCCTTCGCGAGCGCGAGCGGATCGGTCGCGAGCACCGCGCGCACCGCGGCCTCCGCCTCCGCGCCGTAGCTCGACGCCGCGCGCAGGACGACGTCCTCGTTGCCGTGGCTCGCGAGCAGCCGCAGCGCTTGCTCCGCCCCCGTGCGCTCCTTGCTCGGCTTGCTGACGGCGATCGGTACGAGCCCGAGCGCAGCCGTCTCCGGATGCGCGAGCACCCACGCGATCGCCGCCTTGCGCGCGCGTCGGTGCACCATGCCCGCCGCCACTGCGGGCACGACGCGCGACGAACGGATCGGCAAGAGCGCGTCGAGCACCGCCGGCAACGCGGACGCGCGCCGCGGCTCGCCGACCCAGTCGCGCTTCGGCGCTTCCATCACCCCGGCGCGAATCAACATTCCGTCGAGCGCGTCCGCGCCGAGCACCGCGACCACGCTCCGCGTCGCGCGTTCGTTGAGCGCCCACGCGGTCGGATGCACCGCGTCCCAGAACGCCTTCGCGTACGCGGCATCGAGCATGACGAAGGCCTCCCCGCCGTACTCGATCACCCAACGGCTCTGGTGTCCGTCGCGCTTGCGCATCGCGTCCACCGCCTTCTCGGGCGTGAGCGCGGGGCTCACGTCGGCGCCCGTGAAGTTCCGCAACACGCTCGCGGATCGCCACGCGGCGTCGTAGCTGCCCCAACTGCTCCACGGCAGCGCGCTCCACTTCTCGCGCAGCCCCGCCGGCCACACCTCTTCGGTCGGCGTCTCCTTCGCCACGAGCCCCGCGACCACGATCGGCTTGCCGAGCTTGCGGCCCTCCCAGGGCGCCTTCGCGAGCACGTCGGGGATCGCGCTCGCCGCCGGACCCTCCTTCTCCGCGAGCACGCTCGCGATCACCGCGCGTTGCGGATCGGTCGTCGCCAGCGAGGCGAGCGACGGATCGCGCCGGAGCAGTCGCGCGAGCACGTCGCGCGCGACCGAGTGCTTCGTGCTGCGCGCGCACGTCACGAGCGCAGGTCGGAACGCGCGCTCCGGATCCTTCATCAGCTCGTCGAGCGGTCCGCTCGCGAGCCGATCGTCGCCATGATCGAGAATGAAGCTCGCCGCCTCGTTCGTACCGCTCGCTGCGACCGCCGCCATCACCTTCTCGCGCAGCCGCGTGTCGCCGCGCGCCATCAGCTTCACCAGCTCCGGCATCACCCACGGCCCGAGGTGCACGAGCGCGGTCGCGGGATCGAAGGCGTCGAGTCCGGCGAGGAACGCACGGCGGATGAGCTTCGCCCAGCGCGTGCGGTCGGGCAGGAACGAGAGCAGCGGCAACGCGTGGAACACGACCCAATGCGACGACTGCGCGTCGACGAAGTCGATCACCCGGGTCAGCGCGTCCGGGTCGTCTTGATGAATCAGCAGCGCGATCGCCGGCACGGCGCCGTACGTGCGGTGGGCGGGAGCCGCACACAGCTCCGCGATGCGCTCGATGCCGCGGGCCCGCGCCGCCGCGAAGTCGGCCTCGCTTGCCTTCGCGAACGCGCGCGCGAAGGGCCGCCCCGAGAGGCGCCCTTGCGTCAGCTCGTCGATCACGCCGACGAACCCCTTCTCGGCCAGCATCGCGTCGTAGAAGTCGTTCGGCGGCAGCGTCGGATCGTCGTGCGGGAAACGCCGCGTCGGCATCGAGAGCGCGAGCAGCGCCGCGCTCGGCTCACCCGCGCGCGGCTCTTCTTCGGGAGCGCTCGTCGACTTCGCCGACTTCGTCGCGCTCGTCACCGTGCTCGTACTCGAAGCCGCAACGCTCGGGCTCACGATGCTCGAAGCATCTACGCTCGAAGCATCTGCGCTCGAAACCGCGGACGCTCCATTCGGCTTCGCCTTCGTCGCCTTGGCCTTCGTGGGCTTGGCGCCGTCGTCCGCGCTCGGCGCGCTCGCGCCGTCTCCGCCGACCTCCGAGTAGCCCTTCTTCGTCTTCTCCGCGATCAGCTTCGCGACCGCCGCGGCCGCCGCCGCGTCCGAACCGAGATCCTTCGTCTGCGTCTGCCCGTTCGTCCCGATGCGCCCGAAGCAGACGGTGTACGTGCTGCCCTCCTGCGCGATCTCCCAGAACTTGCTCGACGACCCTTCGACCAACTCGAACCGACGCATGCACACTCCTCCCGAGGTCGAGCGTCGTACGGACACGCGCTCGTCTCCTTTTCTCGGGGTCTTTGGTAAAGCCCCCCTCCACTGGGCCAAGCCCAGCGGAGCCTCCCCAAAACCCCTTCCCGGACCGCGGAGGGTATCAGCACTCCTCGCAACGCCGCGCGACGGACGAACGCGCCGCCACGAGCGAGCACACCCACGCCCGACGCGAAGGGATCAGCGGCAACCGAGGTACGCGAGCACCAGCCGCTCGAGCTCCTGCGCGAGCTCGCCGCTCTCCAGGCGATCGGCCTCCGGCACCGCGTGGAAGATCGCGCGCTCGTCGACGATCGCGAGCGCGGCGTCGATCGCGAATCGCACCGCGCGCGGCGGATCCGGATGCTTCATCTCCGCGCGCTTGGTGAGCAAGAGCGCGCTGACTCCGTCCACGAGCCGTCGTCGAAACGCGATCGCGGTCTGCCACGAGTCCGGGCTCGCCGCGACGCTCTCGAGGAAGGCCGCCATGAGCCGACGTCGCTCGCTCGAGCGCCGCACCAACACGTCGACGCAGACCCGCACGATCTCGTCCAGGCGCGCGGTCTTCCAACGCTCCGGATCGACGAGCGCCAGGAGCTCCGTCCGCAGATCCCGCTGCGTGCGCTCGTGCAGCGCGCGCAAGAGCTCGTCCTTGTCACGAAACCGCCCGTAGAACCCGCCCACCGACGTGCCCGCCTCGCGCACCACGTCGGCGATGCTCACGTCGCGCAGCCCACGCTCCACGATCAGCCGCTCGGCGGCGGCGAGGATCTGCTCGAGCGTGCGCTCGCTCCGCGCTTGTTTGGGCGTGCTGACGCTCTCGAGCTCGCGCGCGGGGGCGCTCGGTGCGCTCGACGACCGCGAACGCGGCGAGCTCGCCCGCGTCAGACGCTTCGTCGCGCGCGTCGGTCCCGTCGCGCTCTCCACCTTCGCCTTCGCCGTCGTGCTCGCTCGCCCCTTCATCGCGCGCCCTTCGTACCGTCCGTCACCGGCTCCGTCACCACCGTGAGCGGATCCGACTCCGTGTCCCTCGCTTGCCGCCGGTCCGGAGATTCGTCATGCTCCGTTCCAGAATCAGAATCCGATTCTACTTCCGACCCCGGCGCTCGTCCACCACGAGCGCACCGACGAGGAGAAGCGCGATGACGCAGCAGCGAGACGAGCTCCCCACCGAAGCCCGAACCGGTCGCGGCCGCGCAAAGCCCGCCGCTCCGTCGGAGCCGAAGTCGGCGTCGAAACATCCCGAGCTCGAGCTCGCCGCCCGCCGCGCGCGCGATTGGCTCCTGCGCGAGAGCCCGCTCGCCCACACCCGCTTCGGCCGCGACGTGCGGGCCCGCGCGATGGCGCTCGAACGCGCGCGTCTCTCACGGCTGCCCACCCAGGTTCGTGGCCTCGAGCTCTCCGCGGAGGCGATCGGCACGATGCTGCGTGGCCATCCGCCGGTCCCCGCCGACGCGAAGCTCGCGCCTTCTCCTCCCGCGCCCTCGCCGCTGATGGGCCACTTCGAGACCTTCACCGCCGGCCCGCAGCGGCTGCGCGCGATCCTCGAGCTGCGCGAGACCTACGGCGACGTGGTGCGTCTCCGCTTCGGCGCGCTCACCGGTCACCTCGTCTGCGATCCCGAGCTCGTCCAAGAGGTCCTGCACACACGCAACCGCGAGTTCGGCAAAGAGACCCGCGGCATGCGCAAGCTCCGCCTCGTGCTCGGCCTCGGCCTGCTCACCAGCGAGGGCAGCTTCTGGCTTCGCCAGCGCCGCATCGCGCAGCCCGCGTTCCACAAGAAGCGCATCGCGGGCTTCGCGCAGGGCATGGTCGACGCGGCGGAGGACATGGTCGCGCGCTGGGAGGACGGCGCCACGCTCGACGCCCACCAAGAGATGATGAAGGTCACCCTTCGCATCGTCGGGCAGACCCTCCTCGGCACCGACGTGACGAGCGACGCCGATCGCATCGGCGCGGCGGTGAGCCACATCGTCGAGGACGTGAACGAACGCGTGAACAAGCTCGTCGACCTCGGCCCGCCCTTCCCCTCGCGCCGCAACCTCGCCTTCGAGCGCGCGATGGACACCCTCGACGCCGTCGTGCTCGCCATGATCGCCGCGCGCCGATCGAGCGGCGTCACGGGTGATGATCTCCTGGGCATGTTCATGGAGGTCGCCGACGAAGAGACCGGCGAGCGCATGACCGACGCGCAGCTCCGCGACGAGGTGATGACGATCTTCCTCGCGGGTCACGAGACCACCGCGAACGCGCTCTCTTGGGCGCTCTACCTGCTCGGCACGAGCCCCGACGTCTGGCGCAAGCTCACCGCGGAGGTCGACACCGTGCTCGAAGGTGGACGCCGCGCGACGCCGGCCGACTTCGCGCGCCTCACGTACACGCAGCAGGTCGTGCAAGAGACGATGCGCCTCTACCCGCCCGCGTGGCTCATCGCGCGCGCGCCGTACGAGGACACGACGCTCGGCGGCTACTTCCTGCCTGCTGGCAGCCTCGTGTTCCTGCCGCCGTGGATCGTGCATCGCCACCCCGATCATTGGGAGAGCCCCGAAGGCTTCGATCCCGATCGTTTCGCGCCGGGCGCCGACGCCGCGCGGCACCGCTTCGCGTACTTCCCCTTCGGCGGCGGCCCACACCAATGCATCGGCAACAACTTCGCGCTGATGGAGGCGGTGCTGATCCTCGCCACCATCGCGCGCGACTTCCGCCTCGATCTCGTGCCCGGCTTCGCGGTCGTGCCCGATCCGCAGGTCACGCTGCGCCCGCGCGACGGAGTGCGCGTGGTCGCGCGACGCCGCACGCGCTGATCGAGCGGCCACATCACCGCCACACGACGTCGCGACGAGGACGCGCGCGCTTCCACGATCGCGTCCGCACGTGTCTCGCGCGCGCAAGCAGACACGTGCCGACGCGCACGCAAGACGCACTCGTCACTTGTCCGCGCGACGCATGCAGGCATCCTCGGAGGCGTGACGCTTCCCGACGACCTCCTCACGCGCAGCGCCGACGAAGCCACGCGTCGTCTCGCGCTCGCGTTCCTCGATCAAGCGGAGTCCGCACGCGTGCGCGTCGACGCGAAGAGCGACGCCGACGCGCTGCACGACTTTCGCGTCGCGGTCCGTCGCCTCCGCAGCCTCGCGCGCGCGCACCGTCGTCACCTCGGGAGCGCGATCGACGGCAAGCGCCGCAAGCACCTGCGCGCGATCCAGCAGGCGACCGGTGGCGCGCGCGATGCCGAGGTCGCGCTCGAGTGGACGCGGCAGCTCGTGCACGAGCTCGACGACGAGAGCCGCGCGGCGCTCTCGTCGTTCGAGCGTTGGCTCGAAGAGGTCCCCGCCGATCACGCGTCGGTGGAGGAAGCGAGCGCGCGCTTCACGAAGCTCGCGAAGAAGCTGCGGGGTCCGCTCGCCACGACCACCGTGCGGCTCGAAGGCGACGAGCCCGAGAGCTACGGCGCGGTGGTGGGCGGGCTCGCGCGCACGCACGTCGCCGATCTCGCGGAGCTGCTCGAGTCGATCGCGGACCGCGACGACGAGTCGGTGCACGACGCGCGCATCGCCGGCAAGCGGCTGCGCTACCTGCTCGAGCCGCTGCGCGACGCCGCACCGGGCGCGCGCGACGTGGTCGCGATGCTCAAGCGCCTGCAGGATCTGCTCGGCGCCATCCACGACCTGCGCATGCTCGCGGCGGTGATCGAGGACGCGGCGGAGGAAGCCGAGCCGCACGTGATCGCGGCGCTCGCGAAGCTCCGTGAGCGCGCGGATCTGCGCGCGGAGTCGCTCTTCACCGAGTACGTGGCGGCGTTCGGCGGTTTGCGGCGCGCGGAGCTCGTCGATCGCGTGGAGACCCTCGCGCGACGGCTCGACGGCGCGCGCCAGACGGAGACCGAGCGCAAGTACCTGCTGCGCTCGCTGCCGAACGACGTGCGACGTCATCCCGTCAAGGAGCTCTGGCAGGGCTACCTGCCGGGCGTGAAGGTGCGCGAGCGCCTCCGTCGCGAGGAGCTCGGCGACGAGGTCCGCTTCCTCCGCACGATCAAGGCCGGCCGCGGCGTGCAGCGCATCGAGATCGAAGAGACGACGACGCGCGAGGTGTTCGACGTGCTCTGGCCGCTGACCGAAGGCGCGCGCGTGCTCAAGCGTCGCTACACGGTCGAGGACGCGGGGCTCGTGTGGGAGATCGACGAGTTCCTCGATCGCGAGCTCGTGCTCGCGGAGGTCGAGCTGCCCTCGGCCGACGTGCAGCCGCCGATCCCACGCTGGCTCGAGCCGGTGCTCGATCGAGAGGTCACGACGGAAGACCGCTACGTGAACCTCAACCTCGCGTGCTGAGCGCGTGCCGAGCGCGCGAGATACGGCTCAGGTCGACGCGCACACGTCGATACGTGCAGCGACCCTGGCTCCGAACGAGCCTCGAACGCCTCGCGACGGCGCGAGGCTCACTTGCCACTCATCAGCGGCGCGTCACTGATCGACCTTCAAGATCGCGTGGAAGGCCGCCTGCGGGATGTCGACCTTGCCGACCGACTTCATCCGCTTCTTACCTTCCTTCTGCTTCTGGAGGAGCTTGCGCTTGCGGCTCACGTCGCCGCCGTAGCACTTCGCCGTCACGTCCTTGCGCATCGCGCGCACCGACTCGCGCGCGATGATCTTCGTGCCGATCGCGGCCTGGATCGCGACCTCGAACTGCTGCCGCGGGACGATGTCCTTGAGCTTGAGCGCGAGCGTGCGGCCCACGTGGTAGGCGTTGTCGCGGTGGACGATCGCGGAGAGCGCGTCGACCTTGTCGCCGTTGATCATCATGTCGAGGCGCACGAGCTTGTTCTCGCGGTAACCCTCGAGCTCGTAGTCCATCGACGCGTAGCCCTTCGTCGCGCTCTTGAGCTTGTCGAAGAAGTCGAAGAGCACCTCCGCGAGCGGCAGGAGGTACACGATGATCACGCGCTCGGTGCCCGCGAACTGGAGCTCCTTCTGCTCGCCGCGTCGCTCCTGGCAGAGCTTGAGCACCGGGCCGACGTAGTCCTTCGGGACGTGGATCGAGACCTTGAAGTAGGGCTCCTCGATGTGCTCGATGCGCGAGCTGTCCGGCATCAGCGACGGGTTCTCGACCGGGATCATCGTCCCGTCGGTCAGGAACACGTGGTAGACGACGCTCGGCGCGGTCGTGATGAGGTCGAGGTCGTACTCGCGCTCGAGCCGCTCCTGCACGACGTCCATGTGCAGGAGACCGAGGAAGCCGCAGCGGAAGCCGAAGCCGAGCGCCTCCGAGCTCTCGGGCTCGAAGAAGAGCGCCGCGTCGTTGAGCTTCAGCTTCTCGAGCGCGTCGCGCAGATCCGGATATTGATCCGACTCCGTCGGGAACACGCCGCAGAAGACCATCGGCTTGACCTCTTTGAAGCCCGCGAGCGCTTCGGTCGCGCGCGGCTTCACGTGGGTCACGGTGTCGCCGACCTTGGTGTCCTCGACCGACTTGATCGACGCCGCGAAGTAGCCCGCTTCGCCCGGCCCGAGGTGATCGACCGCGGTCGGCCAGGGCGTGTACACCCCGATCTCGGTGACCTCGTGCTCGGCGCCCGTCGCCATGAGCTTGATCTTGTCGCCCTTGCGGATCGTGCCGTCGACGACGCGGATCATGACCATCGCACCGCGGTAGGCGTCGTACCAACTGTCGAAGATCAGCGCGCGCAGGGGGCCGTCGACGTTCGCCTTCGGCGGCGGGACCTTCTTGACGAGCTCCTCGAGCACCTCTTTGACGCCCGCGCCCGTCTTGCCGCTGCACGCGAGCACCGGCTCCGGCACGTCGAGGCCGATCACCTCGACGACCTCGTTCTTCACACGATCCACGTCCGCGCTCGGCAGATCGATCTTGTTGAAGACCGGGATGATCGCGAGGTCGCTCTCGAGCGCGAGGTACACGTTCGCGAGCGTCTGCGCTTCCACGCCCTGCGTGGCGTCCACCACGAGCAGCGCGCCCTCGCACGCCGCGAGCGATCGGCTCACCTCGTAGTTGAAGTCGACGTGACCTGGCGTGTCGATGAGGTTGAGCTGGTAGGTGATCCCGTCCTCGGCCTTGTAGTGCAGCCGCACCGCCTGGGCCTTGATGGTGATCCCGCGCTCTTGCTCGAGCTCCATCTTGTCGAGGAGCTGCTCCTTCTGCTCACGCGCGGTGACGGCGCCGGTCACGTCGAGGATACGATCCGCGAGCGTGCTCTTGCCGTGATCGATGTGCGCGATGATCGAGAAGTTGCGGATGCGGTCGAGCGGGAACGACATGGGGCGGCACCTGATAGCACCACTCGACGCCGAAGGAAGCGGAGTCGCGTACGGTCCGATGCGGAGCGCGCCGGAAGGACGACTCCCGCGGAGCGCACGCTCACCAGCGGCGGCCGCGGGCCTCACTCCGTGTCGAAGGTCAACTGACCGGGGAGCTCGTTCTGGTGTCGCTCGAGCACCAAGTCGATCCCCTCGCGGATGAACACCGCGATCGGCACCTTCGTGCGCTCGTGGAGCAGCTTGAGCTTCTCGTTCTGCTCCGGCGTGATGTAGACGGTGGTGGAGATCTTCTTGCGGGCCATCGCGAGCTCGGCGTGAACCTACATGGCAACATGTATACGGTCAAACTGGAATTCGCGGGTTGGGCCGTGTGGGTGTGCGTAGCGGAGCACGAACGGGTCGGGTAGGATGCCCGACGCCGAGGGAGGGGAGCCCGCGCGCGACGCCTCTCCCGGTCATCCGTCCGGGTCCCCCGCGGCCGCGCCGCTCGGCGACCGAATCATGGAAAGCGCATGCGTAACCTGTTGATCTTTGCGTGCTTTCTTCTGCTCGCGTGCAACCGCGGCGAAGAAGGCTCCGGCGTCGGCGAGCGTCGCACCACCCCCAGCGGGTCTCGCACGGACGAGCGCGTCCGCGAGCTCTGCGTGGGCGAAGGCGCCAACGTCCAGGCGGTCGACGTCAACAACGACGGCACCCCGGACATCCGCCACGTGCTGGCGAACGGTCAGCGGCGCTGCACCGAGATCGACATGAACTTCGACGGTCGCGTCGACGTGGTGCGCTTCTTCGAGGCCGACGGTCAGACGATCCTCCGCGAGGAGCACGACTTCGACTTCGACGGACGCTTCGATCAGATCGCGGTCTACGAGAACGGTCAGCTCACCCACAAGGAGCTCGACACGAACTTCAACGATCGCATCGACACCTGGCTCTGGTGCCAAGACGGTCGCGTCTCGCGCGCCGAGCGCGATCGCCGCAACTCCGGCCGCGTCGACACGTGGGAAGTCTACGACCGCGGGGTCCTCACCGAAGCGCGCTACGACGACGACAACGACGGCGAGCCCGAGAAGTTCGAGATCTTCCGCGACGGTCGCCTCGTCGAGATCCGCTACGACACCGACCGCGACGGCAACCCCGATCGCGCCGAAGAGGTGGTCGCGGAGCAGGCCGGACAAGCGGAGGCTCCGCTCTTCTGCACGCTCGACGCGACGCCGCCGGCCGAGCGTCCCGCGGACCCGCCGCCGCCGACGCCGGAGCCGGCCGCGGAGGTCTCGGAGACGGAATCGACCGAGATCGACAACGAAGAAGCGATGGGCGAAGCCATCGGAGGTGCGCAATGAAGGCCGTGGTTGGACGGACCGTGGTTCGACTGGCGATCGCGCTCACGCTCGCCCTCGGCTGCTCGGACGACGACGACGGACCGAGCACGACGCCCGACACCGTGGAGGACACGTCCGGCGCGGAACGCCCCGCAACCGACAACCAGCGCTGCGACACCTCGGGGCAAAACCTCGAGGTCAGCGAGTACGACACGTCCGGCGACGACTGGGCCGACGTGCGCAAGGTCTTCAAGACGGTCGGCGAAGGACGCCTCGCGCGCCTCGTGCTGGTCTGCCGCGAGGCCGATCTGAACGGCGACGGAAGCAAGGACGTCGTGCGCTTCTACAACGACGAAGGGCGACCGCTCCGCGAAGAAGCGGACCGCAACTTCGACGGGACCATCGACGAGCTCACGTTCTTCGATCGTGGCCGCATCGTGCGCCAAGAGATCGACTCGAACTACGACGGCCGCATCGACACGAAGGTGTTCTACGAGAACGGGCAGCCGCTGCGGGCCGAGCGCGACATCGCGGGACGCAGCACCGCGAGCCTCTGGCGCCCCGACACGTGGGAGTACTACGAAGAGGGCCGCATGGTGCGCACGGGCCTCGACGTGGACGGTGACGGTCGCGTCGATCGTTGGGACCGCGACGCGGAGTGGATGCGTCGGCGCGAGGCAGAAGCCGCAGCGCAGCGCGAGGCGGACGCGGCCGAGGACGGCGACCCCGAGGCTCAGGACGCGGCCGCCGAAGAAGCCGAAGGCTGATTGCTGGTCGGCTTCGCCGACTCTGGGAGTGATCTCCCCAGCTCCCCAGCCCCCTCCCTCCTCGGAGGCTTCCCTGCGCTTCGCTTCGCTGCGCTTCGGTCAGTCTCCTTCGGGCTGGGGCGAGCGGCTTCGCCCTTCGAACCCTCGTCTTTGCGTTCGATTTGACGTTTTTAGAGCCGGTCGCCAGGCCGAGCGACCCGACGTCACGTGAGCGTCGCCGTGAGGCGACCGAACCATCGAACTGCTGCTTCTGGGAGGCTCCCCATCCCCTCCTCGGATGCTTCGCTTCGCTGCGACCCTGGACGGCGGGTCCGTGCTCATCCCGCACGAACTGCTAGAACCGCGCGATCATGGCTGTCGAGCGCCTCCAAAAAGTGATCGCACGCGCGGGGATCGCGTCGCGACGTCAGAGCGAGTCGCTCATCACGAGCGGCCGCGTGCGCGTGAACGGCCGCATCGTCACCGAGCTCGGGACGCAGGTCGATTCGCGTCGCGACAAGGTCGAGGTCGACGGTCGCCGCATCGTCGCGGAGAAGCCCGCCACCTACGTCTTCCACAAGCCGCGCGGCGTGGTGTCGACGCTCTCGGATCCGGAGGGACGTCCGTGCCTCGACGAGACGGTGAAGAAGCTGCCCGAGGCCGTGCACCCGATCGGGCGGCTCGACTACCACACGAGCGGAGTCCTACTGCTCACCAACGACGGCGAGCTGACCGAGGCGCTGCTGCGCCCGAGCACGAAGGTGCCGAAGGTCTACGTCGCCAAGCTGCAAGGCAACGTCGACGTCGCCGAGCTCGACAAGCTCCGCAACGGCGTGACGCTCGACGACGGCTACGTGACGAAGCCCGCGAAGGTCTTCGTGGAGCGCAGCGAGCCGAACGCGACGTGGATCAACATCACGCTGCACGAAGGCAAGAACCGCCAGATCCACCGCATGGGCGAGGCGATCGGGCGGCGCGTGATGCGGCTCGTGCGGCTCTCGTTCGCGGATCTGACCGCCGAGGGGCTACGTCCGGGCGAGCTGCGGCCGCTGAAGAAGACCGAGCTCGACAAGCTGATGGATCGCTACGTGATCCCGCACCGTCATCGGAAGGCGAAGCGCGCGAAGGCCGAGCAACAGTCCGGCCCTCGCTGAGCGCTTCTTCTCCCGTTCGACTCGCGGCTTCACGCGGTGTGAGCCCAGCTTCGTGAGCACCGCGCTTACGACTCAGGTTCGTGGGCGGCTCAGGTTCGTGGGCGCAGCGCCCACTCGAGCGCGAGCACGCCGAGCACGTAGAGCGCGGCCACGCCGGCGTGACCGACGACCAGGTGATCGACACCGCCGCTCGGACACTGGAGCTCGAGCACGAGGTTGCCCGTGAGGCCCGCCGCGCTCGCCGCGAGCACACGACCGAGCGGATTGCCGCGATCGAGCACGCGCAGCGCGGCGTAGATCGGCGCGCCGACCAAGAAGCCGTACACGAAGCAGGGCGACGCGTGCGCGAGCAAGCCACCCGACGGAAGCGGCGCGTGCGTGTGGAAGTCGGGGACGATCGCGAGCACCACCGTCGCCGCGATCGCGAGCAGGCCGAGGCCGAGGCTGGTGGCTCGCGAGAGGCTCGGGCGATGGAGCGGTCGCAACGCGGCGAAGGTGCAGACCGCGATCAGCGTCGCGATCGACCCGAGGTACACGAACAAATGCCCGAGCGGGTACGCGGCGAGGTCGGCGCGACGCTGCGTGCCCGTGGTGATGCCGACCACGAAGAGGAACACGAGCACCCCGAGCAAGCGACGCATCCACGTGGGTCGCGCGCGCAGACGCTCCACCGGGCTCGCCTTCGCGGCGAGGATGTGGCCCCGCACACCGCCGTAGAGCGCGTCGACCTCGCTCGGATCGGGCTCGTCGTCGACGCTCGCGAGGAGCGCGGCGAGCTCGGGGTCCAGCTCGTCGTCGTCGCCCGGCGCGCGGCTCGGCCCTCGGCTCGACGCGTGGTTCGATGCAGGGTTCGGTTCGCTGGGCTGCGTCATCGGAACGCCTCCGCGAGGAGCGCCTTCAAGGTGGTGTAGGCGCGGTGGGCGCGCACCCGGACCGCGCCTTCGCTGGTGCCGAGGATCTCCGCGACCTCCTTGTACGGTCGCTCCTCGAAGTAGTGGAGCTCGACGACCTCGCGCTGCGACGAGGGCAGCTTCGCGAGCGCGGCGTGCACCGCCTCCGAGCGCTGCTCGAGCTCGAGCGCGCTCTTCTCCGGCGTGGGCGCGGCGCGCGTGTCGAGATCGAGATCGACGTGAGGCCGACGCTTCTGTCGACGCCAATGCTCGCGCACGAGATTCATCGCGATCGTGAGGAGCCAGGGCCTCACGCGGCTGCCCTGGTGGAAGTCACCTCGCGCGCCGTGGAGCCGGAAGAACGTGTGCTGCGTGATCTCGCGCGCGAGCTCTTCGTCACGCAGCGCGCGTCGCACCATGCCGAGCACGATCGGCGCGTAGCGGCGGAAGAGCTCCTCGAACGCGCGCTCGTCGCCGTCGACGTAGGCGCGCATGAGGTCCTCGTCACTCCGCTCTTCCGTCACCGGCACCGAGCGTAGTCGGGAGCTGGAGCTCGACGCGAGCCCTCGTGACGAACGCCCCGACTTGCCCTGCGAACGACTGTCGGTTCCGCCACGGCCTGCGGCGCCGTCCGCGGCTTCCGCGCCGGAGGCATCGGGGTCGATCGTCCAACACGGGAGCGCGACGGCGGTCACGAGGGTGGTACGCCGCACGCGCGCGGCGGTTACGTCGGTCACGTCGAGAGCGATCCCGCGCACGAACTTCCGGACCGGGCGGCGCGGCGCGGGGTGTATCCTCCCGGCCCATGGCACAGGGGAGCAGTGGGCTGGACGCGGCGGGGCTTCGCGCGGCGTTCGAAGAGCGGGGCATCCGAAAGGTGAAGCTCGGCGGCTTCGACGTGGACGGTGTGCTCCGCGGCAAGCTCGTCAGCCTCGAGAAGTTCTGGTCCGCGGTGGAGAAGGGCTTCGGCTTCTGCGACGTCGTCTTCGGCTGGGACATCGGCGACCAGCTCTACGACAACGCGTCCGTGACGGGCTGGGCCACGGGCTATCCGGACGCGCTCGCGAAGATCGATCTGTCGACGTTCCGCGTGCTGCCGTACGAGCCGGACACCGCGTGCTTCCTGGTGGACTTCTTCCAGTCGTCCGGCGAGAGCGAAGGCAAACCTCACCCCGCCTGTCCGCGGAATCTGCTCAAGCGGATCGCCGCGCGCGCGGAGGCGAGCGGGTACCAACCGATGTTCTCGTGTGAGCTCGAGTTCTGGGTCTTCAAGGAGAGTCCGGAATCGCTGAACGAGAAGAACTTCCGCAAGCTCGAGCCGCTCAGCCCCGGAATGTTCGGATACTCCTGGGTGCGCGAGGGCCAGCACGCCGCGTTCGTCCACGACGTGATGGACACGATGGGCGAGTTCGGGATCGAGATCGAAGGCTTCCACACCGAGACCGGACCGGGCGTGTGGGAGGCCGCGATTCGTTATTCGGACGTGCTGAAGGCGGCCGACGATGCGGCGCTCTTCAAGACGACGATGAAGCAGATCGCGTATCGCCACGGGCTCGCGCTGACCTTCATGGCGAAGTGGAACGCGAGCTTGCCCGGCTCGAGCGGTCACATGCACCAATCGCTCTGGGACTCAGAGCGCTCCGTGAACTTGTTCGCAAATCCCAAGGACCCGATCGGGCTCTCCACCCTCGGCAAACACTACCTCGCGGGGCTCGTGCGTACCGCGCCTGAGGTCACCGCGCTCTATTCGCCTTTCGTGAACAGCTACCGCCGCTACGTGCCCGGCATGTGGGCGCCGCTGACCGCCTCGTGGGGGCTCGAGAACCGCACCGCGTCGGTGCGCGTGATCAAGGGCCCCGGCAAGACGGCCGCGCGCTGCGAGCTGCGCCAGACCGCCGCGGATCTCAACCCCTACGTCGCGATGGCCACCGCGCTCGCGTCCGGCCTGCACGGCATCACGCACGCGCTCGAGCTGCCCTCGATGACGCAGGGCGACGCGACGGCGGATCTCTCGCTCGCGCTTCCGTCCACGCTCGACGAGGCGGTGCGGAAGCTCCGTGCCAGCGAGGTCGCGCGCGAGCTGCTCGGCGAAGCCTTCGTCGACCACTACGTGCGCACGCGCGAATGGGAGGTGCGCGAGCACCGCAAGGCGGTCAGCGATTGGGAGCTGCGCCGCTACTTCGAGGCGGTCTGAGCGCGGACGCGAAGGAGAAACACCGATGCGGTTCCGTCCTCTGCGTGCGCTCTCCGAGCGCCCTCTCCGCTTGCCGCGCTTGCGGCCCTACGTCCCCCAGCCGAGCGATCCGCCGATCTTCTGGTTCGACTCCGAACGCAAGGACATCGTCCGCGAGGTCGTGCAGCGCGTCACGCAGCGGCACACCGCGGATCGTCGACGCATGGAGCTCGTGCTCAACGAGACCGCGCTCGCGGAGATCCGTCGGCTCGAATCGCAACGCGACGCGGAGTCGCGCGAACGATTGCCGCACTGGCGAGGGCTCGCGCGGCGCATCGCGCGGCTCTCGGACGTGGAGAAGCGCGACGCGGTGCGCGACATCGTCACGCGCTACGCGGAGGACGTCGCAGGCAACTTCGACCCGCGCGTCTACGGCTTCTCGAAGCAGGCGGTGCCGAAGCTGCTCGCAGGCGTGATGGCGCCTTCGCGGCTGCCGGAGGAGCTGATCGGCGAGACGTTGATCGGCGAGCTCCTGCGCGTCGAAGGCGACATCGAGCACCTGCGTCGCCTGCAAGACCGCGGGACCCTCGTCTACGTGCCGACCCACTCGTCGAACCTCGACAGCGTCGTCATCGGTCGCGCCTTCGAGCAGGTCGGCCTCTCGCCGGTCGTCTACGGCGCGGGCAAGAACCTCTTCACGAACCCGTTTCTCTCGTTCTTCATGCACAACCTCGGCGCGTACCGCGTCGATCGCCGCGTGACCGCCTCCGTCTACAAGGAGGTCCTCAAGACCTTCTCGCAGGTGATGATCGAGCGCGGCTACCACTCGCTCTTCTTTCCGGGCGGCACGCGGAGCCGCTCCAACCTCATCGAGTCGCACCTCAAGCTCGGCCTCGCGGGCAGCGCGGTCTCGGCGTTCGCGAACAACCGCGTGCACGGCGTCGATCGCAACGTCTACTTCGTGCCGGCCACCATCAACTACGAGCTCGTGCTCGAGGGCGAGACGCTGGTCGAAGACTGGCTCAAGGAAGAAGGTAAGGCGCGCTACATCATCGAGGACGACGAGTTCTCGAAGCTCGATCGCTGGATCGCCTTCTTCCGAAAGATCGTGGGGCTCCAAGCCGCGTGCATCATCCGCTTCGGGCGGCCGATCGACTGCTTCGGCAACGAGGTCGACGACGAGGGCCACTCGACGACCCCGAGCGGTCGCAGCATCGATCCGGGCACTTACGTCGAGCGGCGCGGCAAGCCGGTGAACGACTTCGCGCGCGACGCCGCCTACACGCGCGAGCTCGCGGACGTGATCGTCGACCGCTACCGCGAAGAGACGGTGCTCATGGCGACCTCGCTCGTCGCGCACGTGCTCTTCCGTCGCCTGGTGCGCGAGACGCCCGGGCTCGACCTCTTCGCGCGCCTTCGCGTGCGGGGTGAGATCGCGATGCCACGCGAGGAGCTGATCGCGGAGGTCGGCGCGCTGCGCGATCGGCTCGTGCATCTGCAGACCCAACGCGTCGTCCGCGTGAACGACGCGATCGCCACCCTCGATCCACGGGTGATCGTCGAGCGCGCGCTCGCGGTCTGGAACGGCTACCACACCCGCGTCGCGGCCAAGGAGCTCGAGTCCACGGTGACGGCGGAGGATCCGACGCTGCTCCTCTACTACCAGAACCGCCTGGTCCCGTTTGCGACGCGGGTCGTGACGAACGCGCAGGACGAAGCCGCGGCGGCCGAGATCGCACACATCGGAGGTCGGCGATGAGCGACGCACGTCACGACGCACGCGCGGAGGGCGCGCTCCCCATCGGCGTGGTGGGCGGCGGCGCGTTCGGGCGCGGCATCGCGAAGGCGGCCGCGCGCACCGGTCACGACGTCTATCTGTGGAGCCGCGGGGCGCGTGACCTCGGCGATCCGCGCATCCGCGTGACCTCACGCTTCGCGGACGTCGCGGAAGCGGAGCTCATCTTCCTCGCGGTGCCGTCGAACGCGATCGCGACGCTCGGTCGCGAGCTCGGCGGGCACCTCGACGGCTCGCACCTGCTCGTGCACGTCAGCCGCGGCCTGGTCGGTCCGGAGCTCACGCCGATCTCGCGACTGCTTCGCGACTCCACTCCTTCGCGTCGCGTCGGCGCCCTCGCGGGACCGCTGGTCGCGGAGGCGCTCATCGAAGGCACCCCGAGCGGCGTGATCGTGGGCACCAACTTCCCGGAGGTCGGCGACGCGGTGCGCGAGGCGATCGCAGGGCCGCAGCTCCGCCTCTACGTCACCTCGGACATCGTGGGGGTCGAGGTCGCGTCCGCGATGGTCGGCCTGCTCGCGCTCGCGGCCGGTCACGCGCAAGCGAGCGGCGTCGGTCCCGCCGCGCTCGCGACCTTCCTCACGCGCGGCATCGCGGAGGCCACCCGCGTCGCGGCGAGCCTCGGCGCGGAGGCGGACACCTTCGTCGGCCTCGCGGGCGTCGGCGATTTGCTCGCGGTGATGGCGGGCGACGAGCGGCCGGAAGAACGCCTCGGTCGCGCGCTCGCGGAGGGCGCGACGCTGGAGCGCGCGGTGGAGATCGTGGGCGCGAACATCGAGGGCGTCAGCCTCGCGCGGCGGGTCGCGGACTTCGGCGCGCGCGAGCGGATCGCGGTCCCGATCTGCACCGCGATCGCCGACGTGATCGACGGCATGCCTGCACAAGAAGCGTTGCGGGCGTTGATGACACGCGGCAGCGGCTGAGCGGGACTCGGCGCACGAACGCCCGTACTTCGAAGCGCACGCGCGAACGCTCACGCACGCATGCTCACGCTCGGGGGTCGCGAGCGGACGCGGCGCGCGTAGGATGCGCCGCATGGAAGCCCCGGTCTCGAAGACCACTGCCGACACCACGCCGACGGTGCCGACGAGGATGTCGCGCTCGGCGATCCTCGCGGTGACCGTCGCGGCGCTCGGCTACTTCGTCGACATCTACGATCTGATCCTCTTCGGCGTGGTGCGCGACGCGAGCCTGATCGCGATCGGCGTGCCCGAAGCGGAGCGCGCGGTCGTCGGCGAGAACCTCATGTCGATCCAGATGGCCGGCATGCTCGTGGGCGGCATCGTCTGGGGCGTGCTCGGCGACAAGCGTGGGCGGCTCTCGGTGCTCTTCGGATCGATCCTGCTGTACTCGTCCGCGAACATCGCGAACGGCTTCGTCGACTCCGTGACGATGTACGGCGTGCTCCGTTTCGTCGCGGGCGTCGGTTTGGCGGG
>CALJLK010000427.1 GCA_937982655.1 uncultured Sandaracinus sp.
CCACCCCCACGCCCACCTCCACGTCCACGTCCACGTCCCCGTCCACGACCACGACCACAACCACGTCCACGTCCACGTCCACGTCCACGTCCACGTCCACGAGCTCCTCCGCCCCTTCCTCGGAGGCCGAGTGAAGTTCGCCTCGCTGCACGCGCTCGTCTCGTACCTGCTCGCAGGCGTCGGGTTCCTCGCGCTCTCACTCGGCGACGAGCTCGGGCTCGGCAGCCGCGTGGTCTTCGGGGTCGGCTGGCTCGGCAGCCTCGCGGTGTCGGACGAGCGCCGGTTGCGACCTCGCTACCAAGCGGCGTGGAACTTCCTCCTCCTCGCGTACCTCGCGACCGCGCTGCTCCGCGTGCTCTTTCTCGGCGAAGGCATGCTCGCGCTCGGGCTCGAGCTCGCGGGGGTGCTGCAAGTCATCAAGCTCTTCCAACGCCGCTTCGCCAAAGACCATCAGCAGATCCAGGTCCTCGCGTTCCTCCACCTCATCGCCGCCACGATCCTCAGCACCGGCCTCGAGTACGCGCTCGTCTTCTTCGCCTACGTGCTCCTCGTCCCGTGGATGTTCGCGCTCACGCACCTGCGCACCGAGATCGAAGCGCACTACGCGACGGAAGCCGCGGGCGACGAGGGCCGCCGCGCGGTCGACAAGGTCCTCGCCTCGCGCCGCATCGCCGGTTGGCGCTTCCTCTTCGCCACCGCCTCGCTCGCGATCCCGCTCTTCCTCGCCACTGCGGCGTTCTTCCTCCTTTTCCCGCGCGTCGGGATGGGCTTCCTCTCCTTCGGCGACGGCGCCGGCCGCCAGATGGCGGGCTTCTCGGGCGAGGTCGAGCTCGGTGGCTTCGGCGTGATCCGCACCGATCCGACGGTGGTGCTCCGCGTGCTTCCCGATCCGAACGAGGCCGATCCGAGCGAGCGCGCCGACACGAACCGCAGCTTCCGCCTGCGCGGCACGAGCTTCGATCGTTACGAGGACGCCCGCTGGTCGCGCACCCCCGAGCGCCCACGCCGCGTCACGCCGCAACTCGGCACCTTCTCCCTCCAGCGCCAGTCGCGCGGCCGCGAAGCGCGCTTGCAGATCGTGCTCGACGCGATCGAGCCGCCCGTCCTCTTCTTTCCGATCGGCACGGTGGGTCTCGAGCTGCCCCCGCGCGTCGAAGGCGGCATCGACGTGCAGCGTCAGCTCGTGCGCGGTCGCGGGCTCGACGTGCGCTACCTCGACGGCGACGGTCTGCAGCAGCGCTACACCGCGATCTACGAGCCCGAGCGCCCGTTCGACGTGGAGGAGCTCACCCCCGAAGAGCGGGCGCTCTACGTGCAGCTCCCGCGCGACCTCTCGCCGCGGGTGCGCGCGTTGGCCGTCCGCGTCGCCGGCGAGGGCGACGATGGCGTGCGGGCTCGGCGCGTGGAGGCGTGGCTGCGCGACTCGGGCGAGCTCACGTACTCACTCGAACAACCGGACACCTCCGGGCGCGATCCTCTCGACGTGTTTCTCTTCGAAGCGCGCCGCGGTCATTGCGAGTACTTCTCCACCGCGCTCGCCGTTCTCCTGCGTTCGATCGACATCCCCGCGCGAAACGTCACCGGCTTCGTCGGCGGGACCTTCAACCCCTACGGCGACTACTACGCGATCCGGCAAGGCGACGCGCACAGTTGGGTCGAGGCCCACGTCGACGGTCGCTGGGAGACCTTCGATCCGACCCCGCCCGCGCGCGGCGAGGTCGCGCCCGCCGACACGGGGTTCTTCGCGAGCCTCGACGCTCTCGTCGACGCGCTCCGCACGAGCTGGGACGACGACGTGGTCGGCTACGACCTGCGGCGCCAGGTCGAGGGGCTCCGCGACGCGTTCCGATGGTTTCGACGGCTGCGTGGGAGCGCCGACGACGAGGAACGTCGAGGCTCGTCGGCGGCGGAGGGTGCCCCCGAACGTCGCATCCCGTGGGTCGGCGGTGCGATCGTGGCGGCCCTCGCCCTCGGCCTCGCATGGCTGCTGCGCACGGCATGGCGCCGCCGCCGACCGGTCGCGGAAGCACACCCTGCCGCGAAGCTCTACCGCGTCCTCGATCGAAAGCTGACCAAGCTCGGGCGCCCACGTCCCCCCGGCCGCACCCCCCGGGAGCACGCCGACACCCTCCGGCGTGGTCGACGAGGCCACGGAAGCCTACCTCGCGAGCCGCTGGGGCGAGGTTCCCCTCGACGTCCGGCGGTTCCGCGCGCGCATTCGGGCCCTGCCCAAGCCCGGCCAGCGCACGTAGCGTGGGTCGCGAAGACAGTGACCTAGATTCACCCAGATCGATTGCCGGGCGAGCCCCGACGCTCTTCCTTCCCAGACGTCACCCATTTGGGTGATGCCAAGTGGACGGCGCAGTAGTTCTTTCGACGATTCGGATCACCCATTTGGGTGATGGTCATAAAGCGACCAGGCCGCAACCGTCCGAGATCGCAAAAGATTCTGGAAACACCCGCGGCTCTCGGATAGCGTTCAACTCCGACAGCGATTGGGGTGGTCGGTGTTTCGTGGATGCGTTCCGCGAGCGAGCACCCCCAACGTCACGTCAGGTCGACCGCCCCCAAGACGTCCCGAGCCGAGTGAGCCGTACCCGATCGAGCCGCCAAGCCCCTCCAGACCCCTTCTCGATCCTCGCACACTCCGCCCGATCTACCTCAAACGAGGTAGATATCACCCCGAGACCCACCGAAACGAGCGGCTGGCGTACCTCGGAGCAGGTAACCCGCTGGCCGAGCCGGCTGAAGGGCTCCGGTGTGCCGTCCGCGCGCCTCGCCCCCCTTCTCGCCACCGGCGCGTCGGTCGAGGTGCCGCGATGAACGGCACGCCCTACGTGTGGGGGTCGTTCCTCCACCACCCCCTCCGCATCCTGCACGACGACGGCGAACCGCTCGGCTCGCTCCTCGCAAACCTGCCCTTCGATCTCGAAGATCTCGCCCGCCCCGGCTACCGGGTCGCGTGGCGCGATGCGGTCACCGTCACCGAGCGTTTGCGTGATCGCCTGGGCGAGGACGGGGTGGCCCGCGTGGTGGGCCAGCACGTCGAGACCTTCCCGCTCTACAACACGCTCGCGAACACCCTCTCGCGTCCTTCGACGACCTACCGCGTCGTGCTCTCGGTGCTGACCGTCGTGTCTCCGCTGGAGCTCACGCGGGTCGACTTCGTCGGCACCACGTTGACGACCGAAGTTCGGCTCCTCGCCCACGCGACTCCGTCCGTCGCGGTGTTCGAGGCTTTGGGCGCGCTCATCCGCGCGCTCCCCACGCTCTACGGACGCTCGGAGGCCAACATGCGCGCAGAGATCGATGGGCAGCGCGGCTTCTACGAAGCCGACATGGGTGACTACGACGCGCGTCGTGCCTCGCCCACCCGCGAGGCGGCGACGAGCCTGCTCGAGGCGCTCAGCACCTTCGACCGCGTGACCCGCGGCGCGATCCTCGCGCAGATCCTCGATCTGCTCGACGAGCCCGAGCGACGCTCCAGCACCCTGTTGCTCCAAGAGCGTCTCGCGCTCACACGCACCGAAGCGCGGGTCGCGGCGCGCCTCGCCGACGGCCGCCCCGTCGCCGACATCGCGCAGGAGCTCGGCATGGCCGAGGCCACCGTGCGCACCCACTTGCGCAACATCTTCCGCAAGACCGGCGCGGGCCGGCAGGCGGAGCTCGTCGCGCTGGTGCACCGCACGCTCGGCAACGGGAGCTGAGACCACACCCCGCGAAACCGACATCTCGACCGAGTCGGCATCAGCCGCCGACTTCTCGACCGTCGGCGGCGTCGGCGGGGTCAGCCGCCGACTTCTCGACCGTCGGCGGGGTCAGCCGCCGACATCTCGACCGTCGGCGGGGTCAGCCGCCGACTTCTCGACCGTCGGCGGGGTCAGCCGCCGACTTCTCGCGCTGCCCTGCGAAACCGACGTTTCTCCTGCGACACCGGCTTGATCGGCTCCGCGCTCACGCGCGAGGCGATCGTTCTCGTGCCCTCAGCGGCAGCCGCGCGCGCCCGCCTCGCATGCGATCGCGAGCACGGTGCGGGCGGCCTCCACGTCGCGTTCCGCCAGCGCGGCGCGGGCGTGCGCGGCGGCGTCGTCCCATCGGCCGAGACCCGCGGCGTGCCAGGCGGCCAACAGCCGAACCGCGGGGGCCGAGGGAGCCTCGCGAAGCAGCTCGTGCACCAGCTCCGTCGCTTCGTCGTGCGCCCCGCCGGCGACGTGCAGGGTCGCGATGCGCAGGCGCGCGTCGAAGCCGACCAACGGATCGTCGACTGCCGCGATCAGGTCGACGAGGGCGAGCTGCGTGCGCCCAGCCTCCGCGTGCAGCGCCCCCCGCACCACACGCGCCACGCGGTGGTCCGGGTGATCGAGCAGGACGCGCTCGGCTTGCTCACGCGCCGCGCTCGGGCGGCCGAGGCGGAGCTCGCAATACCCGAGCAGCGCCCGCGCGCGCGCGAGGCCCTCGCCTCGCTCGAGCTGGGCGAGCCGCACGAGCTGAGCGCGGGCCTCCGCGAAGAGCCCGTCGCGGATGCGCACGTCGGCGAGGTTTCGTCGCGCCGCCACGAGGCCCGGATCGATCGAGAGCGCGCGCTCCCAAGCCTCCGCCGCGGCCGCCCGATCGCCACGCGCTTCGAGCACGACCCCGAGCCCCGACCAGGCTTCGTCGAACGCGGGATCGAGCGCGATCGCGGTGCGCAGCTCGTTCTCGGCGCCGTCGAGATCGCCACGCCGGAGCAGCACGAGCCCGAGGTTCGCGCGCGGCTCGGCGAAGCGCGGGTGGTACTCGAGGGCGAGCCGAAAGCGCGCCTCGGCCGCGTCGAGGTCGCCCGCTTCGAGGAGCGCGACCCCCTCGCGGTTGTGGTCGACGGCAGGGGGCGGGAGGTTGCCCCCGCGGACGCACGCGGAGGCGAGGAGGAGCACGAGAACCAGTCGCATGGGGCCCGCTCTTCGTGCCGACCGCCGCTCAGTTGCTTCGAGGCGAACGAATCGATCGAAGATCAGACTCCGTCCGCGCAGCAGCGGAAGCCGGTCGAGTAGTCGCGGTGGCCGACGTCGTGCGCGGTCGTGCGGTAGAGGCAGCCCGGTCCGTTGCGCACGGTGTCGACGTAGAAGCCACCGCGGAAGGTTCCCGCGGGGTCGGCGGTCCATTCGTGGAGGTTACCCATCATGTCGAAGGGGCCCTCCGCGCTCTCGCAGCCCGCGTGATCGCCGGTGCGCGTGAGGCCGTCGGGGAGCTGGTTCAAACACGGATGATCGAGCATCGACCAGATCCAATCCGCGCTGGTGCCGAAGTACTCCACCGCGGGATGGCGCGCGCGCGCGTCGCTGCAACGACCGGCCTCGCGGGTGTCGCCGTAGGGATAGGTGGTCTCGCTCGGCCCCTGGCACGCGCGCAGCCACTCGACGTCGGTGCACAAACGCTTGCCGGCCTCCGCACACGCGGCCGCCGCTTGGGTGCCGCGGATGTAGCCCTGCGGCACCGCGCCGCGCAGCGAGAGCGCGCGGACGCGCACCGACGACGGCTCGAAGTAGGGCGACCACGGAACGAGCGATCCATCCGCGCGCACCTCGGCGAGGCTCGCTTCGAATCGGTCGATGCAGAAGCTCGCGACTCGCAGCATGCCGGCCGGGCAACCGCCGACCCCTGGCTCTTCGACGAGCCCGACGTTCGGCTGCGGTCGCGCATCGGGGTCGCAGCTCCACGCGCCACCGTCGAAACCCCCGCCATCGAGCGGAGGCGTGCAGCACTGGATGTTCGAGGGGCCGGGACACAGTCCCGCCGTGCGGGTGCCTTCGCACGTCGCGACGTCGCGGCACACGCCCGACACGCCGCCCACCGAGCACGGGGTACCCGTCCACGGATCGCTCGCGTCGAAGCTCGCGTCGAACCCACTATCCGTCGGATCGGCGTCCATGCGGTCGGCGTCGAAGAGATCACCGTCGGTCGGGTCGGCGCTTCCGTCGCGCGAGTCGGCGTCGACGCTCGCATCCAGCGAGTCACCCGCGTCCTCGGAGGAGTCGGGGTCGGCACACGAGCCGACGAAGCAAACGACGACGAAGCCTCCGACGAGCGGGCACCACGCGCGGCGTGCGAGGAGAGGCGGCACGAGCGGATTCTACGCGATCGGGCACGCCCGCACGCACGCCGGAAGTCGGCGGCTGACCCCGCCGACCCGGCCAAGAAGTCGGCGGGCTGACCCCGCCGACCCGGCCCGAAACGTGCCGACGCTCGGAGCTCGACCTGCGACGCGGCGCGCGCTCGCGGTGATGAACGGAACGTACGAACGCCCGCGCTCAGTTCGCGACGCAGCGGGCGCGCGCTCTCGCGGGATGAGCGCGGAACGTACGAACGCCCGCGCTCAGTTCGCGACGCAGCGGGCGCGCGCTTCGCGGGGGTGTGCGCGCAACGCGGCGCGGCGGAGGCTCCGCACGACGTCCGCGTTCCAGAGCGCGAGCAGCGGACGCTCGTCGAGACGTCCCGACGCGGGGTGCTCGTAGTCGATCGGGCGCACCGTGCCGTCGGGATCGACGACCGCCTGCTCGAAGGCCATGCGGCATGGACGAAAGCGCGTGCGGTTCGCGAAGTCGTCTGCGTCTCGGAACGCGCGCGCGTTCGGATCCACACACGAGCACCGCGCGGGCGTCGCGAGGTGATCGACCAGTCGCACGCGCGTGCCGTCGAGGAGCGCGCGGACCTCGACCATCGCCGCGCGAACCGCGGGCGCATCCGGCGGCACGAAGAGCTCACGCGCCGCGTGCGAGACTCCGACCGTCTCTTCGATCTTCAGCCAGTCGACCCCGAGCTCGACGCAGCGTCGCGCGAGCGCGGGCAGCTCGGACACCAGTCGTCGCGTGAGCACGGCCGAGATCCCGACCCGAAGGTCTGCGCCGCGTTCTCGCGCGTGCACCGCGTGCGCGACGTTCGCGAGCACCACGTCGAAGCGGCCGCCGAGGCGGATGAGCTCCTGCGTCTCCTTCGTCGCGCCGTCGAGGCTGATCGCGAGGCTCGTGACGCCGTGATCGACGAGGCGCGCGATCGTCGGCTCGGTCAGGCGCACGCCGTTCGAGAGCAGGTGCACGTCGAGCCGCCCCGGGCGCGTCGCGCGTTCGGTCTGGATCGTCCTCACGATCGGGAAGAAGTCCGGGTGCACGAGCGACTCGCCGCCGTGCGAGAAGCCGACGTAGGACACGCCGCGGAACGCCTCGCGCAGCGCCTCGATCACCCACGGCGCCATCGTGCGCGCGCTGCCGTCCGCCGTGCGTGCGGGAGCGCCGGTGATGCAGTGCACGCAGCGGAGGTTGCAGCGCTCGGTGAGGGTCAAATAGAGCCGCGAAGGCAAGGTCGGCAGCTCGTCCCAGCCTTCGACGAAGGCCTGCGCGGCGAGCGTTTCGCCTTCGTCACGGATCGCGTGCCAGGTTTGCAGCGCGAGCTCGCTCGGGCGGCGCGCGAGCACGATCGCGGATCGCGGCCCGAGCACGACCACCGGCGCGTCGAGCGCAGCCTCCGCTTCGCCCGTACCGCTCGCGTCGTCGCCTGCGTCGTGCGTGCGCACGAGCCGTGCATCGCCGTGCGAGAGCAACACGTCGGCGTCCGGAGGAGCGCCGCTCGGGAGGACGACGCGCACCTCGCCCGCGCCGCGATGCACGAGCACGTCGACGATCGAGTCGCCGTGGGCCCGACGAAACGCGAGCACGTCGTGCAGAGGCGCACCGCTCGGATCGAACGTTTCCCGCGGCTCGTGGTCGCCGCGACGGATCGCGTCGCACGAGCGGCGCAGCGCGAGCGCCTCGCGGAAGAGCGCGAGCGTCGCGGTGTCCCAGGACGCGTTCGCGTTCGCGACCTCGGCGTGATCGTTCACGTCGTCGGCTCGACGCGCGCGCTCCGCGTGGTCCGGCCACGGCATCGGCATTCGATCCGGCCACACGTCCTCGTAGCCGCGCTCGTCCTCCGAGAAGAGCCCGATCTCTTCGCCGTAGAGCAACATCGGGCTCTCGGGTCGCAGCGCGATCACGAGGTGCGCGAGCCGCGCGAGCTCCGCGTCGCGCAGGGTGGTGCGCGCGCGGGGGTGATCGTGGGTAGTGCAGAAGCCGAGGCGCGTGAAGCCCTCGCCGCGTCGGAAGCCCGCGCGTGCGTCGCGGCGTGCGTGCTCCCTCGCGTCGAGCTCGCCCTTCAGGAAGCCGAGCAGGTGCTCGCGCGTCGACGGCTCGGTGCCCGCGTGCAGCAGCGCGCCGTCCGCTTCGCACCACGACGCGACGTGATCGGTGACCACCTCGCCGAAGACCAACGCGTCCGCGTTCTCTTCGCGCGCGGCGGACACGATCGCGGCGAGCATCGCCTTCGGAAGCTCGGCCGCGGCGTCGATGCGGAAGCCGTCGACTCCGAAGCGTGTCCAGCGTCGCACCACCTGCGCCGCGAAGTCGTGCACCGCGGGCTCGTCGACGTTCAGCAGCGGCTCGCGCCACGCGCCGTTCTGGTAGTAGCGGTAGCCCGGCTCGAGCCCTTCGGTGAAGGGGTGCGTCACGACGTGGAACCACGCCGCATAGGGCGACGCGCGACCGCGATCGCGCACGTCGAGGAAGGGCGCGAACTGCCGTGAAACGTGGGTGAAGGGCAGGTCGAGCAGCACCCGCAGACCGCGTTGGTGCGCGGCATCGAGCAACGCGCGCAGGGCGTCGTCGCCACCGAGCGCGGGATCGACGTGGTCGAAGTCGCTCACGTCGTAGCGATGCGCGGAGGGCGAGACGAAGGGCGGCGTGAGGTGCAGCGTGTCGACGCCGAGCGACACGAGGTGATCGAGCGAGGCGATCACGCCGCGCAGATCGCCGCCGCGCCGGCGCTGCTCCTCGAAGCGTGGATCGCCGACGAAACGTTCGGGGGTCGGCGTCGGATCGACGAAGCGATGCCAGCCGTCCGCGCGCCGGAAGCGATCGAGGAAGATCGTGTAGACGACCGCGTCTTTCCACCACGCGGGCACGCGCCGCGCGAGGGTGCGTGGCTCCACCGAGAGCGCTTCGGCGCCGCGCCCCACGAGCGTTCCGTCCGCGAGCTCGAAGAGGTACTCGACGCGCCGCGCGCTGCTGGGGATCGCGAGCTCGAAGTCGACGTGCGAGTCGAGAGGGTGCGAGTGGTGGTTCGGCGCGTCGGCGTCGCGCGAATCGACACGTCGCATCGGCGCGCGCACGAAGCCGTGGCCTTCGTTCCAACGCAGCACCAGCGAGTCGTCCGGCGATCGCGAACGCAGGGAAGCGCGCACGACGAGCCTTCCGTCGTCACGCACGAAGAGCCACGGCGGGGTCGGCGCGTGCAGGATCGGCTCGTCGGTCCCGCCCACCACGAGCACCGAGTTCTCGACTCCGTCGACGGTCTGCGTGCGGGGGTTCTCGGTGTGGAGCTGCCAGCTCCGATCGTCGTAGACGAGCTTGTAGCGATACACCCCGGGCGCGAGCGGGAGCTCGACCTCGAAGGCCGCGCTCGAGCTCACCGTGGTCCGCACGAACGAGATCGGGTCGGCCCACGCACGCACCTCGCCGCGGAGCTCCACGAAGGAGGTTCCGCGGGACGGACGGTGGCGTAGGACGACCCGATGCATGTCGGCTCTCGACCGTTGCGCAGCGCGCGTTCGTCGTCGACCTGCGAGCGTCCCTTCGGCGATCACCGCTCGAAAGCACCGCGAGCGTCGAGCTCGCGTCGACGATGCGCGTGCGTGATCAGAACGGCTGCGCTGCCTCGATCACGTAGTTGCGACCGCCGTTGTTGTCCCAGACCTCGCTCTGCGTCGCGCCCTCGGCGAAGCCGTGGCGGTAGACGATCGCGTACTCGAAGCGCTGCGTCGGCTCCGGGATGTCGAGCTCGATGCGCCAATGTTCGAAGTCGTGCTGACCGTCGATCACCGGCTCGAGCGGGTTCACGAACCGGAATTGATTGGGCCCCGAGCCGATGCCCGACCAGTTCGTGGTCTGCCAGCCGTCGGTGGTCCAGACCATCGCGAGCTCCTTGTCCCAATCGAGGTTGGCGACGCGGAAATCGAGGATGCCCTGCACGCCGTCTTGGCCGACCGTGACCTGACCTTCGGGCGTCCACCAGCGCGAGACGATCGACCACGGGCCGACGGCCGCCGGGTAGAGATCGCCGCCGTTGTCGTCGAACCAGGTGCGCTTGCGCCACTCGCCCGCCGCGCCGTCGTAGTACCAGGTGCCGTCCTCGTACCAGGCGTCGAAGGTGAGGATCGAGCCGTCCCAGCTCCGCACGCGCACCGGCACGTGCCACTCCTCGCGGCCGTCGTCGAAGGTGCGGACGTAGTGGCCGGTCGCGGTCTGCGGTGCGCGGTAGCCCGGCAGGCGGTAGACGACGCCGACCTTCTTGTCGTCGAGGTTCGCGCCCGGCACCGGCTGCACGAAGAGCTGGATGAAGAACTCGTAGTCGGTGCAGCCGCCGCGGAAGCCGCAGCCGGTGACCTGAGTCCAGTACTTCTGGTCGTAGCGGACCATGTGCGTGTTGCGCGTGCCGCGCTCCTGCGCCCACGAGCGGATGTTCGAGTTGATCAGCTCCGCTTCGGCTGCGCCCACGACCTCGGTCGCGCAGCCGCTCAGGACCTGCCCGCTCGCCAGCACGATCGCGCCCGCCGCCGCCGCGCCGCGCACCAGCTCACCGCTGCTGCGAAAGCGCCGCATCATCCACTCGACCGCTTCACCGAAGCTGCTCGTCTCGTTCTCTTTCATGGTGCCCCTCCCGGTTCGGTGCCGACGCTCACGTGCCGCGTCGACTCGTGTCGACCGTGCGTAACTCTGTCGTGAGTTACTCCAATCGACTACCACGCGACCGGGCACCGCGCCCGTGACAGGCTCGAGAATTTTCGCGAGCAATGTTCGCCACTTACGTATCGTCGGCCTGTGCAGGACCCGTACGCCAGAACTTCCGAGGACCTACGCGCTCGAAGCCCCATGCGTTTGGCGCTGCTCGGCGCGCTGGTGGTCGTCGTGGGGACCTACCTCTGGGCCCGTGGCGCCGACGAACGGGCGCTGGTCGCGCGCGAAGAGACGCTCGGCGTCACGATCCGAGCGGGCGACCTCGTCTTCCAGGACCTGCGTTGCGGCGTGCGCTGCGAAGCAATCCGAGCGGTCACCGCGAGTCGCTACTCCCACGTCGGCGTCGTGACGATCGAGGACGGCGAGCGCGTGGTGTGGGAAGCGCTCGGCCCCGTGGGACCGACGTCGCTCGCCGAGTGGGCCGCGCGCGGTGAGCTCGCGATCTACCGGCCCGAGCTTCGCGGCGCGCCGCTCGGTGGCGAGAACCTCACGAAGCTCGAGGCCGCGCTGCGCACCTACGCCGGCCGTCCCTACGACGGCAGCTACCGCTGGGACGACGAACGCATCTACTGCTCGGAGCTCGTCGCGAAGGCGTGGCGCGACGCGTTCGGGGAGCCCCTCGTCGAGCCGCGCCCCGTCTCCCTCGGCGCCTGGGCCTCCCGCGCCGCGCAGATGACGAACGGGGAGCTCGTCGACGGAACCCCGATGGTGAGCCCCGCGGATCTGGTGCGAAGTGGGAGGCTCGTCCGCGTGGTGGACGAGCTGCATCCGTAGACGAGCTGCACGTTCAATCGAGAAACATGCCGACGCGAGGAGCGCGTCTCTCCGAGATTCTCACCCCGGGAGCATCGACGAGCGGCGCTCTTCTTTGTTCGCGTCGTCGACGATCTCCAGGGCACGGGCGGCGCGGACGTCTTTTTGGCCGAGCGAGGCTTGGTCGACGACCTGCACGGTGTGGAGGCGGCTCAGGTACTCGAGGTCGAGCACGCCGCCGCTCGGCAGCATGAAGACGCCGTAGAGGCGCGCGATGGTGCGCAGGCGCTCGATGGTGTCCATCGGGACGTGGCACTGCGCGTGGGTGAGCACGTAGAGGATCGGCTGGCGACGCTCGCGGCGTTGCAGGCGATCGAGCTCGCTCGCGAGCATGCCGAAGACCTTGGCGTAGTTGCGGCCGCGCTCGCCCTTGAAGCAGAGGACGTAGGGCACGCTGATGCCCCCCGTGTCGCTGCGTCCGTGGCGCGCGTGGTGGACGTCGTAGAGGCGCGAGTCGAAGAAGCGGAAGTAGACGTCTTCGCCTTGGAGCAGGAGCTTCTTGATCAGCGTGAGCGCGAGGCCGCGCGCGAAGACGCTGCGTTGGCCGCGCATCGAGGCGCTCGCGTCCACGCAGATGTAGTGCAGGCGCCGGTCCTCTTCGTGCTGCTTCTCGCGCGCGTAGTAGAAGACCTCGTTCTCCACGAAGCGGCGATCGAAGAGCTCCGGATCGAACGCGAGCTCGCTGAGCACGAGCGAGTCGAGGGTGCCGCGGCGCTCCACGCCCGAGTAGCCGTCGACGCTGAAGGTCTGTTGGCCACTCGCCTTCTTCGTCTCGAGCACGCTCGGCAGCAGATCGAGCGAGAAGTTCACCACGTCGTTCGCCTCGGGCGACTCGAAGACGTTGAGCAGATCGAGCATCTGCATCGCGCCCGCGGCGTTGGCCTCCGCGCCGAACATCCCGAGCAGGCGCAGGGTGTCGAGGTCGACCTGCTCGATCGCGGTCACGAGGCGGAGGCGCTCGCGCGCGACGTGCTGCACGAAGCCGAGATCGTCGCTGCGATCGGTGCTCGTGAAGAGCTGCGGGAGCTGCGGATCGACCTCGCGGTAGACCTCCGGATCGAGCGGGAGGATGACGGGATTTCCGATGCCGAGGTGCGCGCCGCGGTAGCGCTCCCAGAGCGGCCCGAGCACGCGCAAGAGGAGCACCGCGAGCAGATCGTCGCCGAGGCGCCACTGACGCGCCTTCTCCATCACCTCGGTCTGACCGATCTCGATCAGCGTCTCGGTGTACGCGCGAAGCGCGTCGCCGGTGGGGCCGGGGAGCTGGATGCGCTGCACGATGGCGCGCGGTCCGAGCGGGAGGCTCGCGGGATCGACACACGCGAGCAGACCGACGTCGTGCACCGCCCAGAGCGGGACGCTGAGGCCGACCCGCACGAGCGCGTTGCGCCATTGCGCGGCGCGGAGCCCGAGCATGGGGTTGTCGACGGGGACGACGCTGAGCGCGAGCGATCCGATCTCGCGCGCGACGTCGGTGCCGAGGAGGTGAGGGCCGACGGGCACGGACGAGGTTGTATCGCGTGCGTGTGGGCGGCGTCACGTGTGGACGAGCGAGCTCCGACGCGGGAGCTCGAACGGACGCGGGTGCAAGCTCAGTCGGGGAGCGAGCAGATGCAGATTCGGTCCTCGGGGCTGCCGCCGCACTCGCGTGGCTCGCCGCGCATGCAGTCGTCGGGCGCACCGTCCTCGAACGAGCCGAGGCAGGTCGCGCCACGACGCGAGCAGACGTTCGAGCAGTTCACGTCGGGTGCCGAGAAGCGCACGTAGAGCTCGCAGCGACCGTCGGCGTCGGCGCAGTGTTGGAAGCCGGGTGCGTCGCCGAACCGCGCTCGACACCGGGCTTCGTTCGAGACACCCGCGTCGATGCCGGAGTCGGTGCCCGCGTCCGTGCCCGCGTCCGTGCCCGCGTCGGTGCCCGCGTCCGTGCCCGCGTCCGTGCCCGCGTCGGTGCCGGAGTCGGTGCCCGAGTCGGTGCCCGAGTCGATCGCGGCATCCGTGCCTCCGTCGAGGCCACCGTCCGGCTCGACGGCTCCGTCGAATCCACCGTCGGGCGCGATCGATCCGTCGAAGCCGCCGTCGCGGCCGCCGTCTTCTTGGCCGCGTCCGGCGAGCCCGCTGCGATCGGCGGTGCACGCGCCGAGGAGCGCGAGCACGAGCAACGATGCGAACCGACGGACCACGGCGCACCCTACCAGGCCAACCTCGGCGCGTCCGCCCTCCGCGGCGCATGGCTTCCGAGCGACGTGCGTTGTCCATCGCTCGGATCCGTCGTCGGTGTAGCGTTCCGCCCGTGAGCCTCGACGAGCCGCGCTCGCGTTCGCACTCTGCGGAGAACGTCGATCCCACGCGCGGAGTGGAGGTCGCGGACGAGGCGGCGGACGGAGTTACCGACGAGGACGAGATCGTCGCCTCCGCCGACGAGGCAGCGACCGCGGAGGGGGACGAAGGTCGAGTCGAGGACGCGCCGCTCGCGCTCCGATGGCGCGTGGGGTGTCGTGCGCTCGGGATCGGCTGCCTCGTGCACCTCTCGTTGCCCGACGCGCACCGGCTCGACTGGCTCGTGCCGAACGTGGTGCTCGCGGCGTCGGCGATCTCGCTCCTCTTCGTGCCGCGTCCGGGCACCCCGCGCGCGTCCGCGACCTTCGTGGGGATCGTGGTCGCGAAGCTCGTGCCGCTGATCTTCCTCGGCGATCAGCTCACGCAGTCGTTGGTGCTCGCGCTCTACGCGTCGAGCGCGCTGCTCTTCGCGCGCGCAATGCCACCCCGCCGCGATGCGCCGCGACGCGACGCGGTCGACGCATCGACGTCGCGTGACGCGCCGCGTGACGTGGGCCACGAGCCCGACGCACCTCACGACGCGACCCACGCGCGCGCGGTGCGTCTGCTCCTGCTCGGGGTCTACGGCCTCGCCGCGTTCCACAAGACCAACCGCGACTTCCTCGATTCCGCCATGAGCTGCGCGACGGGCGGCATGCGCCTGCTCGCCGACAACTGGAGCCTGCCGTTCCCCGAAGGAGCGACGGGCGCGATGTGGCCGCACCTCTTCCTCGCGACCGAGGCCGCGTTGGTCCTGCTCGGGACGTGGCGTCCCGCGTGGGCGCTGCTGATCGCGCTCGCGATGCACGTGCCGCTCACGATCGTGTTCGCGCCCGCGTTCGCGTGGGTGATGTTGCCGGGCTGGGTCGCGTTCCTGCGCGACGAGGACCTCGCGCACCTCGGGCACGTCGCGCGGACGAGACGTGGGTGGGTGCTCGGGCTCGGGCTCGGCGCCGCGATCGTGAGCGCCACGCTCTACTTCCGCGATCATTGGATCCCCTACCCCGCATGGCAGCTCGTCGAGCTCTCGCTCTGGCTCCTGCTCGCGTGGCTCGTCGTCGCGCTCGTCACGCGGCGCGGCGGTGCGCTCGTGGGGCGGCTCGCGTGGAACGAACGTGCGGGGCGCTTCGCGTTCGTGCCGCTCGCGATCTTGCTCGCGAACGGCACCACCCCCTACCTCGGTCTCCAGTTCCATCACACCGCGGCGATGCTCTCGAACCTTCGGATCGACGCGGGATGCTGGAACCACCTGCTGGTGCCGGAGTCGGTGCGGATCGTCGACCCGTACGTGCGGGTGGAGGCGATGACGGTGGGGCCACGGACGCCCGGTCCGGAGGTCTTGATCACGATCGCGCGCGAGTCGCTCTGGCATCCGGCGTCGCTGCGTGACGCGACCGCGCGCTGGTGCGAGGCCGGCGCGGCGCCCATCGGGCTGGAGCTGCGTTACGAGGGGCGCACGCTCGAGGTCGAGGACGCCTGCACCCACCTGCCGCTGCCTTCGCAGACGAGTGGGCTCTTCCAGACGAACCTGCCGCGGGAATGCCCCGCTCGGTGCATCCACTGATTCGCCGCCGACACCCTGGCGGCGGCGTCGCGCGCTCGCCGAAAAACGAATCCGTTTCGAATGCTTACGAGCCTGCTCGTGCGCACGAGGCCTCGGGGCGCTCGGTCACGTGGCCGCGCCACGCGAAGAAAGTTCGGTGCGAAGGCTGACCCGATCCGCGCGCTCGGAGCCTCTTGCTCTTCGTGATGTCCAGCGGTGTGGCTCCGTACGTTCCGATCGAGATCCTCCGCGAGGAGCCCGAGGGCACCCTCCACGTCGCGCGCGCGCCCGACGGCACTCTCGTGGGTATGCTCGAGCCGCGCGACGACCTGCCGCGCTTCTGCCCCAGCACCGCGGACACGCAGGTGTTCGCGCCGCGCAGCCTCGTCGGCCCGGTGGACGCGCGGCGTGCGCTGGTCGACGTCGAGCCCGCGGTGCGGCTCGGGTCGTTGCTCGCGGACGGTCCGCTGCCGCCCGCGTTCGCGGCGCGTCTGCTGCTCGACGTGCTGATGAGCCTCGCCCGCGCGCACGATCACGGGCAGCGCGTGATGGTGCGGCCCGATCGGGTGGTCGTGGGCGTCGACGGGCACGCGCGGGTGGTGGCGCTCGGCGCGGCGGAGGACACCGTGCTCGCGTCCGCGCTGCGCTTCACCGCGCCCGAAGAGCTCGAGCGCGCGACCGATCTGCGTGGCGATCTCTGGTCGGCGGGCGTGCTCTTCTGGGAAGCGCTCGTGGGGCGTCCGCTCTTCGAGCAGCACGGCTGGTCGCTCGTGCTGGCGATCGCGCGCGAGCCGCTCCCGCGCGTGCGCGACGTGCGCCCGGAGCTCGCGCCGCTGCAGCCCTTCCTCGATCGTCTGCTCGCGCGTGATCCGGAGCTGCGCTTCTCGAGCGCGCGTGAGGCAGCGGCGGCGTGGATCGACGCCGCGTGCGACGCGGACGGCATCGCGTCGCGTGATGCGTTCGAGGTGCTGGTGCAGGCGCGCTGTGAGGCGGCCTTCGAGGCGCAGGAAGAAGCGCTGCTTCGGGCGAGCCGCGTCCCGCTCGCGTTGCGCGCGGACTCCGTGCGACCGCCCTCGTTCGAGGCCGAGGTGCTGACGGTGGTCGGCAAGCTCGGGCCCCGCTCGGACGCCCGCTCGGACGCGCGCTCGGATGCGCGGCGGGTGCCGGGAGATCGACCCGAGCCGACGGGCTCCATCTCGTTTCCGCACGTGAGCGACCGATCCGATCCGATGCTCGCGTGGATCGCGCTGCTCGCGTTCGCGGTCGCGTTCGTGCTCGGTTCGCTGCTGCGCCTCGCGAGCTGAGACGCGCTCCGAAACCATCGGCTCCGCGGGCGCGGCACGACGGCTCGCGGAATCGTGAGGCTTCGCGGACTCCCGCTTCGCTCTCACGATTCCGATGTGCTCGAGGGAAACCGCTCAGCGGTCGAGCGCTTCGCGCAGCGCCGCGAGGAACGCCGCGTTCTCGTCCGGCGTGCCCACGGTCACGCGCACGCAGCCCGCGAGACGAGGATCTTTCACGAAGACCCGCACCGCGATGCCGCGCTCCAAGAGCGCCGCCCGCAGCGCGCTCGCGTCGTGCGGCGTGCGGAAGAGGATGAAGTTCGCCTGGCTCGGAAAACGTTCGACCCCGCACGCGTCCAGACCCGCTTCGAGCACCGCGCGCTCCCGGACGATCGCGCGGAGCTGCGCTTCGAGGGTCGGTCGCAGCTCCGTGAGCGCGAGGCGCGCGAGCTCTTGGCCGAGCGCGTTGAGGTTGAAGGGCTGGCGCACTTTCTCGAGCTCGTACGCGAGCGCCGGGTGCAGCCGCACCCAACCGAGCCGCGCGCCGGCGAAGCCGATCTTCGAGAGCGTGCCGAGGAGCGCGACCTGCGGGAGCTCCGCGAGCCACGGCGCGTGCGTGAAGGCGCGCGCTTCCGGGGTGTCGCGATGAAACGGTCCGTACGCCTCGTCGACCACGTGCAGCGTGCGCGGGTGCGCGTGGATCAAACGTCGAAGAACGACCGGATCGAAGGCGTTTCCGGTCGGATTGTTGGGGCTCGCCCAGAACGCGAGCGCCGGTTCTTCGCGCAAGAACGCGTCGTGCAAAGCAGCTTCGTCGAGCGACCAATCCGGTTTCAGAGGGACCTCGACCGGGCGCAGGCCGTGCGTCTTCGCGGTCACGCCGTACATCACGAAGCTCGGACCCGGGAAGAGCACGGTGGGCTCTTGGCCGGCCTCGTCGGGGCGCGCGAAGGCGCCGAGCAGGATCGCGATCGCCTCGTCGCTGCCGACCCCGATCACGAGCTCGTCCTCGCGCGCGTCGAGGTAGGCGGCGAGGGCCGTGCGCAGCGCGCTCGCGCGGCCGTCCGGATAACGGTGGAAGTCGATCGCGGCGAGCCGCTCCGCCACCAACGCGCGGGCTTCGGGCGGCAGCGGCCAGGGGCTCTCGTTCGCGTCGAGCTTCACGGGCGGCGGCTCGGGCGGGACCGTGTAGGGCACGATCCCCGCGAGGCTCGGGCGCACGCGCGAGAGGAGCGTGGCGAGGCGCGGATCCATCGACATGCGCGGGACGTAGCGCGGAGGGCGTGGTGGGGGAAGGCGAGAGCGGGCGCGCTCTCCACCGGGTCGGCGGGGTCAGCCGCCGACTTCCGCGCCGACCACCGATTCGTCGTCCTCGTGTCGTGAAGTCGACCACGTCCACGACCAAGAGCGCGCTTCACCGTTCCGTGAGCGAACGCGGCTACGTGACGACAAAAGCCGGCCCCGCCGTTGAAGCAATTTCGGCGGACTGCTAGACGCGCGCGCATGGCCAAGGACCCGACCTCGCTGGCGATCGACACCATCCGCGCCCTCTCCATGGACGCCGTCCAGAAGGCCGACAGCGGCCACCCCGGCACGCCGATGGCGCTCGCCCCGCTCGGGTGGCTGATCTTCTCCGAGCTGCGTCGCCACGACCCGAAGGATCCGCACTGGATGGGGCGCGACCGCTTCGTGCTGAGCTGCGGCCACGCGTCGATGCTCCAGTACGCGCTGCTGCACCTCTCTGGCTACGACCTCTCGCTCGAGGACATCAAGGCCTTCCGGCAGTGGGACAGCAAGACGCCCGGTCATCCGGAGGTCTTCCACACGCCAGGCGTCGAGACGACGACGGGCCCGCTCGGTCAGGGCATCGCGAACGCGGTCGGCATGGCGATGGCCGCGCGTCACCTGCAGAAGCGCTTCGGAGCCTCCGATTTGGGGGCGGGCCTCTTCGATCACCACGTCTGGTGCATCGCGTCGGACGGCGATCTGATGGAGGGCGTCTCCTACGAGGCGTGCTCGCTCGCGGGACACCTGAAGCTCGGCCAGCTCATCGTCTTCTACGACGACAACGACATCACGATCGACGGCCGCACCTCGCTCGCGCTGAGCGAGGACGTGGACGCGCGCTTCGCCGCGCAGGGCTGGCACGTGCAGCACGTGGCGGACGGCAACGACCTGGTCGCGCTGCGCGTGGCGGCGGAAGCGGCGAAGAAGGATCCGCGCCCGAGCCTCATCCGCGTGAACACGATCATCGGCTGGCCCGCGCCGACCAAGCAGGACACCCCGGGCGCGCACGGCGCTCCGCTCGGCAAGGACGAGATCGCCAAGACGCGCGAGCTGATGGGCTGGCCGAACCAGGACTTCTACGTCCCGGCGGAGATCGCCGCCGAGACCGCGAAGGTCGTCGCGCGCGGCGCCGCCGATCACGCGGCGTGGAAGGCGAAGCACGACGCGTGGGCGAAGGCGAACCCGCAGCTCGCCGAGGAGCTCCGCGCGGCGTTCGCGGGTGAGCTGCCGGCCGGTTGGGAGGACGCGCTCGCGAGCTTCCCGGCCAGCGACAAGGGTGACGCGACGCGAAACACCAGCGGAAAACACATCGCGGCGATCGCGGACAAAGTCGGTTTCTTCGTCGGCGGCTCGGCCGATCTGACCGGATCCAACAAGACGAAGATCGCGGGTGCGGACTTCCGCGCAGATCAAGAGGGCACGCCGCGCACGGTGCACTGGGGCATCCGCGAGCACGGCATGGGCTCGATCATGAACGGCATGGCGCTGCACGGCGGCGTGATGCCCTTCGGCGCGACCTTCCTCGTCTTCGCGGACTACATGCGCCCCGCGCTGCGGCTCGCGGCGCTGATGGGGCTGCCGACGCGCTACGTGCTCACGCACGACTCGATCGGGCTCGGCGAGGACGGACCGACGCACCAGCCGATCGAGACGCTCGCGTCGCTGCGCGCGATCCCGGGCTTCACGGTGTTGCGTCCGTGCGACGCGAACGAGACGCGTGAGGCGTGGATCGCGGCGATGCGTTGCCGAGGTCCCGCGGCGCTGGTGCTCACGCGGCAGAACGTGCCGACCCTCGATCGCGCCACGCACGGTGCGGTGGAGGGCGTGCACAAGGGCGCGTACGTGTTGCGCCACGTGCAGGATCCGCAGGTGATCCTGATGGGCTCCGGCAGCGAGGTGCACCTGGCGCTCGAGGCGGCGGAGACGCTCGCGAAGGACGGCATCCGCGCGCGTGTGGTGAGCATGCCGAGCTGGGAGCTCTTCGCCGCGCAGGACAAGAGCTACCGCGACTCCGTGCTGCCCCCGAGCGTGACCGCGCGCGTGGTGGTCGAGGCCGCAGCGCGCTTCGGCTGGGAACGCTACGTCGGCATGGACGGCGGCTTCGTGACCCTCGACCGCTTCGGCGCGTCGGCTCCGGCGGAGACGCTCTACGAGAAGCTCGGCATCACCGCGGCGCGGGTGGTGGAAGAGGCCAAGCGCCTGGTGGGGTGAGCAGGGGTGAGCGCTCAGCTCACGACGATCGTCGCGTGCTCGAGCGTCGTGCCCGGCGCGACGTGGATCGTGCCGCGTACCACGCGCGGTGAGCCGGGGCGCCGGCAGATCGTCTGGGTGGCGGTGTAGCGTGAGGGGCCAACGTCGCTTCCGGGGGCCCAGATCGTCATCGACTCGACGAGCCCCTCGAAGTCCCGCGCGCTCGCGGGGTGATCGCCGCCCTTGCCGAAGACGAGACGCTCCCCGTCGAGCTCGAGCTCCACGACGAGGCCGAAGCGTCGCTGCACCGGCAAACCAGGGGGCTTGAAGTACGGGAACGCGACGCCGAACCGGATCGCGATCTCGATCGGGCGTGACGTCGGCGGCAGCTCGAGCGCGAACTGGCCCGGCGCCGAGAGCGTCACGCTCGCGAGAACCTCGCGCCGACGCCGCGTGAGCAGCAGCGCGCCCAGCAGCGTCGCGAGCACGACCGCCGCGGCGATCGCCAGCAACATCGGAAGAGACGGGCCCATTCGTTCCACCTCGGCGCCAGGGTAGGCGAAGCACGTGAGCCTCGCGCTATCGTCGTGACGCTCATGCGACGACTGAAGCTCTTCGCCGACTACCGACAGATTCACGTGGAGTCCGATCCGCCGCGCGGCGATCTCGCGGACGCTTGGACGGCGCAGGCCACCGAGGATCGTGTCGCGGCGGCGGGTGACGTGGTCGCGATCGGGACGAACGACGCGGTCGAGGTCGCGGTCGAGGTCGCGATCCTCGACGCCGCGCCCGCGCTCGATCCACGCGCGGAGCACGTGACGGAGGCGCCGCTCACGATCGCGTCGGACGTCGTGGTGGTCGCGGGCTGCACCGACTTCCGCCCGAAGGCGAAGCGTTTCCCGATCGCGCCGGGCGATCACGTGGTGCGCGCATCACATCGCGGGCTCGCGAAGGGAAAAGAGACGATTCACGTCGAGATCTTCCCGCGCACCGGACCGAGCTTCGACGCGCGTGTGCTCGTGCGCTTCGTGCCGCCGCCGCCGAAGAAGCCGAAACGCGCGACCACGTTGCGCACCGCGAAGGCGGCCGCGAAGGCCGCGCGCGAAGGAAGGATCGACGAGGCGCTCGACGCGTTGCGTGCGATGGCCGACGCCGGCGATGCCACGGCGGCGGCGTCGGTCGCGGAGATCCTCGCGTTCCGCGGAGAGTGGGCGGCGATGGTGCCGTACGCGATGCAGCTCCTCGCACGGCCCGACGCGGTCTACGCGCTGTGGGACCACCGCGCGCGCGGCGCGGCGGCGCATCGCACGTGGCAGCAGGGTTTAGACG
>CALJLK010000428.1 GCA_937982655.1 uncultured Sandaracinus sp.
GGGTCAGGGCGGCAACGCCGTGCTGGAGATGCCGGGCATGGGCGGGAGCGAGCAAGGATCCGGCGGTGGACAGGGCACCGAGCCGGGGGGCTCGCAGGCGGGCACCGGCCACGACCCGAACCTGCAGGGCGACGCGACCGATCTGCGCTCGAACCGTCAGAGCTCGCGTGTGCAGGGCCAACAGAGCGAGGGGCCGTCGCGCAGCGAGGTGATCCTCGGCGCGGCCAACCGCGGCTTCGTCGGCCAGGGCTACCGCGAGGTGTTCACCGACTACGAGAACCACGCCGAAGAGGTGCTCGAGCGTGACGAAGTTCCGCCCGGCTATCGCTTCTACGTGCGCCGGTATTTTCAATTGATTCGCCCGCGCGACGCCGCGCCGGCGGGTGAGACGCCGAGCGCGCCGGCCACGAATGGGAATTGAACGGCCGCGGTGGCGCGCGTCGTCGACATCGAACGTCGAAGAAGCAGCAGAGAGGACGCACGCATGAGCGAGAGCACCCCGAAGGAGGTCGTCGCGCGATTCGGCGAGGACCTTCGCCGCGTGAAGGACGAAGTCGGCAAGATGATCGTCGGGCAAGACGAGATCGTCGACGGCGTGCTCACGTGCCTGCTCGCGAGCGGACAAGCGCTCCTCGAAGGTGTGCCTGGGCTCGGCAAGACGATGCTGGTGCGCACGCTCGCGAACGCGCTGCAGCTCTCGTTCTCGCGCATCCAGTTCACGCCGGACCTGATGCCGGCGGACATCCTCGGCACGACCGTGCTCACCGAGGGGCCGGACGGCGGTCAGCGGCTCGAGTTCCGAAAGGGGCCGGTGTTCGCGAACATCGTGCTCGCGGACGAGATCAACCGCGCCACCCCGAAGACGCAGAGCGCGATGCTCGAGGTGATGCAGGAGCACACCGTCACCGTCGCGAACAAGACGTGGGTGCTCGAGGAGCCCTACTTCGTGCTCGCGACGCAGAACCCGCTGGAGATGGAGGGCACCTACCCGCTCCCCGAGGCGCAGCTCGACCGTTTCCTGTTCAAGCTGCAGGTCGGGTTTCCCACCCGCGACGAGCTGCACTCGATCCTCGACCGCACCACCGGCAACGAGACGCCAGCGGTGACGCCGGTGCTCGACCGCGACGGCATCCTGCAGATGCGAAAGGTCGTGCGCGACGTGGCGGTCGCGCATCACGTGAAGGACTACGCGATCCGCGTGCTCGAAGCGACGCATCCGGATCGGACGAGCGCGCCCGAGAAGGTGAAACGTTTCGTGCGCTTCGGGGCGTCGCCGCGCGGGGCGCAGGCGATGTTGCTCGCGGCGAAGATCCGCGCGCTGATGGACGGGCGCTTCGCGGCCGCGATCGACGACGTCCGCTGGGCGGCCAAGCCCGCGCTGCGCCACCGTGTGATCCTCAACTTCGAGGGCGAGGCGGAGGGGGTGCGCGGCGACGATGTGCTCGACGAGATCCTGCGTACGGTGAAGGAGACCGGCTGAGCCGGCCGGAGCCCGCGTGCTCGGACTCTTCGGAAAGAAACGCGCGCCGCGCGCGGTGTCGGACGACGAGGAGCTCTTCGACGAGGCGTTCCAGCGCAAGCTCGAGTACCTCGCGATCGTGGCGCGGCGCGTCTACGCGGGGCGCATGCGGGCGGAGCGGCGGAGCAAGAAGACCGGCGCGGGCATCGAGTTCGCGGACCACCGCGAGTACGTGCCGGGCGACGACTTCCGCTACCTCGACTGGAACGTCTACCAGCGCACGGGGCGCCTGCTCGTGCGGCTCTTCGAGGAAGAAGAGGACCTCGCGGTCTACGTGCTGCTCGACGCGTCGGCGTCGATGGGCATGACGCCGACCGACGCCAGCACGCCGAGCAAGCTGCGCTTCGGAAAGCAGCTCGCGGCCGGGCTCGGCTACGTCGCGCTCGCGGGGCTCGACCGCGTGTCGGTGCTCGCGCTGCGGCAGGGCGACGAAGGGCGCCGCGTCGAAGATCGGCTCGCGCCGACGCGCGGCAAGAACCGTGTGTTCCGCATCTTCGAGATGCTGCGCGGCGTGCGCGCGGAGGGCCGCACGAACCTCGTGAGCTCGCTGCGCGCGTTCGCCGCGCAGAACAAGCGCCGCGGCGTCGCGATCCTCATCAGCGATCTCTACGATCCGAGCGGCTTCGAGGACGCGATCAACCAGCTCCGCTTCGCGAAGTTCGAGACCTACGTGCTGCACGTGATCGATCCGAACGAGGCGCGCCCTCCCCTGCACGGCGACGTACGCATCGTCGATCGCGAGACGGGCGAATCGCGCGACGTGACGGTGACGCCGAAGCTGCTGACGAAGCTCGCGGCCGCGCACGAGGCGTACCGGCACCGCATCGAGACCTTCTGCGGCGAGAAGCAGGTCGCCTACCACGCGCTCACCACGGACACGCCCTTCGACGAGGCGATCCTGCAGGTGCTGCGTGGCGGAGGGCTCGTCCGTTGATGGCGCTCGCTCAGCTCGCGACGACCTTCGCGACGGCGCTCGAGGCGACGGTCGCGACACCGTTCGCCACGACCTTCGCGCTCTCCTTCACAGGGCTCTCGCTGGGGCAGGTGCTCAGTGTGCTCGGCGGGGTCGGCGCGGGCGTCGTGATCCTCTACCTGCTCAAGCTGCGTCGGCGGCGCGTCGAGGTGCCCTTCGTCAAGCTCTGGGAGGAGATCCTCGCCGAGAAGCAGACCACGCGGCTCTTCTCGCAGCTCAAGCGCTGGCTCTCGCTGCTCGTCGCGCTCGCGCTGGTGGCCGCGCTCTCGTTCGCGCTCGGGGATCCGCGTCCGGACGCCGCGACGCGCGACGGTCGCACGCTGGTGGTGCTCGTCGACGCGTCGGCCTCGATGATCGCGACCGACGCGCCGCGTGGCTCGCGCTTCGCCGAAGCGATCGAGAAGGTGCGGCAGCTCGTGGCCGAGCTCGGGCCGGCCGATCGCATGTTGGTCGCGCAGCTCGACGACACCGCGACACCGGTCACACCGCTGACGGATGAGCCGCGCGTGATCGAGGACGGGCTCGCACAGCTCGAGCCGACGCACGTGGCGGCGAACCTGCGCGCCGGGCTCCGGCTCGCGCTCGACGTGCTGCGTGGACAGCCGCAGCCGGAGGTCGTGGTGGTGGGCGACGGAGGCTTCGACGCCTCGCGTTTCTCGCCCGAGACCTTCGCGACGACCTTGCGCGAGCGTGGCGTGCGGCTGTCGTGGGTGAAGCTCGGCGAGTCGGGAGACAACGTCGCGCTCTCCGCGTTCGCGGTGCGGCGTTACCCGCTCGACAAGAGCCAGAACGAGGTCCTCGTCGAGCTCTACAACCCGAGCGAGGCGGACGCGGCGGTGGAGCTCGAGCTGCTCGGCGACGATCGGTCGGTCGACGTGCAGCGGCTCACGGTGCGCGCGGGCGAGCGGCTGCGGCGGTTCTTCCAGAACGTGAGCGGCGTCGATCGCACGATGGAGGCGCGGCTGCGGCGCGTGGATGGCCAGCGCGACGTGCTGCCCGCGGACGACGCGGCCTTCGCGCGGGTACCCGAACGTCGGCGCGCGCGCATCTGCGTGGTGAGCGACGCGAACCTCTACCTGCAGGCCGCGCTCCTGCTCGACGAGTACCTCGACGTCACCGAGGTGACGACCGCGCAGGGGCTTTGCGAGGGCGACTACGACGTTTACGTGCTCGACAACTGGGTGCCGCCGAGCGCGCCGCCCGGACCGACCCTCTACCTGAACCCCGCGCCGCGCGAGGGCGCCGCGATGCCGCTCGCGGTGACGGGCACGATCGAGCGGCCCTACTTCGACACCCAGGACCGACGGCACCCGCTCTTGCAGTTCACCGCGATGCGCGATGTGAACGTGGGGCGCGCGCTCCTCGTGCGACCGGAGCCCGGCGATCGGGTCGTCGCGGCGGACTCGCGCGGGCCACTACTCGTGAGCGGCAGCCGCAACAACCAACCCTTCGTCGCGCTGACCTTCGACGTGCGCGAGAGCGATCTCGCGCTGCGCGTCGCGTGGCCGCTGCTCTTGCTCAACGCGATCGATCTCTTCGTGCAGGAGCGGGCGGGCTACGTGTCGAGCTATTCGACGGGCGACACCTGGCGGGTGCCGGTCGGAGCGGAGCATCGCGAGGCGGTGATCGTCGATCCGCGCGGCCAGGAGCGAACCGTGTCGGTGGAGCAAGGGCGCGCGGTCTACGCGGGGCGGCTCGCGGGCTTCTACGAGCTGCAATTGCCCGACGGAACCCGCGAGGTCTTCGCGGCGAACCTCGGCGCGGGCGAAGAGAGCCGGGTGTTGCCCGCCGACGCGCTCGCGGTCGGTGAGGTCGAGGCGGGCGCGCCCACCCGCGGTGAGCTCGGCGTGCGGCGCGAGCTCTGGCTCTACCTCGTGCTCTTCGCGCTCGCGATCCTCGCGGTCGAGTGGTGGACCTACCACCGGAGGATCACCGTCTGATGCGCCGCTTCCTCGTGCACCTCGGGATCACCCTCGTGGCCTGCGCGGCGCTCGCGTATTGGCTCGTCGGCGTGGCCCGCGAAGGCGTGCGCTTCGACTGGAGCGGACAGACCTACGAGCTGCTGCAGCCGAGCTGGCTCGTGGTGTTCGCGGTGACGCCGCTCTTCGCGCTCGCGGTCACGCGCTCGCTCGCGGATCTTCCGGCCGCGCAACGCTGGCTCGGCGTGCTGGTGCGGGCGGCGCTGACCGCGCTGCTCACCCTCGCCGTCGCGCGGCTCGCGCGCACCACCGACGCCACGCGCGTGAGCACGGTGTTTCTCGTCGACGTGAGCGAGTCGGTGCCCGACGCGGCCCTCGAGGACGCGCGGCGCGTGCTGCGCGAGGCGTGGGACGGCCGCGACGAGAGCGACGTGCAGCTCGTGGCCTTCGCGCGCGATGCGCGGGCGGTGCCGCTCGGGAACGAAGACGATCCGTCGGCGGCTGACCCCGCCGACTCGGTGGGTCCCGTCCCGGAGATCCCACGCTTCGACGAAGCGGACGCCGCGCGCGGCTCGGATCTGCAGACGGCGTTGCAGCTCGCGTACGGCTTGTTCCCGCCGGGGCATCTGCGGCGCGTGGTGATCCTGAGCGACGGCAACCAGACGAGCGGCGACGTGCTCGCCGAGGCCTCGCGGGCGCGGGCGTTCGGAGTGCGCGTGCACGTGCGGCCGATGCGGCAGGGCGCGCCGCCCGAGGTCGCGGTGCGCGAGCTGGTGTTGCCGGATCGCATCGAGGTCGGTGAGCCCTTCCCCGTGCGCGCGCGGGTGTTCGCGTCGGTGCCGGCGGGCGCGCGGCTGCGGCTCTACCAGGGCGAGACGCTCAACGGGCTCGACTCGGTGCGCGACGTGGAGCTCGAGCCGGGCGAGACCGAAGTCGAGTTCCGATCGATCGTGCGGGTCGCGGGGCCGGTCACGTATCGCCTGACCGCGGAGCCGCGTGCGCGCGTCGAGGGCGAGCCGATCCCGAACCGCTTCGCGGAGAACGACGAGTACGAGACGACGGTGGTGGTGCCGGGCAAGCCCACCGTGCTCTACGTCGAGGGCATCGAGGGGCGCGCGACGTACCTCGCGCGTGCGCTCGCGGCGGCGGACTACGACGTCGACGTGCGAGGCCCACGCGCGATCCCGACCTCGATGCGCGAGCTCGAGCGCTTCGACTTCTTCGTGCTCAGCGACGTGAGCGCGGAGCAGGTCTCGCTCGGGCAGATGGATCTCATCGAGCGTTACGTGCGCGACGTGGGGGGCGGGTTCCTCTTCGCGGGCGGCGAGAACGGCTACGGGCTCGGCGGCTGGCAAGGCACGCGCATGGAGCAGCTCCTGCCGGTGCGCATGGACGCAGAGCGGCGGCGCGATCAGCCCTCGCTCGCGCTCGCTTTGGTGATCGACCGCAGCGGCTCGATGAACGGTCAGAAGATCGAGCTCGCGAAGGACGCCGCCAAGGCCACCGCCGAGCTGCTCTCCTCCGACGACTACCTCGAGGTGATCGGCTTCGACTCGCAGCCGGAGCGCATCGTGCGCATGCAGAGCGCGGCCAACCGGGTGCGCATCTTGCGCGACATCTCGCGCCTCACCGCGCGGGGCGGCACCGCGATCTTCCCCGCGCTCGACGCGGCGTATCAGGATCTCGCGGTCACGCGCGCGAGGCTCAAACACGTGATCTTGCTGACCGATGGTCAAGCGCCGGAGCGTGGCATCACGGAGCTCGTGCAGGTGATGCGCGCCGAAGGCATCACCGTGAGCACGGTGGGTCTCGGCGCGGACGTGAACCGCACGCTCTTGCAGAGCATCGCGTCGCTCGGCGGTGGTCGCTCGTACCTCACGAACGATCCGCACAACGTGCCGCGCATCTTCATGCGCGAGACCACCACCGTCGCGCGCTCCGCCGCGGTCGAAGAGCTCTTTCAGCCGATCGTGCGCACCCCGGCGGACTTTCTGCGCGGCACCAACGTCGAGAGCTCACCGTACCTGCACGGCTACGTCGCGACGCGCATGAAGCCCGCGCCCGCGCAGCTCATCCTCGAGAGCGATCTGCAGGAGCCCATCCTCGCACGCTGGCGCGTGGGCCTCGGGTGGAGCCTCGCCTGGACGAGCGACGTGAAGAACCGATGGGCGGTGGAGTGGGTGCGCTGGAACGGCTACTCGCGCTTCTTCGCGCAGCTCGTGCGCGAGCACATGCGCAGCCGGCGGCGCGAGCGGCTCGACATGAGCGCGGAGATCCGTGGCGACGAGGTGGTCGCGGTGGTCGACGCGGTGAGCCAAGAGGATCTCTTCCTCAACGGCATGGACAGCACGCTGCGCATCGAGGGGCCGATGGGGGCGCGACGCGCGCGCGACGGCAACGCGGAGGACGCGCGCGATCCGCAGCTCCGTCGCACGCGCGAGGTGCCGCTGCGGCAGGTGGCGCCCGGTCGCTACGAGGCGCGCTTCCCGCTCGACGCGTACGGCAGCTTCGTGCTCGCGGCCGAGCACCGTCGCGACGGACGTCTCGTGGCGGAGAGCGCCGCGCAGCTCGCGAACCCCTACCCCGCCGAGTACCGGACGTTCGAGCCCAACGAGGCGCTGCTCGCGAGCGTCGCGTCGCTGACGAACGGTCGTGTGGATCCGGAGGTCGAGGCGCTCTTCGATCCGGACGGCGAGAGCATCCGCGCGCACGAGGAGCTCTGGCCCACGTTGCTGATGATCGCGCTCGGGCTCTTCTTGCTCGATCTCTTGCTCCGGCGCGTGCGGCTCTTCGATCGCGACTTCCAGCGCGGCTGATGCCGTGCGCCGCACTTCGAAGCTCTTCGAGACGCCGCTCTTCGAGACGCCGCTCTTCGAGACGCCGTTCTTCGAGACGCCGTTCTTCGAGACGCCGTTCTTCGCGACGCCGCTCTTCGAGACGCCGTTCTTCGCGACGCCGCTCTTCGAGACGACGGTCCCACAGGTCCGAGTGATGCGCTCGCGAGCCACGGGTGCTCAGGGCACCGACCGCGCGCGCAGCTTCGGCCACGCCCAAGCGATCAGCCCGAGCATGCCGACGCCGATCCACTGCGAGGTCGTGAGCCCGAAGTAGAGGCCGCGGTCGTCGTCGCGCAGCCACTCGAGCACGAAGCGGAGCACCGCGTACGCGCCGAGGAAGAAGAGCATGAGCTGGCCGTCGAACTTCTTCTTCGGCTGCACCACCAGCAGCCCGAGCGCGAAGATCAGCAGGCAGCCCGCCGCCTCGTAGAGCTGCGTCGGGTGTACCGGCAACGAGACGTCGCTCGGGCTCGGGAGCAGACCGCGCTTCCACTGGCTCTCGCTGGCCGCGCTCCAGGACGGGAAACGCACCGCGCCGAACGCGCCCGCGTCGACGGTGGTGCCGAAGCAGCAACCGCCGAAGAAACAGCCGAGGCGCCCGAAGAAGAGCCCGAGCGGGATCACGAGGCCGACGAGATCGATGCCCTTGCCGATCGGGAAGCGCTCCTTGCGGAGGAACCAGAGCCCGAACGCCCCCGCGCCGAGGAGCCCGCCGTAGTACGCGAGCCCGCCGCGCCAGAAGGCCGCCCACGCGAAGCAGTCGCGACCTGCCGGACGACAGACACCGTCGGCGGCTGACCCCGCCGACGCGACGGATCCGGCGGCAGCGTCCCAGACGCCTTCGACCTGCGCGCAACGTGCCTCCGTGATCTGCCACGCGACCTGCGAGGGATCCGTGCAGAGGTGGACGTAATCCCAGAAGTAGCCGTCCGCGAGGACGTGGAGGATGCGCGAGCCGATCACGCCCCAGACGAGCGCGTAGAGGCCGAGATCGATCACGGTGTCGTGATCGAGGCCGAAGCGTCTGGCCTGGCGCTGCGCGAGCCCGATCGCGAGCCCGAAGCCGACGAGGAGAAACGTGAAGTAGGCGGGGAGCGGCTGCCCGAAGATCTCGATCAGCGTCGGGTACACGCGCGCGCCCTCCTCACCGCGCTCACGCGCGCGCGGGCTTCTGGGCGGCGGCCTTCGCTTCCGCCTTCTCGCGGCGGCCTTCGAGCCAACCGTCGACCAGCAGGAAGCCGACACCGATGGTGATGGTCACGTCCGCGACGTTGAAGGTCGGCCACTCGCTGCCGATGAGCGGGAGCGGCTTGTTCCAATAGACACGCAGGAAGTCGACCACGTAGCCGAGGCGGAGGCGATCGACGAGGTTGCCGACCGCGCCGCTCACGATGAAGGGCACGCTGTACGCGAACCACTTCCCGCCACGCCCGGTGGCGAACATCCAGAAGAGCGCGAGGCTCGCGAGCACGGCGGCGGTACCGAAGATGCCGTGACGCACGATCGGAGGTGCCTCGCGCAGGAGACCGAACGCGGCGCCACAGTTCTCCGCATAGCGCAGCTCGAACCAGCCTTCGCCGACCACGATCGGCTCCATCCGCGCGCGTTGGTATTGGATGTACCCGTGCTCGTCGGGCTCGCAGATGGGCGGGGGATCCCCCACGCGCTCGGCGGAGAGTCGATCGAACGCCCACGCCTTGGTGCCGAGGTCGGCGGCGAGCATCGCGGCCGTCGCGACGAGCGCGAAGGCGAGCGCCTGCTTGGACCGGGGCGTGAACGTGGGCTTGTCCGACTTGTCCGTCACGAGGGCTCGTTAGCAACGAACGCCGGGCGAAGCCAGCGCGGGACGCTCGAAGCGAGGGTTCGAATCGAGAGGTCGACGAAGCGCACGTGTCGCGCGCCGCGTCGAGCTCGTGGCAGAACCACTTCCGCGGTCGTTTCTTCCGCCCGAGCAGCGGATGCCGCGGAAAGCAGCTCCCCACCGGGTCGAGGCGTCAGCCGTGCGCGGCCGGCCCCGCGCAGAAGCCCTCGTAGTCGACGTACTCGGTGATGGTCGGGCTCGAGCCGCAGACCGAACAATGCGGATCTCTCGGCAGCTTGAAGGTGCGCACCGCCATCGAGAGCGAGTCGTACTGCAGCAGGCGCCCGACCAGCGGCTGACCCACACCGAGCACGATCTTGATCGCCTCGGTCGCCTGCATCGTGCCGATCACGCCCGGCAGCACGCCGAGCACGCCCGCCTCCGCGCAGCTCGGCGCGAGGTGCGGCGGGGGAGGCTCGGGGGAGAGGCAGCGGTAGCAGGGGCCCTTCCCCGGCCAGAACGTCGTGACCTGTCCGTCGAAGCGGAAGATCGAGCCGTGGACGACGGGGATCTGCTTCCACACGCTCGCGTCGTTGACGAGGTAGCGGGTCGGGAAGTTGTCGAGCCCGTCGACGATCACGTCCCACTTCTGATCGAAGATCCGGTCGACGTTGCTGCTGTTCAAACGCTCTTGAAAGGGGACGATCTTCACGTCCGGGTTCAGATCCGCGATGCGCTTCGCGGCGCTCTCGACCTTCGGGCGATCCACCGAGCTGCGCCCGTGGATGATCTGCCGCTGCAGGTTCGATTCGTCGACCACGTCGCCGTCGACGAGCCCGATGGTGCCGACGCCGGCCGCCGCGAGGTAGAGCGCGGCGGGGGATCCGAGGCCGCCCGCGCCGAGGCAGAGGATCCGGCTCTGCAGCAGCTTCGCCTGACCCACCTCGCCGACCTCCGGCAAGAGGAGATGACGCGAATAACGATTGAGCTGCTCGTCGGTGAACGCGAAAGGACGTGTGTAGGGGAAGCCCTTGTCCTTCCAGTCGTTGAAGCCCGGGTTCGCGGACTCGACGTTCGTGTAGCCGAGATCCTGAAGGGCCTTCGCGGCGAAGGCGCTGCGGATGCCGCCTGCGCAGATGGTCACGATCTTCGCGCCACGGTCGGGGAGCTTCGAGCCGGCCTGCATCTCGAGGAACCCGCGCGTTACGTGCCCCGCTCCGATGAGATGGCCTTGCCGCCACTCGTCCTTCTCGCGGACGTCGACGATCACCAGCGGCTCACCCGCTTCACGTCGCGCGTGGAGGTCTTCCAGCGAGACCTGGCGCACCTGCGCCTTCACGTCCTGGAGCAGCTCTGCGTAGGTCTTGGCCATCACACACCCCGTTCGGCGGCGCCCCGCCTTCGGCCGCGTTCGTTCCTCGCGGATGATTCCCACGCGGACGAGTCGGCAATCACGCGGCGACTTTGCGGGGAGAACGCGAAGCGGTCAAGGCGCGACGACATTCTCGACTCGAGGAGTCAAGAACGTCAACCGCAGGGTGTGGGCTCGTCCTCGAAGCAGACGAGCGCCTCCAGCTCCCCGTCGACGATCGTCCCGCGGTCGGGCAGCACCACCCGAAGCCGCAGGGTCGGCGAAGCGTCGGGGGGCAACGAGACCTGCGCTTCCCCTTCGGTCGAGGAGATGCACGCGGCTCGCCCACCGGGGCAGTACGCGACGAAGTCGTCGAAGTCGTCGCCGCTCCACGCGTACGTGCCGAGACGGTCGCCGTCGAAGAGGTAGAGGGAGACGTGCTCGTCGGTCCGCCCGAAGTCGTCGCAGTCGAGCGGCTCGCGCGCCACGACGCCGCGCCACGCGAAGCCGTCCGCGGGACCGCAGTCGCTCCGCAAGATCGCGTAGCGGAAGCCGTCGGCGCCAGCGTCTCGGCCCGCGTCGCGGCCACCGTCGAGCCGACCTCCATCCGGAGTGGAACCGTCCACCGGGCCACCGTCGGTCGGCGGAAGCGGTGAGACCACGCGCGAACGGCCACATGCGATCAGGAGCAGGCTGGCGAGGACGATCGCGATCCGTGCATGCATCGCGCGCCAGCGTATCCCCGCCGACGAGGGCTCGCACCTCGGCACGTCGATCGAAGCGTGAGGCGCTCGCGTCCGAGCGCCCTCGCTTGCCCCACGTCGGCCCCTTCGTTATACGGACGCGGTGGCCGAGGCCTCGGAGACGAACGTCGATCGTTTGCAGCGACGCGCCGAGAACGCGCTCGAACGTCGCCGCTTGAACGAGGCCGAGACCTTGCTCGACCGGTTGGTCGAGATCGCCGAGCGTGGCAGCGAGCCCGCCCTCTTCGCGCACCGTCACCTCGCGGAGCTGCGCCTCGAGCGGCACCCGTGGCGCGCGGCGCTACACCTCAAGCACCTCGCGGACGCCGATCCGGATGACGACGTCCCGCACGCCATGATGGGCCTCTGTCAGGCGCTGCTCGGGAACTACCGCGCCGCGATCTCGGCCTACAAACGCGCCCTTCGCTGCGCGCCACGCACGCCGTGGTACCTGCACAACCTCGGGCACCTGCTCGACGTCGCGCTCGACGAGCCCAAGGCGGCGCTCGAGCCGCTGCGGGTCGCGTGGCGCCTCGAGCCCGACCACGACGAGATCGTCGCGAGCCTCGCCCACTGCCTCGCGCGGCTCGGCGAGCTCGACGAAGCGAAGCAGCTCGCGAAGCAGGCGACCTCGCTCGCGCCCCGTAACCCCGACCACCGACGGCTCGTCGAGTGGATCGATCGCGGCGCGCCACCGAAGGACGACGTCGGATCGTTCGCGGGCGCGACCTCGCGAGCACAAGCCGAGCCCGAGCCGTCGGCACCGACCGGTCAGAGCCGCCGCGTCGACGCGAAGACCCGCGCGGTCCGCGAGACCTTCGAGCGGCAGATGCGCGCCGCGGGCTTCTCCACCGAGCAGGTCGCGCGAGCGCGCGCGCTGTGGCGCGACTTCCGCACGATGCGTTCGGTGCGGGTGGGCAAGCCCGAGGTCTACGCGGCCGCGATCGAATACGCGATCGCGATGGTCGTGCAACGCCGCGGCTCCTCGCAGGCGAAGATCGCGGAGCGCTACGGAGTCGCGACCACCTCGCTCTCGGGCCGCTTTCAAGAGATCCAGCTCGCGCTCGGCCTGATCCCTGGCGACCCGCGCTACACCGCGGGCTGAGCTCGGCTGGATCGCGCCGCGGCTCACGCGACCTCCCGCCGCGCACGTGTGCGCGACGCAGGAGAACCTCACGCGGCGCACACGTGCGCACGTCGCGAC
>CALJLK010000429.1 GCA_937982655.1 uncultured Sandaracinus sp.
GCTCTACGTGCGGCCCGTTCGCCGTCTGGTGGAGACCTTCGGCTTCCACCTCGCGGTGCTCGACGTGCGTCAGAACAGCGCGTTCCACGAGCGCGCGATCGAGCAGCTTCTTCTCGCGAGCGGCGCGACGGAGACCGACTACGGCGCGTGGGACGAAGCGCGGCGCCTCGCGTTCCTCCGCGAAGAGCTGCGATCGCTGCGACCCTTCGCCGGCCGCGGCGCGGAGCTCGGCCCCGAAGCGCGCGCGGTGATCGACTGCTTCCGCGTGCTCGCGGACGAAGCGAGCGCGCACGGCACCGCGGGGCTCGGCACGCTCATCGTGAGCATGACCCGCTCGCTCTCGGATCTGCTCGTCGTCTACCTCTTCGCGCGTGAGGTCGGGCTCGTCGCGACGACGCCCGACGGCCCCGCGTGTCTGCTCCCGGTGGTGCCGCTCTTCGAGACGATCTCCGATCTCGAGGCGAGCCCCACGATCCTCGACGCGTTCCTCGCCGAGCCGTGGACACGACGGAGCCTGGCGCACCAGGCCGCGCTGCGCAGGGACACGTCCACGCGCCAAGACGTGATGATCGGCTACAGCGACAGCAACAAAGACGGCGGCACCCTGGCGAGCTTGTGGTCGCTCTACCGGGCACAGGCGCGGCTGACCGAGGTCGCCCTTCGTCGCGGCACGCGGGTGCGCTTCTTCCACGGGCGCGGCGGCTCCACGAGCCGCGGCGCCGGTCCGACGCATCGCTTCGTGAAGAGCCTCCCCGAAGGCTCGCTCGGCCACGCGCTGCGCATGACCGAACAAGGCGAGACGATCGCGCAGAAGTACGCGAACCCACCGACCGCGATCCACCAGGCCGAGCTGCTCGTCGCCAACGTCTTTCGCGCGAGCCGCCTGGCGGAGAGCGAAGACCTCGCGCGCGCTCGTGTCGTCCTCGATCAGCCCGACGACGCCGAGCGCGCGCGCCTCGAAGCTTCGATGGACGTGCTCGCCGCGCGTGGGCTCGAGGCCTACCGCGCGCTCGTCGAGCGCGAGGGCTTCGTCCGCTTCTTCCGCGAGGCGACGCCGATCGACGCACTCGAGCAGAGCCGCATCGGCTCGCGCCCGTCGCGCCGCAGCGGGAAACACACGCTCTCCGATCTGCGCGCGATCCCCTGGGTCTTCGCGTGGAGCCAAGCGCGCTTCCAGCTCTCTGGCTGGTACGGCGTGGGCAGCGCGCTCGAGGCGCTCGCGCAGGAGGATCCCGAGGCGTTCGAGCGTCTACGTCGGCATCTCTACACCTGGGCTCCGCTGCACTACGTCGTCAGCAACGCGGCGACCGCGGTCGCGTGGGCCTGTCCGACGACGATGGCGCGCTACGCCTCGCTCGCCACCGAACGCGAGCACGCGGAGCCGATCCTCGCCGCGATCCTGGACGAGCATGCACGCACGCACCGCGCGCTCGAACGGCTCTACGGGGGACCGCTCTCGGAGCGACGTCCGGGGATACATGCGACGGTGAGCGCGCGCGCAGAGGCGTTGGCAGTGCTGCACGAGCGGCAGGTTCGATTGCTCGCGCGCCATCGATCGGGGGAGCCGAACCTGATCGACGAGCTGCTGCTGACGGTGAACGCGCTCGCGATGGGCCTCGGCGGAACCGGCTGATCCACGCGTCGCGCGCGCTTCCGCGATCCGCCGCGCGCTTCCGCGATCACGGGCCGCCGCGACGTGCAATGGCCGCTCAACGCGTCGCGCGCGCTTCCGCGATCACGCGCGGCGCCGCGAGTGGGCTCTCCGCCAGCCCGAGCGCCTGCGAAGCCTTCGGCGGCAGGAGGAAGAAGCGTAGGCTCACCTCGACCGTCGCGGTCGTGGGCGGCACCTCGAAGCGCAGCTCGCGTGTCTCGTTCGGACGCAGACGCGAGTCGCGCGCCATCGCGGTCGCGAAAGGCGCCATCACGGGCTGGCCCTCCGAGTCGACGTAGACTTGGTTGAGCATCGTCTCCGGACGTTCGCTCGCCTCCTCGCGCCACGCACGCCAGACCTCCGCACCGGACGAGTCCTCCGCGATCGCCTGCACCACCGCGAGCCGCCCTGGATAGCCGGAGGGGAAGCCGTGGCCCGATCGGTTCTCGAGCGAGACCACGAGCGCGTCGCCGTCGAGGCGCGCGTTCATCGCGACCGCGCCGCGCAGGAACACGTCGTCGCCTTCCCACGCGGCGTGCGGGCCGAGGAACGCGTGGCTCCGATGAGACGCGCGCGTGGAGACCGCGCCGCTCGGCGTCTCCACCGTCGGCATGTGGCAGCCCGTGCAGGTCGCCGAGGCGTCGGCGTGCTCCGCGAGCTCGTTGCCGGTGTTGCAGGTGACGACGCCCTGCGGGTTGCGGGCCTCGCGATGGCACGCGAGGCAGAGCGTCTTGCCGTCGGTGAGGTGCGTGGCCGCGGGACCCGTTCCGTGCGCCGGCGACGCGTCGGCGCGCAGATCGTGCGGCCCTCGCATCACGCGATCGTCGGCGAAGACGAGCGCCGCGTGCCCGGCGCCTTCACGCACCTCGGCGACGCCGTGACAGCTCCGGCACGACACCCCGAGCGCGGCGAGCGGCGCGTCGGGCTCCGCGTTCGCGAGCGGGTGGTGGCAGCTCCCGCACTGCCCTGCGACCTGCGGGCCTTGGCGCTCGATACGCAGCGTGCGCAGCGCCGCGTAGATCGGATCGCGCGACTGATGCGCCTGCGCGTGCATCGAGCGCTCCCACTCCTCGACCACCGCCGCGTGGCAGGTCGCGCAGGTGCGCGGGTCGTCGAGGTCGACCGCGGTGGTCGACGGCGTGGGCTCGGTGGGCGTCGGCTCCGCAGCCTGGCTCGTGGCCGCCGTCGATGCGTCGTCGTCCCCACACGCGACGACCAGCGCCAAACCCAATCCGATGATCCGCACGTTCATCCAGAGCTCCTCGATCCCATCACCCGCCGAAGGTCGCGCACGCAAAGCAGGATCCCTGCCACAGCGCGCCTCCCTCCGAACACGGAAGATACGCCCCGAGGGGGCGTGCACGTGCATCAACATGAGACGTCGGCGCGTCGCAGGCTGCGCACGAACGTTGCGTCGCACGCGACGACTCCCGCATGCTGCGCGCCATGTCGGGGGACATCACGGGCGCTTGGCCCGGGCTCAGCTTTCAGTACGTGAACCTGCCCGGGCGCGGGTTGAAGCTGCACGTCGGCTTTCAAGGGCCCGCCGCCGGTCCGCCGGTGATGCTCGTGCACGGCTTCCCGGAGAGCTGGTACTCGTGGCGCCACGTCGCGCCGCGCCTCGCAGCCGCAGGCTATCGCGTGATCATGCCCGTGCTGCGCGGCTACGAGCGCAGCGACAAGCCCGCGGACCCCTACGATTATCATCCGAACGAGCTCGGCGACGATCTCGCGGCGCTCCTCGACGCGCTCGGCATCGCACAGCTCACCGCGGTCGCCGGGCACGACTGGGGCGGCATCGCGTCCTGGTACCTCGCGATGCGCCACGAGAGCCGCGTCGCGCGGGTGATCTCGATGAACATCCCGCACCCCGGCGTCTTCGCGAAGCAATGGGCCAAACCGGAGCAGCGGCGCAAGTGCTTCTACTTCTACATCTTCGCGAAGCACAAGCTCGCGGGATGGCTGTGGACGCGCGGCAATGGCTACCTGATCCGTTGGCAGCTCAAGAAGTACGCCGGCGGGGTTCCGACCGACGCGGACGTGCAGCCCTTCGCCGATCACGCGCAGATCGACGACGCGATGCGCTTCATGTGCGGCTACTACACGAAGCTCCTCTCGCTCGATCCGAAAGACATGCTCGCGGAGGTGCGCGACGTCTCGGTGCCGGTGCGCGTGCTCTGGGGCGATCAGGATCCCGCGTTCGCCACCGACCTCGCGTGGCGCACCGAAGAGCATTGCGACGGATCGAAGCTGAAGGTGCGCATCTTCGAAGGCATCGGGCACTTCCTGCACTTGCAGATCCCCGAGGTCGTCGCGGACGCGGTGCTGGAAGCGATCACGGATTGATCGCGCACGTCGGTCGCGCACGTCGGTCGTCGAACGCACACGTCGAACGCACACGTCGAACGCACACGCGATCGCACACGTCGGACTCGCGGTGTCGAACGTGCGATCGTCAGCGTCGACGCGGCGCCGTGAGCACCATGCCGCGCGCACGCGTCGCTTGAAGGTGCGTGAGCGCGACCGCGAGCGCGTCGGTCGCGTCGATCGTCGGCAGCTCGCGCAGACCGAGCATCGCGCCGACGAGCAGCGCGACCTGCTCCTTCTCCGCGCGGCCCTTGCCCGCGACCGAGCGCTTCACGAGGGCGGGCGGATACTCGAAGACCTCGAGCTCCGCGTCCGCGGCGACGAAGAGCGCGACGCCGCGTGCGTGACCGAGCTTGAGCGCGGCGTTCGCGTGTTTGGCGAAGAAGATGTCTTCGACCGCCACCATCCGCGGCGCGTGCTCCGTCACCACCGCGCGCAGACCGTCGTGGATGATCTTCAGACGCTCCGCGAGCGGCTTCTTCTCGTTCGCGTGGATCACGCCCGTCGCCACGAGGCGAGCGCGCGGTCCCACGGGCTCGACGACGCCCCAGCCGGTGCGGATCGTCCCCGGATCGATGCCGAGCACTCTCACGCGAGCACCTTCACGCGCGCACCGTCACGATCCTGCTTCGTCGAGCCGTGCGAGCGCGGCGAGGCGACCGTCGATGCGCGCCACGGCGTCCGCGACCACCTCGGCCGCGCGCGCCTTGAGCCCCGCGTGTCGCTCTTGCGTCTCTTCGAGCTCTTCCACGAGCCCGAGCGCGACCACCGCGAGGAGCTGAGCCGGCGTACCGGTTCGCACCGCCTTGGTCCCGAGCGCCTCGATGCGGTCGTTCACCTTCTCCGCGAGCCGCCGCAGATGACCTTCGTCGGCATCGGTGGTCAGTCGGTACTTCGCGCCAGCGATCTCGAGCACGACGGTGCGCATCGCCGCGACGTTAGCCGAACGCGGCGAGAGTTCCAACGCGTCGATCCCACACACGTGATCCCGCACACGTGACGTCGCGCAGCGTCGTGATCGGTGAGACCGTCTTCGCGAAGCGTGACGTCGTGGTCGTCGACCTGGTCGTGGTCGGGGACGCAGTCGTCGACGCCTCGATACGGAACGAGCGAGCGAAGGAGCAAGCGAACGAGCAAGCGAACGAGCAAGCGAACGAGCAAGCGAACGAGCAAGCGAACGAGCAAG
>CALJLK010000430.1 GCA_937982655.1 uncultured Sandaracinus sp.
GTTCCAGCCCGCGCGACTCCGGTCGGTCCGCGAGCCATCGTGACGACGTGGTCGGCACCTTCAGGCAGCGTATCGCCCTGCGCGGGCGGAGCATCGTACCCTGCTCTTTGCCAGCTACCGGACCACCACCACGATGCCCAGATTCGAGCTCACTCCGACGACTCTGCTCTCCAGACGTGAAGGCCCCGTGGACTGCTTCGAGTGGTCGCCGACCGGCGACTGGATGGCGGAGTCGCGCAGCAAGCAAGGCGGGATTCGGTTGTGGTCGCTGAGCGGCGGCGTACCCGTTGCCGGGCCGATCGTGGCCGTACCAGGGATGTCGGAAGGGACGAGGCGCGCCTCGGTGGCCTCCGCTGCAGCTGTGCCCCGCGCGTGGCAACACTCGTCGAGTACGCAGTGTGCGCGTCACCCTTTGTCGTCCCGTCCGTACCCGATCCGAACGGCCGCGACGCCATCGAGAACTTTCTTCGACCCCTCGTGAATCCTTTCACCGCGACGTGGATAGAGCCCCGCGGAGGTTCACTCATGTCCAAGCTGCTTCCCACCAACGAGCACCCCGTCGAGCGTGTGCTTCGTGTGGTCCTCGGTGCCGGTCTGCTGTCGCTGGTGTTCGTCGGTCCGCAGTCGCTCTGGGGGCTCGTGGGCATCGTGCCGCTCGCCACGGGGCTGCTCGGGAGCTGTCCGCTGTACACTCTGCTCGGGTTCTCCACGTGCCCGGTGAAGTCGACGACGAGCGCTTGATCCTCGACGTGGCGCGCGGCGAGGCGGGCGCGCTCGCGACGCTCTACGAGCGGCACGGGCGCGCGGTCTGGGCGGTGGCGCGAGCGTTCGCGCGAAGCGAGTCGGAGGTGGACGATCTCGTTCAGGAGACGTTCCTCGCCGCGCTCCGGAGTGCGTCCTCGTTCGTCCCGGGCCGCGCCAGCGTGCGCACGTGGCTGTTCGCGATCGCGCGCAACGCGGGGCGACGCACGCACCGACGGAGCCGCGAGATCGTGGACCCGCCGCTGCTCGAGCTCGGCGTGGCCGCCGGTTGGGGTGCGCCCGACGCCGCGCTCTCGCGCGAGACGGACGCGAGCTCGATCGCGCGCGCGATCGCGTCGCTGGAGCCGCGCGATCGCGAGATCGTGCTGCTGCGCGACGTCGAAGGGCTGTCCGGCGAGGAGTGCGCGGCGACGCTCGAGCTCTCGCTGCCGGCGATGAAGAGTCGCCTGCACCGCGCGCGGCTGCGGCTGATGGCGTCGCTGCGCGCGGAAGAAGGAGGCGTCGTGGCGCACGAACGCGAGGTGGGAGGTCTGACGTGCGGCGAGGTGCTCGCGCGGCTGGGCGACTACGTCGACGGCGAGCTCGTCGCGGACGAGGTCGCGCGGGTGGACGCACACCTTCGCGAGTGCACGGTGTGCGAGCGCTTCGGCGGTCGCTACGCGCACGTGGTGCATGGCGCACGCGAACGGCTCGGCGTGGAGCACGCGATCGACGCAGAGACGTTCGAGCGAGTGCGGCGCGCGCTCTCGGAGTGATGCGCAGCCGAGTTGGGTGCCGCTCCTCGGCGTGCCGTTCCCCCGCGTGTCGGCGACGTCACGTCGGAGACGTCACGTCGAGCGCTCGGCGCCGACACTTCGAGGGCATCTGCGGCGTTCGGGCGTTCGGGGACGGGGCGCTCGCGGGGACATGCCGACCCGCACTTCAACCCGCGTGCCGAACGGTGCGACTCAACGACTCTGCGGCCTTGGCCCACTGCTCACGGTGGCGGTGGCGGGCAAGTGGCGGTGCGCCCCCAAGCGAGAGAGCGAGACGACGAGACCACAGCGCAAGAGCGGAGCGCGAAGCGTAGTTTGGGTGCCGAACCTCTGAGCCGAGCGCGAGTCGCGAATCCGGCATGTTTCGTCCTGCGCGGTCAGCGTCGACACGGGGAACGCTGCGCGTCATCGTGACGACGATGCGTGCGTGCGTGGCTTCCCTACCCCTCGTGGTCGCCTGCTCGGGGATCGACGAGGTCGACGGCGCCTCGCTCTGCGCGAACCTCGACCGGGGACGGCGCGTTCGGTTGACCGAGCGCCTGGACCCCGACTCGGTCGTCCTACTCAATGCGACGATTCAGTCCTGCGAGCCCGGTGTGTGCTGCAATCGGGGTTGGTATCTCTACCGCGTTCCCGGCTGCGAACGAGTCGGAGTGGTGGCCGACGATGCCTTGCCGATCCGGTTCAACGGTGCCCCGCAACGCCTCCTGTGCATGTCAGGTTCCCCCTGCCCCGAATGCCCGGACCCGAGAGTCGAGGAGCTTTCCGGCACGCTTCGTCGCTCCGAGGGCTTCATCTTTGGCGCGCTCCCGTCCGACGTGGATTGGTACCTCGTCGTCGACGCGGAGGCCCCCGACGCAGGTGCCCCATGATCACGCTTCGAACCGAGAGGACGTGCCTACGCCGCGCGCGAGAGTCGGACGTGGATGCCTTCTTCGCCATCCTGTCCGACGCCGAGACGATGCGATTCTGGTCCACGCCTCCGCATCGCTCGGTCGAGACGACGCGGTCGTGGCTTCGTCCGATGCTCGAGCCCGATCCTGCGATCAGCGACGAGTTCGTGATCGAGCTGGAGGGCGAGGCCGTCGGGAAGGCGGGCTTCTACCGGCTGCCGGAGCTGGGTTTCATCCTTCGGCGGGACTTGTGGGGAAGAGGGATTGTCTTCGAAGCCGCAACGGCCGTCATCGAGCACGTGCTCCGCACGCGAAACCTGGATGAGCTCGTCGCCGACGTCGACCCACGCAACGTGGCTTCGCTGAAGCTCCTCGCGCGCTTGGGCTTCGAGGAGTCGGGGCGCGCCGAGCGCACGTACTGCATCGACGGCGTCTGGGTCGACAGCGTGTACATGCGTCGGTCGGTTCGAGGAGCCTGACGCTCGGCAGCGAAACGAACGGACGCGCGCGTGCGCTCAGATCCGCAGCTTCGCGCGGAAGCCCCGCGCCGCGTAATACGACTGCGCGCCGTTGTGGTAGATGAACACGTGGTTGAAGCGCCGGTCGCCGAAGAGCGCGCCGCCTTCCTCGCGAATCGCCGATGGCGTCACGACCCAGCTCGACGTCGTGGTGTCGAACGCGCCGAAGGTCTGCAGCGCGCGGTAGTCCGACTCGGTGAGGAGCTCGGCGCCCATCGACGTCACGACGTCGATCACGTTGTTGGCCGGGCGCGCCTCTTTGCGCGCCTGCCAGGCCTCGCGGTCGTAGCAGAGGCTTCGACGTCCGCTCGGGCTCTGGGTCGCACAATCCACGAAGACGAGGACACCGGGCCCCTCGATGGCGACGAGGTCGGGCTCCCCTCCGCTCGCCTCCATCTTCGCGAGCGTGGCGAGGGCGTCGGTGTCGAGGCGCGCTTCGACCTTCCGCCATTCGACGCCGGGATGCCGATGCGGTTGTGCATCGAATCGCCGCTTCAGCGTGACGATCAGAGCCTCTCCGTCCGCCGCTTGCGCTTTCGGGGAGCTGGAGGTCGCCTTCTTCTTCGCTGCCATCGTTCGCTCCTTCCGTCATTCGGTGACGTGCGTCGAGACGCGCGAGCCTACGACGAGACGACGGCACGGCGCAGCGCGAACCCTCGAACCGAGCGCTTCGATTCGATCGCTGCAAACCGATCCGCACGCGCGCGCGCGCCGCTCGACGCTCGTTCGTGAGGTCGCGCCACGCGAGCACGACGAAGCGACCCTCGTCTCAACGTTCGTTCGTGAGGTCGCGCCACGCGAGCACGACGAAGCGACCCTCGTCGTTGCGACGCACCGCGACGGTCCACAGAAGCCTCTCGGTGCGCACCTCCTCACCGTCGATCGTCTCGACCATGGCGCAAGACGCGCTCACCTCGGTCGACTCGGAGAGCTCGGCGATGATCGCCTCGATGCGCGCGGCCTCTTCGTCGGAGTCGTCGTTCATCGGCGGAGGGATCGCGATCATGCCGTAGCCGGGGCCCTCTTCCAGGGTCGGCACGCACCCCGCGGGCACGTGGGTGAGCAGCGGTCCGAGCTCGTCGCCGGAGGGAAGGCGTCGTCCGAACGCGACGTCGACGTGCGCACCGAGCGTGTCGGGCTCGGAGGCGGCGATCGTGCGCAGCAGGCTCACGAACGCGATCGCATCGTCCGGCACCGAGGCGCTGTCCGGCGCGGACACCGAGGCGCTCGACGATTCCGCTTCGCTCGGCGCGGCCTCGGCATGCAGCGTGGTCCCCGACGCCGGCGTGGAAGAAGCCGTGCCCCCGCACCCGACGATCATCGCGACGAAGAGGTAGCGCATCGCTCGTACATCCAACCACGGCGCGCTTCGTGGGAGAAGGGACCGTTCGTCCCGTGTCGCACGACCTGGTGCACGACTGCGCGATGCGCAACGCGCGTACTGGAAGCTCTGCCTTCCGGTGGCTGGGCGAGCGCGCACGTTCGACCGCGAGCGAGCGGGGTCGCTGGGTGCTCCTCGCCGAGATCGCGACGCACGAGCCGACTCGGATCGCTCGTGTTCTGCGAGAGAAAACGTCGTTCGCGACGTTCCTCACGATCCACGGGCACACCACGTGTAAGGCGGCGCGCTCGAGGGACGGGGCCGCACGACGAGCCGCCGTGGCCGACTCTGCGGGCGACGCGGAGGACGTGCTCGGCGCTGAATCGAACACCAACAACACATCGGGCCCCACGACCAACATGAAGAAGCTTTGGATGATGGGGTGCATCGGGTTCGTCGCGGCTTGTGCGGCGGAGCCCGGCGGGGCGGCGAAGGACGGCGAGGTCCTGATGACGGACGAGCTCGAGCTGCGGCGCGACGATCGCGCGGACGGCCGAGGCGTCGCGCAGGGTGAGCTCCCGTGGTGCGAGGTGCAGGAGCGTCGTCTGACGGCGGCCGCGCCGTACCACACGTGGACGTTCACGACCGAGGCGGGCTGCGGCGACACGTTCGTCGACCTCGCGAGCCGCGCCGGCGACGACACGTACGTGCTGCTCTACCGCTCGACGCGCCGCGGTTGGCAGCTCGTCGCGCAGAACGACGACTGCGGCTCGGGCACGCTCAACAGCTGCATCCAGCAACCGCTCGACGCGGGCGAGTACCTCGTGGTCGCGTCGACGTACCGCTACCTGCGCTTCGGGATCCCGACCGCCGCGAGCTACCACCTGCGCCTCGTGTGCCGCACCGGCGGCGAGTGCACGGATCCGGACGCGAGCTGCGAGACGAACGCGGACTGCGCGGAAGGCGCGTACTGCCACCACGCCGAAGAAGGCACCTGCGGTGGCGCGGGCGAGTGCCGCACGCGCCCCGAGATCTGCACGCGCGAGTACATGCCGGTCTGCGGCTGCGACGGCCGCACCTACGGCAACCGCTGCAACGCGGCGGGCGCGGGCACGAGCGTCGCGTACGAGGGCGCGTGTGAGATCGAGACGGGCGCGGCGTGCGGGAGCCGCGGGCTGCCCGAGTGCCCCGAGGGCACGTTCTGCGCGTTCGCTCCCGAGGCGATGTGCGGCGCGACGGATCGTCCGGGCACCTGCGAGACGCGCCCCGAGGCGTGCATCGCGCTCTACGATCCCGTCTGCGGCTGCGACGGCCGCACCTACGGCAACGCGTGCGAGGCGGCGAGCCACGGCGTGAGCGTCGCGGCGAGCGGCGAGTGCGCGGCGGCCGGCTGCACCACGAACGACGAGTGCGGCGAAGGTCAGTTCTGCCAGGCGAGCTCGTGCGGCGGCGCGGGCGAGTGCGTCGAGCGTCCGACCGCGTGCACGCGCATCGGCTTCCCCGTCTGCGGCTGCGACGGCAACACGTACGGCAACCCGTGCGAGGCCGCGGCGGCGGGCGTGAGCGTGGCGTCCGAGGGCGAGTGCGCGCTCGAGCTCGGCGACGCGTGCGCGTTGAACGGCGCGCTGAGCTGCCCCGAGGGGAGCTTCTGCGCGTTCTCGGCGGAGGCGGCGTGCGGCGCGGCTGACGTCGGCGTGTGCAGCGCGCGCCCCGAGGCGTGCATCGCGCTCTACGATCCCGTCTGCGGCTGCGACGGCCGCACCTACGGCAACGCGTGCAACGCCGCGAACGCGGGCATGTCGGTCGCGTACGCCGGCGCCTGCCGCCGCTGATCGCACGTCGACTTCGGCTCCTTCACGAAGCCCGTCCCGGTCCGCCGGGGCGGGCTTCGTCGTTGGGGGCGCTTCGACGATCGCAGGACGCTCCGATGCTGCAACGCGTCATTCTGGCGAGCAGAAGCTCTGATCGACCGCGGTTCCTGCCGTGCAACGCACCAATGCTGCAAAGCGACAATCCCATCGGAGCCACGTTGGGCGCCGCGCGCGCGCGCGGGACCCCCGCGGCGAGGCACACACCTCGCAGATCGTCCCAAAATCACGAGAAAAATGGTGCGCAGACCGGGTTTCCCTCGATCCTGGCCCAACGACTTCGACGCCGCACCGCCCTGCGCTGCACTGCAACTCGTTTCGGATGAGCATCGTCGTTCTTCGGATCAATTCGGCGGATTGAATTTGTGCAAAGCACAATCGTGAGCCATGGTGCGATGCACAACGTGCCTCGAAGGGGTTCGGGGCCGTCGACGGGTTTGGGGAGTGCTCCGTAGGGCCTCGCCCAGGGGTCTTCTCGAAGACCCGCGAAGAAGGGGTTCGGACATGAAGCGAGACTGGGCGTTGGTGATCGCGCTCGTGGGCGCCATCGGTTGCGGAGACGACGACGGACCGACCCCGCCGGTCGACGGGGGCATGGACCCCGACACCGGTGTGACGGTCGACGCGGACACGCCGGACGCGCCGGGTACCGACGCGGTGGTCGAAGACCCGCGGGTGGTCGCCTGTCGCGCGACGCTCGCGGCTCGGGCAACCGAGGTGGCCGCCATGCTGCCGTGGCCGGCCGACGACGCGACCGAGATGGTGCGTGAGGGCGGCGACCAAGCGCTCGAAGCCGACTACGCCGGACGCTACCGCGACGACCTCGCGACGCATCCGGGCTGCGTGCCGCGCGACGCGTACGGCGCGAACGTCGAGTTCCTCGTGACCGACAACGAAGCGACGGTCGCGGCAGGCGCGCCTGCCGACATCGAGGGCTACCCCTGCGCGGCGAAGGAGTACACGCAGGACGCGGAGGACACGACGAAGCCGATCGTGATCCTCGTGCACGGCAACTCGTCGTCGGTGACGACGTTCGAGGAGTACGGCACCGCGGCGCGCGCGGGCTCGACGATCACGCAGGCGGGCAGCGGCTTCTCGTTCACGGTCGACGCGACCACGCGCGAGCAGCTCGCGAGCAAGCTCGTCGCCGAGGGCTACCGCGTGATCGCGTTCGACGCGCGCACGGATCTCGTGGCGTCGCTCGACGACTTCGACCCCGACGCGAGCACCGGCAACGCGTTCCGCAACATCGACCACGGCTGGACCGTGCCGATGCTCCAGAGCCTCGTGAAGGCGGTGATGGTGGAGAACCCGACGCGGCGTGTTTCGCTCATCGGACACTCGCTCGGCGTGACGGTGATCCGCGACGCGCTGCGACGCCTCTACCTCGAGCACCGCGCGGGCGTGGAAGGCGCGATCAACCCGTTCGCGCAGACCGCGGACGTGATCCTGCTCTCGGGCGCGAACCACGGCGTGAACGCGGGCCAGGTGCTCTGCGAGACCTTCGACCACATGCGCGGCAAGGTCGGCTGCGAGATGGGCGATCGCACCGCGTTCGCGCCGACGTACTTCTCGCGCCCGCTCAACGGTCCGAGCGACTACTACGGCGCACCCTGCGCGGACGGAAGCTTCGCGTACGGGATGGACGATCAGTGCGGAGGCAACGTCGTGCACTACACGACGGTGACGATGCGCGACATCGCGGAGGGAATGCTGCAGGACGAGTTCATCTCCGAGGCGTCCTCGCAGATCGACCTCGAAGGCTGCGTCGAGAACGAGCTCATCGAGCTCTCGGATTTCGACGCGAGCGGCTACTTCTTCACCGCGTTGCCGGGGCTCTTCGCGAACCACTTCGGCACGGCGCGCTCGGACGCGGGCATGGCGCTCGTGCTCGAGAAGCTCGCCGACTGAGCACGGCCGGCGTGCGCGCGCGGAGCTCGACCTCGGGTCGAGGGGCTCCGCGCGCGGACGCGTTCCGTCGTTCGTCTTCGTGGAGGAACCGATGACTCGCACGTGGCTCGCGCTCTGCTTCTTCGCGCTGGCGGCGCCCGCGCACGCACAGGCCCCGACCGCTCCACCGGCTCCGGCCGATGCGGGCGCCGGCTCGGTCACCGCCCCGGACCCGAGCTCTGACTCGGACTCCGTCACCGACGCGGACTCCGTCACCGACGCGGATCCCGTCGCCGACTCGGACTCCGACGCGGCCTCGGTCTCCGGCTCCGACGCAGACTTGGTCTCCGACTCGAACGCGGCCTCGGTCTCCGACTCCGTTCGCCCCGAAGCCGCCGCGCGCGCGTCCCTCGACACGAACGTCGCCGCCGACGCGAGCGACGACGACACGAACGACGACGACGCGAATGGCGGCGACGTGGGCAACGACGGAGACGCGACGCGCACGAACGCCGGCGACTCCGCCGCTCAGCGTGTGCTCACGACCGCCGACGCGCCGATGGTGCCCGAGTTCGCGATCTGGGAAGGCGAGCACGGCTTCATCAAGCCCGTGCTGCAGATGTCCGCGATGCTCGTGACCTACGTGCCGCACAGCGACGTGGTCGACTCGCTCGCGGTGCGGCTCTCGACGCTCGCGCTCTCGCGCTTCGGCTTCGAAGGTCGGCTCTTCGGATTCCTCACGTTCCGCAGCGTGTTCGAGCGAAACCTCGGGTACAGCCTCGCGCGCAACGGCCCGGTCGGAACGAGCGTGTGGGAGGGCACCGCGTCGCTTCAGGCACGCGAGAACTACCTCCAGCTCGACAAGTGGGGGCTCTCGCTCACGGGCGGTATCCTGCGTGACCCGGCCACCGCCGACTACGTCTCGGTCAACATCCTCGACGCGTTCGGCATGGATCCCTACGTGCGCGATCCGCTGCTCGTCAGCGGCTTCTCGCAAGGCCAGGGCTTCATGCTCCGCTACTCCTGGCGCGGGCTCACGGGCGGCGTCTCGTTCACCGCGGGCAACCCGCTCACCTCGTCGCTCGCGTTCGGCTTCGGCGGCGACGTCTCCGCGCTCGGCACGCTCTTCAGCGCGCCGCTGCGTGCGCTCGCGAACGGCATCCCGGGCTCCGACATCCACATGTACGTGACGACGCCGTCGCTCTCGTTCGAGCACGACGTCTTCGACGTGAAGGTCGCGGCGCAGATCTACCGCGTCGATCCGGACGTGACGGCGGACACCGATCTCGAGCTCACCGGTTACAACCTGCGCGCCACCGCTCGCGTGAAGCCGTGGCGCGATCACCTCGAGCTGCACGGGAGCTTCGCGTACCGGAGCAACGAGCAGCTCGCGATCCCGGATCTCACGATGACGAAGGTCGACTTCGAAGGAGTGCTCGCCGCAGGCGGGTTCGACTTCCGCTGGGACGCGTTCGGCTTCGGCGCGACCTACTACTGGATGCGCTCGTCGACGTCGGAGACCGACTCGATCGTGAACCAGTACCTCAACGTCGGCGCGACGTACTGGCTGCGCGAACCGAACGTCTCGCTCGGTCTGCGCTGGGCGCGCTCGATGGCGGAGCTGGAGACGGACACGACGATGGTCGCGCGCATCAAGGCGACCGACAGCGTGATCCTCTCGATGCGGCTTCTGATCTGAAGGGGACGTTCATGCCGAGTACGAGCCGCCGAAGTCCTCGGAGCTGAGCGATGCACGACTTCTTGCGTCGCTGGGCCTCGATTGCACCCGATCGGATCGCGATCGAAGAGGTCGCAACGGGAGCGCGTCGTGCGCGCACGTGGACGTACGCGCGGCTCGACGATCGTGCCGCGCGGATCGCGGCGGGGCTCGCGGCGACGTTGCCACCGGGCGCGCGCGTCGCGCTGGTGAGCGAAGGGCGCGCGGAGGTCTTCGAGCTGCTCTTCGCGTGCGCGCGGGCGAAGCTCACGCTCGTTCCGCTCAACACGCGGCAGCCGCTCGCGAAGCTGCGCGCGATCATGGCGAGCGCGGAGCCGGCCGCGATCGTCTACGACGACGCCTTCGTCGAGCTCGCGCACGATGTGCTCGCGCACGCCTCGATTGCGGAGCCTTCCGCGTGGGAAGCGAACGGAACCACACACGTCACGCCACGAGGGATCGCGCTCGGTGATCGTCGCGCACGAAGCGAGGACATCGCGTACGCGTCGCTCCTCGGCGCGGCGCGGTACGGCAACGTCGCGCTCGAGGACGTGCCTCTCGTCCTCTACACCAGCGGCACCACCGCCACGCCGAAGGGCGTGTGCATCACGTGGCGGCAGATCGTCTTCAACGCGGTGAGCACCGCGCTCGCGGCGGGGCTGACGGAGCACGATCGCGCGCTCGCGTGTCTGCCGCTCTTTCACACGGGCGGGCTGAACTGTCTGGCGACGCCGCTGCTGCATCGCGGCGGCTCGATCGTGCTGACGCCCGGCTTCGACGCGGAACGCGAGGTCGCGCTGCTCCACCGCGGCGACGTGACGACCACGATCGCGGTGCCGACGATGTACGAGTCGTTGTTCGCAGCGGGCCTGCGCGCGCAGCCGCACCTGCGCGCGCTCTTGTGTGGAGGCGCGCCGCTGCCGCGTGCGCTGCATGAACGCTTCCACGACGCGGGGCTGCCGATGCGGCAGGGCTACGGGCTCACCGAGGTCGGGCCGAACTGCTTCACGCTGTCTCCGCTCGAGGGGCCGCATCGCTTCGGCACGGTCGGGGTGCCGACGTTTCATCTGCAGGCGCGGCTCGTACGCGACGGGGCCTTCGAGTCGGCGCGGTCGACCGCCGACGGATCCTTCGCGTCGGCGGGGTCGACCGCCGACGGATCCTTCTCGGAGTGCGCGGTGGGCGAACCGGGCGAGCTGTGGCTGCGCGGCCCTGCGGTGACGACGGGCTACTTCCGCGCGCCCGAGCTGACGGCGCAGGTGCTCGACGCCGACGGCTTCTTCCACACCGGCGACGTGCTCGTGCGCGACGAGCGCGGCTTCTTCGCCGTCGTGGATCGCAAGAAGGACATGTTCGTGTCCGGCGGCGAGAACGTGTACCCGGCTGCGGTGGCGGCCGCGCTCGGGATGCATCCGGCGTTTGCAGAGGTCGCGGTGGTGCCGGTTCCCGACGCGCGTTGGGGCGAAGTCGGGCTCGCGTGCTTCGTGCTGCGCGAAGGTGTGGCGCGTCCGAGCGACGAAGCGCTGCGCGCGTGGTCGCGTGCGCACCTCGCCGGCTACGAGATCCCGCGCCACTGGCGCGCGCTCGACGCGTTGCCGCGCACGGCGACGGGAAAGACGGATCGCGCCGCGCTGCGGGCGATCGTGGAGAAGGGGAACCATGAGCGGACGTGAACGAACCGAGCTTCGAGCGAGCGCGTGCGTCGAGAGCGAACGGCGCCCCCGCTGGCAGGCGCCGACGCCGCGGAGGCGCGCGCGACCACTGACGCTTGCGTGTCTGATCGTGGGTGCGATCGCGAGCGCGTGCGCAACCGACGACGCGCCGGGATCGTCGAGCGGCGAGCTCACGGAGGTCGCGTCCTTCGGCAGCAACCCGGGCGGGCTCCGCATGTGGCTCTACGCGCCCGCGCGTCCGGCGAGCCCGGCCGCGGTGGTCGTCGCGCTGCACGGCTGCACGCAGAGCGCGGCCGACATCGAGCGCACCGGTTGGAGCACGATCGCGGACCAAGCGGGCTTCTACGTGATCTATCCGCAGCAGACCTCGTCGAACAACGGCGCGTCGTGCTTCCGCTGGTTCGAGCCCGCGCACGTGCGGCGCGGCTCGGGCGAGGTCGCGTCGATCGCGTCGATGGTGAGCCACGTGAAGAGCCGCTTCGCGATCGACGACGCGCGTGTCTTCGCGGCGGGCTTCTCCGCGGGCGGCGGTATGGCGCCGGCGCTCCTCGCGGCGTACCCCGACGTCTTTGCGGCGGGCGCGGCGCACTCGGGGCTCCCGGTCGGCTGCGCGACCGGCATCTCGAACGCGTTCGACTGCCAGAACGGCAACGTCGATCGCAGCGGCAGCGATTGGGCGGCGCGAGCGCGCGCGAACGGACCGAGCGGATGGGCGGGCCCGTGGCCGCGGCTCGCAGTCTGGCAGGGCACGTCGGACTTCACGGTGCGGCCGAAGAACGCGGAGGAGCTCGTCGAGCAGTTCACGAGCTTGAACGGCATCGACGCGATCGCGGACGAGAGCGCGACGGTGGCCGCGCTCGTGCGCACGCGGCACCTCGACGGTGCGAGCGTGCGGGTCGAGAGCTGGACGCTGCCAGGCGCCGGACACGCGGTCGCGATCGACCCGCCCTCGTGTGGCGCGACGGGCGCGTTCGCGGTCGACGTGGACGTGTGCGCAGCACGCGAGCAAGCGCGCTTCTTCGGGCTGCTCGACGGCGCGCCGAGCTCGGACGGCGGTGTGCCGAGCGTCGACGCGAGCGTCGGTGTCGATGCGGGGCGTGACGCGAGTGTCGATGCGGGGCGCGACGCGGGCACGGAGCGAGACGCAGGTGTCGATGCGGGACGTGATGCGGGACTCGTCGATTCTGGCGTGGACGCGGCGCGTGACGCGGGCAGCGCAGACGCGGGCGCCGACGCGGGCTCGCCGAGTACCTGCGTCGAGCACACCGCGTCGAACTACGCCCACGAGCGGGCAGGTCGCGGCACGCGCTGCGGGAGCTTCCGTTCCTACGTCTGCGCGAACGGCTCCGGCGAGTCGATGGGCCTCTGGAACACCTTCGCGACCACCACGCTCCGCGAAGAGCCGAGCGGGTACTTCGCGATCGGGCGCTGCGAGGCTCTCTGAGCCTTCGATCGTGGCCGCGCTCCACGCGTGGCTCCAACGCGCGAGCACACAGCCGGTTTCGACTCGCCTGTGCGTCGATGCGACCAGAAACATCGCGACCGGTCGACGCAGGCGCTCGATACGCGACGACGCGCCGAGGCACGAGCCCGGCGCGTCGGCTTGTCCACGGGAGGTCGCTCAGCGAATCGCGCGATACTTCGGATCGCGAGCGATCGCCTCGACGAGCGCGGCGTAGCTCCACTCGGACTCTTGGAACGCGTCGACGCGATCTTGGAGCCACTGCGCCTCCGAGGGCTCCACGGGACGGCCGAGGAAGCGCTCGGCGAGGGTGCGCGTCGCGCAGACGCCGAGCTGTCGGATCTCGGCGTCCTCGTCGAGGAGCGCGGCGGGGCCGAGGTCGACCGCGCGGAGCTCTTCGTCGGCGAGGTAGATCGAGGCGAGCGGGAGGCCGCCGTACTCGGCGTAGGTGTCGGCGTGCGAGTTCGCGCCCGTGACGAAGTAGGTGTTGCAGTACGCGTTGCACGTGCGCTCGCCGGGACCGCCGCAGCGGCAGCTCGCGAGCGGGCTCGCGAAGTCGTGCGACGCGTCGTCGAAGAAGCCGAAGGTGGAGTTGATGCGCCAGCGCCCCCAATGCGCGGCCGCCGGCTCGAGCACCTCGTGGCAATCCGCGCAGCCCGCGCGCACGCGGAGGTTCGGATCGGGCTCCTCTTCTTCGGCCGGGATGCCGGTCGCCGAAGGCACGAAAGGATCGCAGAGGAACGCGGTGTAGAAGCGGTTGGCGCGCGCGCGGTGGCTGTTGAAGCGGAGGAGATAGCCAGGCGTGGTGAGCACGCCGGCGTGGCCTTCTGCGCGTTCGATCGTGCGCCACGCGCGATCGTCGAAGGGAACGTTCGGGACCTCGCCCATGCGGCCCTCGTACCCGACCAGGCCGACCTGCATGGTGGTCTCGTTCGGTGCGCCGCTGAGGTAGCGGTGGAAGTGCGCGACGGGGCCGTTGATGCGTGTCTCTCGCGTGGTGAACGCCTCGTGGTAGGGGCGATCCTCGCGGACGATCGACTCGAAGAGGCGCGCGGGCTCGTCCGCGAGCGCGTCGCGCATCACGGTCTCCGCGGCCGGTGACGCGCACCAGCGGAGGTCGGCGCCGCAACCGCAGTTTCGATCGGTGTCGAGATCGCGGCACGCGGTTCCGTCGCTGCGCATGCCGTGGGCCTGGGCGTCGAAGGCGCAGACGCGGATCTCGGTCGACGGGTCCCAATACGGGCGCACGCGCACCCAGCCTTCGCGCACGCAGACGCCCGCGCCGAAGCCGACGTTGCCGCAATCGGCGCCGTTGATGCGCTCCATCGGCACCGGCCGTCCGCCTTCGAACTGCGTCTGCTCGCGATCGAGGCAGGTGAGATCGCGACCGCGGAACTGACGACGTCGCGCCTGCGATTGCGAGCGGTAGATGCCGTCTTGCGGCGACACCGTGTAGGCCTGCGGGCGCAGTCGATCGATCTCTTCGAGGCTGCCCCACAGAATCTGCCGATGCTGACGGCGGACCTCGTCGTAGAAGTCGTCGCTCGCGAGCCAGGCGCCGAGTTGGCGATCGACCTCCGCGTTCGGGTCCTCGGCGTCGCGCACCGCCGTGAGCTCCTCGAAGCTCGGGATGCGGCCGCGCACGTCGAGCGAGGTCTGCCGAAGCAGGCGCAGCGCGTCGATCTCGCCGGTGGGCGCGCACTCGGTCGGCGACTGCGCGGCGGTCGGAAGCGCGAGCGTTCCCAGCCCGACGGTGCAGAGCCCGATCGCGATCGAGAGTCGGGAGAAGCGGTTCACGAGCGACCTCCTTCGATCCAAGCGTCGAGCACGGTGGAGCGGAACGGTTCGGGATCGATGCCTGCCGCGGCCGCGAGGGTGGCGCCGATGTGCTCGGGGCGAATGACGACCCCGTCTTCGGCGGCGCGGCCGGTCACGGGGTCGACCGCGCGCAGACCGAGCGGGTCTTCCACCGTCTCGCCGAACACGCCGCGCTTGAGGTTTCCGCCGAAGACGAGGAACGAGTTGGCGAACCAGTGATCGCGCCCCGAAGTTCCATTGATTCGAGGCGTGCGCGCGAACTCGCTGAACGCGATCACGGTGGTGTGATCGAGGTTCGGATCGGCCTCGCGAAGGTCGTCGAGCAGGACGGCCATGGCGTCGAAACCGACTTTGAGCCGCTGCGGGTGGACCGCGCCCCAGTCGCGGTGCGAATCGATTCCGTCGACCAACGTGGCCGCCACCGTGCGGGTGAGACCAGTCGCGAGGAGCTGGTGGGTGAGCGCGGCGCGGACGCGCGGGTCGCGCGAGTCGCCCCCGTTCGTGAAGCCGTAGCGAGTCCGGAGCGCAGGCTGCTGCGTGAGGTCGAGCTCCGCGTCGAGGCCGCGGTCGAAGAGCGCCTGCACGCGCTCGCGCGCCTCGGCGAGCTGGGCGTCCGGCCGGTCACGGGTGTAGGCGGGACCGAGGCAGGAGCCGCTCTCTTCGCGGGCTTGCGCGAGGAGGGCCGCGACGTCGTCGTCGAAGGTCGGCCCGAGCGGTCGGAGCAGGTCGCGCACCTCGGTCATGCGCGAGAGGCCGAGGCCCGTCAGCTCGGGCCCGAACGCGAGATTGTAGGCGGGCATTCCGACCGAAACGCTCGGGAGCACGAGGTCGTCGCGGCGCGCGGCGGACGACATGCGCGTGCCGAGGGAGTCGCCTTTGGCTGCGACGCCGGCGGGTGGAATGAACGTGTTCACGTACGCGCGACCCGTGGGGTGCGCGACGGTGTTCATGTTCACGCCGCGGAAGATCGTCGCGACCTCCGCGTGACGGACGAGCTCCCGCATGGCGGCGCCCCAGAGCACCTCGCGGCCACCGAGGCTCACCGCGATCGGGTCCTGAAACTCCGGCGGGAGCAGCTCGGTGCCGACGTTGAGCTCGCTGCCGTAACGCCGCGACGGATCGCGTGCGTCGGCGTGTGAGAGCACGTCCCAGCCGCCCGAGAAGTAACAGAAGATGTAGTGGCGCGGCGGCGCGGCGAG
>CALJLK010000431.1 GCA_937982655.1 uncultured Sandaracinus sp.
CCTCAGGGTGCGTGCCCAGGCCGCGAAGCGCCGACGCCGATCCTGGATCAGGCTCTAAACCCACTTGCATTGCTCGAACCAGACACTGGTGTTGGTGGACGTTCACGCGACACCTCGTTCGGCGAGCTTCGCCGCCTCTTCCTTCGCCGCCCGCTCCCGGAGCACGCGCGCGTAGTCCTCCGGCATCACGCGCACGAACTGCTGGACCGCGAAGTCCCACGTGTCGAGCACGCGCCGCGCGACCTCGCTGCCCGTGTAGTCGTAGTGACGCTGGATCATCCGCCGCACCTCGTGGCGCTCGTGCGGCTCCGTGATCTTCTGGAGCGCCACCATCTCGAGGTTGCAGCGCGACGCGAAGCCACCGCCCACGTCCCAGACGTACGCGATGCCGCCGCTCATGCCGGCCGCGAAGTTGCGCCCCGTCGGGCCGAGCACCACCACGCGCCCGCCCGTCATGTACTCGCAGGCGTGATCGCCCACGCCCTCGACCACCGCGTGCGCGCCGCTGTTGCGCACCGCGAAGCGCTCCGCTGCGCGACCGCGGAAGTACGCCTCGCCGCTCGTGGCACCGTAGAGCGCGACGTTGCCGACGATGACGTTCTCGCTCGCCACGAAGGTCGCCTTCCGATCCGGATAGACGATCACCTTGCCGCCCGAGAGCCCCTTGCCGACGTAGTCGTTCGCGTCGCCTTCGAGCTCCAGCGTCACGCCACGCGCGAGCCACGCGCCGAAGCTCTGCCCCGCGCTGCCGTGGAAGCGGAAGTGGATCGTGTCGTCGTCGAGCGGCTCGCTCTCGTCGCGCACCTTCGCGAGCTCGTAGCTGAGCATCGTGCCGACGGTGCGGTTGATGTTGCGGATCGGCATCGCCGCGCTCACCGCCTCGCCGCGCTCGATCGCGGGCAGCGCGAGCTCGATCAACCGATTGTCGAGCGACTCGTCGAGGCCGTGGTCCTGCTTCTGCGTGCAGTAGACCTCGACCCCCGGACGCGGCGCCTGCGCGGGCATCAGCATCGGCGAGAGATCGAGCCCCTGCGCCTTCCAATGCACGATGGCGTCGTTGACCTCGAGCAGGTCGACGCGCCCGATCATCTCGTCGATCGACGAGAAGCCGAGCTTCGCCATGAGCTGGCGCGCGTGCTCCGCCACCATGAACAAATAGTTCACGACGTGCTCGGGCTGACCCGTGAACTTCTTGCGGAGCTCCGGATCCTGCGTCGCCACGCCCACCGGGCAGGTGTTGAGGTGGCACTTGCGCATCATGATGCAGCCGAGCGTGATGAGCGGCGCGGTGGAGAAACCGTATTCTTCCGCGCCGAGCAGCGCCGCGATCACCACGTCGCGGCCCGTCTTCAATTGCCCATCCGTCTGGAGCACCACCCGCGAGCGCAGGTCGTTGAGCACCAGCGTCTGGTGCGCCTCCGCGACGCCGAGCTCCCACGGCAGACCCGCGTGCTTCACGCTCGTGAGCGGAGAAGCGCCGGTGCCGCCGTCGTGGCCGCTCACGAGGATGTGATCCGCGTGCGCCTTCGCCACGCCCGCCGCGACCGTGCCCACGCCGATCTCGCTCACCAGCTTCACGCTGATGCGCGCCTTCGGGTTCGCGTTCTTCAGGTCGTGGATGAGCTGCGCGAGATCCTCGATGGAGTAGATGTCGTGGTGCGGCGGGGGCGAGATGAGACCCACGCCCGGGGTCGAGTGCCGTACGCGCGCGATGGTGTCGTCGACCTTTCGCCCCGGCAGCTCTCCGCCCTCACCGGGCTTGGCGCCCTGGGCCATCTTGATCTGGATCTCGTCGGCGCTCGCCAGGTAGTGGATCGTCACGCCGAAGCGCCCCGAGGCCACCTGCTTGATCGCGCTCCGCCGCGGGTTGTCGCGCGCGATTCCGTCGTCGCCCACGACCTTCAGGTAACGCGCCGGATCTTCGCCGCCCTCGCCCGTGTTCGACTTGCCGCCGAGCGCGTTCATCGCGATCGCGAGCGACTCGTGCGCCTCCTTCGAGATCGAGCCGTAGCTCATCGCGCCGGTGACGAAGCGCTTCACGATCGACTTGGCCGGCTCGACCTCCTCGATCGGGATCGGCGTGGTCTTCTTGAAGCGGAGCAGCCCGCGCAGCGTGCAGCGCGTGCGTTCGTCCTCGTCGGCGACCTTCGCGAACTCCCAGTAGGCCGAGGCGTCGTTCTGCCGCGCCGCGCGCTGGAGCTTCTGGATCGCGCCCGGCGACCACATGTGCTTCTCGCCCGTCGCGCGCCAATGCATCTGCCCGTCGTTCGGCAGCACCGGCAGGTGCGGCGAGGCGTGCCCGCTGTCGCCGCCGCTCGGGTAGCCGAGCTCGTGGCGCCGCACCGCTTCTTCGGAGAGCACGTCGAAGCCCACACCTTCGATGCGGCTCGGAGTGCCGGTGAAGCAGCGCTCGATCACGTTGTAGTTGAGGCCGATCGCCTCGAAGATCTGCGCGCCCTTGTACGATTGAAGGGTCGAGATCCCCATGCGACCCATGACCTTGAGCATGCCCTTGCCCACGGCCTTGCGGTACGCGTCGACGAGCGAGTCGTCGTTCGGATAGTCCTTCGGATCGAGCTCGCCGTCCGCGCGGAGCTGCCAGAGCGCCTCGAACGCGAGGTAGGGGTTGATCGCGTCCGCGCCGAAGCCGATGAGGCAGCAGTGGTGGTGCACCTCGCGCGCCTCGCCGCTCTCCACGAGCAGGCCGGTGCGGGTGCGCTTGTTCGCGCGACAGAGGTGTTGGTGCACCGCGCCGAGCGCGAGCAGCGAGCTGATGGGCACGCGGTCGGGGCCGGTCGCACGATCCGAGAGCACGACGAGCGAGTAGCCCTCGTCGACCGCGGCTTCCGCCTCCATCGCGATGCGGCGCAGCGACGCGTCGAGACCCGCCGCACCACGCACGCGTGGCCACGTGATGTCGATGGTCTTCGCACGCCAGCCGCGGTGGTCCATGTGTTTGAGCGCGGCCATCTCCTCGTTGGTGAGGATCGGGTGCGGCAGACGCAGGCGGTGGCAGTGCTCTTCGCTGGTCGTGAGCAGATTGCCTTCCGGCCCGCAATAACACTCGAGGCTCATGATCACCTCTTCGCGGATCGGATCGATCGGCGGGTTGGTGACCTGCGCGAAGAGCTGCTTGAAGTAGTCGTAGACGAGGCGCGGCTGATCGCTGAGCACCGCGAGCGCGGCGTCGTTGCCCATCGAGCCGACCGGGTCGCGCTTCTCCACGACCATCGGCTTGAGGAAGAACTGGACCGTCTCGGTGGTGTAGCCGAAGGCCTGCATCCGCGAGATCAGCGTGTCCGGCTGGAAACCGTGCCCATTCGGGGGGGCCGCAGGGATCTCCTTCAGCTCGAGGCGCTGCTCCGCGAGCCACTTCCCGTACGGGCGCCGCGTCGCGACGAGGTGCTTCACCTCTTCGTCCGGGATCAGCCGGCCCGCCTCGAAGTCGACCAGGAACATGCGGCCGGGCTGCAGGCGCCCCTTGGCCTTCACGCGCTCGGGCTCGATCGCGAGCACGCCCACCTCGCTCGCCATCACGACCTTGTCGTCGTGCGTGAGGTAGTAGCGGCTCGGGCGCAGGCCGTTGCGGTCGAGCACGGCGCCGATGTAGCGACCGTCCGTGAACGCGATGGAGGCCGGGCCGTCCCAAGGCTCCATCAAACACGAATGATACTCGTAGAACGCGCGCTTCTCCGCGCTCATCGCCGGATCCTTCTGCCAGGCCTCCGGGATCATGATCATCATCGCTTCGGGCAACGTGCGGCCGCCCATCAGGAGCAGCTCCAGCACGTTGTCGAAGTTGCCCGAGTCGGACGCGAAGGGCTCGCAGACCGGATAGACCTTCGAGAGCTCGTCCCCGAAGAGCTCGCTCTCCAGCACGCCTTCGCGGTCGTTCATCGAGCCGACGTTGCCGCGGAGCGTGTTGATCTCGCCGTTGTGGCTCATGCAGCGCAGGGGCTGCGCGCGATCCCACGACGGGAAGGTGTTCGTGGAGAACCGCGAATGAACCATCGCGAGATGGCTCTTGTATTGCCAATGACGCAGGTCCGGATAGAACGTGAGGAGCTGGTTCGGCGTCAGCATCCCCTTGTAGACGAGCACCCGCGTCGAGAGGGTGCAGACGTAGACCATCTCGCGCTGACGCAGGCGCGCGTCGGAGCGGAGCGCGGTGCCGGCGCGTTTGCGGATCACGTAGAGCTGGCGCTCGAAGGCGTCTTGATCGAGGCCCGGCGCGGCGGCCACGAAGAGCTGCTCGATCGCCGGGCAGGACGCGCGCGCGGTGGGACCGATGTCGGCGCCGTCGGGATCGACGGGCACCACGCGCCAGCCGAGGAAGGGCTGGCCCTGCTCGGCGACGATGCGCTCGAAGGTGCGCTTGGCGTGCGCGCGCTCCTTCGGATCGGTCGGGAGGAACACGTTGCCGGCCGCGAAGCGACCCGGCTGCGGCAAGTCGAGGCCGAGCTCTTCTTTGGCGACCTCACGCAGGAACTCGTGCGGGAGCGCGGTGAGGATGCCCGCGCCGTCGCCGGTGTTGGCCTCGCAGCCACACGCGCCGCGGTGGTCCATGTTGCGGAGCACCTGGTCGGCGTCGAGCACGATCTGATGGGAGCGGCGGCCTCGAATGTCGGCCACGAACCCCACGCCGCACGCGTCGTGCTCGAAGGCGGGATCGTAGAGCCCGATGGGCTGGGTGGGCCGCGCTGCCTGCGTCATTCGTTTCGTCTCCGCTTCTGTTCGTGTCCCTCGGTCGGCACGTCGGTGGCGCATGCGCCCGAGGACTTCGTCTCGTGTCGAGGTCCGCGCTCCGCTTCGCGCTCGCGTCGAGCGAGCCGCTCGGTCCCTCGTGCCGCGAGAGCTCGCGGTTCGAGGGGCTCGACGCGCGCCGATCGTCGCCCTCGAGTCTCGAAGGGTCGTCGTCGGTGCACGTACGGAGCGAGGCGCGGGACCTTCACGGCCTGGCCGAGTCGCCCCTCCGCGAACCGAGCCTCGGGTTTCCGAGGGGTTCCGAGCCTCGGAACCAGCCGCGTGTTGGCCGGTGAAGGACTGGACCCGAAACGCCTGGCCCAGAAGAGGCATGGCCCAGAAAACGCCTGGCCCCGAAAGAACCGCGGTCGCGAGAGTGGACGCTCGAACGTAGACCCGTGCAAAGAACACTTCGCATGGGCCGTTTCCGAACAACGTTAGGCGACACACGCGAGGGCCCTAACGAATAGCAGGCGTGACGCGGCGTGTCAACCGGTTCCGTCCGGACCTTGCGCAGCGGCGCGGAACGTAACTCTCGTGAGAGTTTCTCGCCGATCACGTTGCCGAGCAGACGGTCGTTTGGGAACAAGGCGCATGACCGAACTGGTCGCGCACACACGAGCGCTACTCGTACAGCGGCTGAATGAAGTTCTCCGCGGGTGGAGTCCCTTCGAGACCGGACTGGTCGGTCCTGGCTCTCTCGCGATCAGACTCTTGGAGCACCACGAGCCCCGCGATCACGTCGCACACGTCGACATCGGTTTCGTTCTGAACCGAGATCGTACGGACGTCCCTATCCTGTGGGATTGCGCTTCGGGGATTGGTGCGACGGTCGAAGCTCGCGCGAAGTGTGCGGTGGATCTGTGGGCCATGAGCACGCTGCCCGTCGTTCTGGAGTTCCTCGAAGGCCAGCGCCAACACGCCGAGCACCTCGACCACGACGATCCCGACGGGATCTCGGGCTGGCATGTGCTCTGTGGCCCGATCGTTTCTTTCGGGGGATCCGAGGCAGCACACCTGCGTGAATGGGTCTGCGACCACGTCGGCGTCCTCTCGAAGTTGAAGCTCGTCCTCGACGACCGTCCCATCCATACGCTGAAGTTGGTGCTCGGCCCCGTTCACGAGGTTCGCGTCGATGGGCTGCAGGACGCACGCGCGACCGCAACGGTCGCGTCGTTGCCATGGCCGCGCGCCAACGACGGCTACGTGCGCTGGTTCCTCCTCGCGCTGCAGCCTGCACCGGCCAACACGTAGAACACGCTCCAGCGATCTTGTCGGCGCGCGTCCGCTCGTGGATCCTGCGCGCATGCTTCGGGTGGCTTGGGGTTCGTGCGCGATCGTGCTTCTGGGACTGACGGCGGGCGCGCACGCGCAAGGCGCGCCGACGTGTCCGACCAGCCGACACGAAGCGCCGATGTCGTTCTTGCATCGCGAGGCGCTCTTCGACGCGATCGATCTCGACAGCGGCTGGGTGCCGGGTGGCTCGCCGCTGCAGGTGCGGTTCGCGGTGCGGCTCGCGGGCGAGACCGAGGTCGCGCTGGCGGGTGATCTCGTGAGCGCCTGGCCCGAGTCGATCACCGCGACCGCGGAGGGCACGCCCGACGGCGGACGTCTCTCGGTCGACTACGGCCTCGAGCTCGTCGCGCGCATCCGCTTCGACCTCGAAGGCATCCGTTGGGAAGGCGACATCCCGATCCCCGGCGGCATCCCGCGGGATTTGCGCACCGCCGCCACCACGACCTTCACGCCCTGGGTCTTGCCGGGCGCCGATCCGCGGCCGGTGCAGGCGTACGACGAGACCGAGAGCGTCCGCGTGCTGAACGTCGGCCTCGGCTCGATCATCCCGATCCCCGGCGTCGACGGCGGCTTCGAGGTCGCGCTCGCGGCGTCGTTGCGCGGCAGCTACCAGAGCGAAAGGCTCGTCATCACCCCCGGTGAAGGCGCGATCGAGATGGAGCTCGGCTCGCTGCGTTGGCTCGCGCCGGAGGGGAGCTGGGGCGCCGGCTTCGACGCCACGATGGTCCCCGAGGGAACGCTGCGCTGGGAGGCGGGCGTCGTGCTTCGTCCCGCGCTCTACGTCGAGGTCCTCGGCTCGCGCTTCGATCTCCCGATCGCGGAGATCCCGATCAACGTGCTCGATCTGATGAATCCGACCGCGTTCGAGACGGCGAGCGCGCGCGTGCCGCTGCCGGATCTGCGCGTCGAGCCCGGCACCCGCGTCGCGTTCGGATCGGTCGACGCGGGCGAGGAATCGCGCGCGAACCTCACGCTGCACAACGACGGCGAGGCGCCGCTCGAGCTCACGATCCGCGCACCGTCGGCGCCCTTCGAGGTCGAGGGCGGCACCTTCTCGATGCCGCCGCGCTCGCGCGTCTCGCTGCCGGTGCGCTTCCGCCCGACCGAGGACGGCGCACGCAGCGGCATGATCGTGCTCTTCAGCAACGACCCCGACGGCTGCACGACGCCGATCCTGCTGGACGGAGTCGGCGTGGCGGAGCCGATGCCAGATGCGGGCAGCGACGCCGCGATCGTGGCCGACGCGGGCGTGATCAGCGGGCCCAGCACGCCCAGCGGCTGCGACTGCCGCACCACGAACGGCGCGGCGAGCGCGTGGCCCATCGGCTTCGCGATCCTGCTCGGCTTGCGACGCCGTCGTCGCTGAGCGTCGTCGCTGAGCGCACGGCGTGTGCCGTCGTCGCTGAGCGCGCGGCGTGTGACGCCGTTCGTCGCTGAGCGCGCGGCGTGTGACGCCGTTCGTCGCTGAGCGCACGCCTTGCGACGTCGTCGTCGTCGAATGCTCGCGACACGGCGCTCCGTCACGCCGTCACGGCGTCACTCCGTGCACTGACCGTCGACGCCGCAGAACTGCCCACCCGGACAGCCCATCTCGCGGCCCATCCACGTGCACTCCGCGTCGCAGAGACTCGCGCCACCGCAGAAGCTCCCGTCCGGACAATCCGCATCCTCCGCGCACGACGTGGAGCAGAACGCGGGCGGTTCGTCGCGCGTGCACGGCGGGTCGTCGAAGCCGTCGTCGGACGCACAACCGAGCACGAGCACCGCGAAGCCGAAGCAGAAAGTTCGTTTCACCCGGACCTCCAAAGAGAGGAAAGCATACACACGGTCCGTTTCTCGCGCCCTACGCGGAAGATCGGCGATCCTCTCCCCATGAGCAGTTGGATCGAGGTGCACGAAGGGGGTGGGTTCGTTCCGGTGGATGCGCTGCGGCCGAGCGAGCTCTCGCCCGGGATGCATCGGCTCGGGGTGCACGTGGTGGAGGACGGCGCGGCGCGGCCAGTGCACGTACCGACGATCGTGGCGAAGGGCGTGAAGCCGGGGCCGACGGTGGGCATCACGGCCGCCGTGCACGGCAACGAGCTCAACGGCATCGCGACCATTCATCGCCTGTTTCGGCGCATCGATCCGAACGAGCTCTCGGGCACGGTGGTGGGCGTCACGATCGTGAACGTCCCGGGGTTCATCCGGCACGACCGGCTCTATCCGGACGCGCAGGATCTGAACCGGATCATGCCGGGCAAAGAGAACGGCAACGAAGCGGCGGTGTATGCGCATCGACTGAGCACCCGGCTGCTCGGGGCGTTCGACGTGCTCCTCGATCTGCACACCGCGAGCTTCGGGCGCGTGAACACGCTCTACGTGCGAGCGGACATGAAACACGAAGCGACCGCCAAGCTCGCGCGGGCGATCGGGGCCGAGATCATCATCCACAACGCGGGCGCGGACGGAACGTTGCGGGCGAGCGTGGCCTCGCGCGGGGTGCCGGCGATCACGGTGGAGATCGGAGATCCACAAGTGATCGACCGCGACAAAGTGCGATTGACACGGGTGGGAATTCGCGACGTGCTCGAGGAGCTCGGCATGTTGCCGCCGGACGGAGAGCGCGCGGTGCACGGCGCGATCGAATGCCACCGGAGCGCGTGGCTCTTCACCGACACCGGCGGTCTGCTCGACGTGACGGCGCGGCTCGGCGCCCGCGTGAAGCAGGGCGACGTCATCGCCACGCTCTGCGATCCGTGGGGGCGGAAGCTCCGCACGTACCGCGCGCCGGAGGACGGCGTGATCATCGGAAAAGCGACGAACCCCGTGGTGCGCACGGGCGGTCGCATCGTGCACCTCGGCGTCGAGGGCTCGCCGAGCTGAGCGACCGCGCGCAGCTACACGGCACGCCGCTTCACTGGCTGCGTTCTTCGAGCGTCGCCGCGCCGTCCGCGCGCTGCACGACGACGAAGAGGTAACGCAGGATCCGCGGACGACGGAGCTGAACCTCCCAGGTCCGTCCGTCGTCGCCCGCGTGCACGACCACGTCCGTGTACGCCGTCACGTCGAAGCCTTCCGCGCCCGCGAGGTTCATCGCGATCTCCACCGCGCGCGCCTCGTCGACGCCGCGTGGCGCGGGCGGCGGAGTCGGCTCGGCCCGAACCGGCGTCTCGTCGCCGCTGGTCGGCGGCGGTGCGATGGGCGGCGGATCTTCACACGGGCAATCGCAACACCCCGACACGCCCGCGAGCGCGAGCACCAAAGAACACGTTCGCAGCATTTCTCGAACCCCCGCGGCGAGCGTACCCGCTCGACCTCGCGAGGTGCAGATCGTGGAGCCCACGGGCGGAGGTCCCTCACGCTCACGGCCTCGTCTCCGTCCTCCATGCTCCGTCTCGGTCGCCGCCTCGGTCTCCGCCTCGGTCTCCGCCCCGTCGCCGTCGCCGTCTCGGTCTCCGCCTCCGTCGCCATCTCGGTCTTCCGCCCCCCTCGTTCCACCGAGGCGTGAGCCCGGATCACGCCACGGCGCGGTCGACAAGAGCCGGGCGTCGTGGGAAAACCTGACAATGACCGAGCCGAACCCGCGCCCGCTGGCTTCGCCTCCCCCGCGCCCGAGCAGCGGCATGCGCGTGCGTTCGCCGCGCGACCTCCAGGTCGGCGAGACCGTCGAGGGCTACGAGCTGCTCTCGGTGCTGGCGGCGGGCGCCACCGCGGTGTTCACGGCGCGGCGCACGAAGGACGACCGACGCGTCGTCTTTCGCACCGGATCCGAGCGGGGCGGCGAGGCGGGCGAAGCGATCGTCGCGAACGAAGCGGCGTTCGGGATGCGCGTCGATCATCCGCAGGTGGTCCGCGTGCTCGCGCGTGGGACCTGGGGCGATCGGCCGTACGTGGTGCGTGAGCTGTCTCTTATACACATCTGACGCTGCCGACG
>CALJLK010000432.1 GCA_937982655.1 uncultured Sandaracinus sp.
GAGCCGATGGCGTCGCAGGTGCGCGACGAGAGCCGCCCGCTTCGCCACGCGAGCTACGACTGGGCCACCAACGCGCGCGACTGAACGAAGCCGGGGTTACGCGTGGTGCGCGCGTGTCACCTCCGAGGCATCGGTACCTCGAAAAAATTGTCGGGCCGTGGGGTCGAACGCCCCCACGCGTCGCTCACTTCGGCACGCACGCCGCCACGACCGCGGGGGGTCGACCACGCGCTGACACACGTTCTCGTGCCGCAACACGATTCCCCACGTTTACCGAGGGATTCGCGCATCCAGCGTGACCGATCGCGTCGGCAGCACGAGTCGATCGATCGCACCTCGCGTCCGCCCCCACGCCCCGCCCGTGCCTCGAGCGCGCGAGGATCGGTCCGTGCATGTCCGTGCATCCGCTCGTTGCTCCGGCTCGTTGCGGCGCGAGCATCTCGTCCGCGGCGGTGGATCTCGGTCACAGGCCAGTGGAACACTGTGCCAACCGATCGCGACGGATCGCGGGATGGTTCGGATCAACGGACGACAGGTGGATGCGATGAACCAACGTTGGCTTTTGGCGCTCGTCCTCTTCGCCCTCTCGGGCGCGCTCGGCTGTGAGCCCGCCACCACCGGTCCGCGGCGCGACGGCGGCGGCGTGGTCGTCGGTCCCGACGGCGCGGTCACCGGCTGCGACGACGACACCGACTCCGACGGTGACGGGATCGCGGACGCGGTCGAGGGCATGGGTGACGCCGACGGGGACGGCATCCCGAACTACCTCGACGACGACTCGGACGGGGACGGTATCCCGGACGCCGAGGAAGCCCGGAGCACCAACCCCTGCGTGCCGCGCGACAGCGACAACGACGGCATCCCGGACTACCTCGATCTCGACTCGGACAACGACGGGCTCCCCGACGCGCGCGAGCGTGAGCTCGGCACCGACCCGACCAACACCGACTCCGACGGCGACGGCGTGACCGACCTCGGCGAGGTCGACGGGACCGGCACCGACCCGCTCGATCCGACCAGCAGCATCGACGTGGGCGACTTCTTCGTCGTGCTCCCCTACAACGGCGAGCGCGCGAACCGGCCGCTCGACTTCGGCACCAACATCTCGGTCGCCGACGTGTTCTTCCTCGTCGACATGACGGGCTCGATGCGGGCAGAGCGAACCAACCTGATCCAGGGCCTGCTCGACACGATCATCCCCGGCATCCAGGCCGCGATCCCGAACGTGCAGTTCGGCGCGGGCGGGCTCGACGACTATCCGGTCTCTCCCTACGGCGGCGGCAACGACCGGCCGTTCTACCTGCTGCGTGAGATCGGACCCGCGATGCAGGACGTCGGAAGCTGGAGCATCTCGGGCGCGACGGCGACCACGTGTCCGTCGAACCCCGCGACGGCGGACATCGGCCGCATCACCGGCGCGCCGAACGGCCGCCCCGACATCCTCGAAGCGGTCGAGGGTCTGCCCTGCCACGGCGGCGCCGACGGTGACGAGAGCTACGTGCCTGCGATGTGGGCGACGGCGACCGGGCGCGGCCTCACCTGGTCGGGCGGCTCGGTGCCCGATCAGATGTGCCCGAGCATCCTCGACGAGCCGGGCACCCGACGCGGCTACCCCTGCTTCCGACCGGGTGCGTTGCCCATCGTCTTGCTCTTCGGCGACTACTCCTTCCACAACGGCCCGGGCGGCGCCTCGACCTACTCCTTCCCCGCCCCCAGCTACGACGAGACGGTCGCCGCGCTCAACTCGATCGGCGCACGCGTGATCAGCATCTTCTCGGGCAGCAGCGGCCAAGCGCCGAACTACCAGCAGATCGCCACCGACACCGGCAGCGTGCGCGGCGACGGCTCCCCGCTCTTCTTCCAGATCAACGGCGACGGTTCGGGGCTCAGCACCGAGGTCGTGGACGCCGTCGGCCTGCTCGTCGGCGGCACCCCGCAGGACGTGTCGACCCGCACCGAGAACGTGCCCGGCAACCCCGGCGAGTTCGACGCGACGCGCTTCATCAAGAACATCGTCCCCGTCGAGGGTTTCCGCGACGGCGTCCCGGGTCCGGGCCCGAACAGCTACTCGTCGCGCGACGAGACGACCTTCTACGACGTGATCCCCGGCACCCGCGTGCAGTTCGCGGTCGACTTCTGGAACGACGTCCACCCGCCGGCCGAGACCGCGCTCATCTTCCGCGCGCGCATCGTGGTCGTCGGCAACGGCGTCGCGGATCTCGACTCGCGCGACGTGTACATCGTCGTCCCGCCCGACGGCTCGGTGATCCTGATCTGAGCCGCCCAGCTCGAAGGACCAGACAGCTCGAAGACGCCCGAAGCGATGACACCCGTCATCCTTCGGGCGTCGTCCGTTCAGCTTCCTCGAGGGTCTGTCGCCAGACCCTCCCCCAGGAAGCCCCGAACCCCTCCCACGAGCCTGGGTCGGCTCCGTGCTTGCGCACGGCCCGACACTCTCGTGGAATCGTTCGGCTTCGTGGACTTCGTCCACTTCGCTTCGAACGATTTCACTTCGAACCGCTCCCTTCGGTCGCTGCGCGCCGTCCGGTAGGGCGGCTTGCGAAATCGGCCGAGCTTCTCGTCAGGTCCGTCGGCGCGATGTCCCGAGAATCGTTGCGTCCATGTCGCGAAGACTCACGAATGCCTGCCTTCGCAGCGGAACGTGAGCCCGCCGAGGTCACGTTCGCGCTACCCTGCGCCCGGGCATGGGCGACGACGACGAGGACAAGCCGAAAGGGCTCGTGTACTCGGTACGCGACGTGGGCGCCGAGGTGCTCGGTCGGGTGCCGCTTCAGAAGATCCCGACGCCCAAGACCGGTGTGCAGCGCCCCCCTTCGGAGCGCACGAAGCGCCCGATCCCGGTGACGGAGAGCCACACCGCGCTTCGGGCGCCGACCCCTGCGGCACCGACCCCTGCGGCACCGACCCCTGCGGCACCGATGCCTGCGGCACCGATGCCTGTGGCGCCGACGGCATCGACCACGGCACCGACCACGACATGGTCGACCCCGAGCGCATTCGAAGCGGCGAGCGCGTTCGAAGCACCGAGCGTGTTCGAAGCACCGTCACGCCCCGAGACGCCGCGCCCGAAGAAGCGTGGCGCCGTGCGCACCGAGCAGCTCCACGCGTCCGTGGAAGCCCCCCGCACGGCGTCCGAGCCACCCCCCGCGCCCGTCGCGAAGTCGCTCTACGACCGCGCGCTCCCCTCGCTCAAGGCGCTTCGCGCGAGCGGTCCCGGCGACGAAGGGCCCGCCATCCAAGCGCTGCTCAAGCTCGGTCCACCGATCCTCGAGCTCGTCGAAGTCGACTTCCCCGGGCTGCTCTGGTTCCACCGCCACCTCGCGCACCGCAAGCTCCCCGCCGGCCGCGACATCGGCCCGCTCGGCGCGCTCCTCGTCGCGTTCGGTGAGCCCGCGATCCCCACCGTCGTGAAGCTGATCGAGAACGGCTCCCCCGACGCGCGCTACTACGCCGCGCTCGTCGCGAGCGATCTCCTCGGACTCGGTGGCCGCGCGACCGAGAGCACCGGATCGGAAGGGCGTGTGGAGCCGCTCGTGAGCGACGACGCCCGCGAACGTCTCGTCCGCGCGCTCGCCGAGCGCCTCTTCGACGGCGACTCCGGCGTGCGCGACGTCTCCCTGCACGCCCTCCTCGCCGTTGGCCGCAGCGACGCGCTCGACGAAGCCGGCGTGCGGCTGCGGAGCTTCGCGGTCGATCTCGGCGCCCCGCTCGGCACCCGCATCGTGTCGCTCCGGGCGCTCGGGGTGCTCCGCCGCGGCGAGGTCGTGCCCGACGTGATCCCGCTGCTCGAAGATCGGGAAGAGCAGATCCGCGAGAACGCCCACCGCGTGCTGCGCCTGCTGACCGGCACGGATCTCTCGGGCTCGCTCTGGCGCTGGCGTCGCTGGTGGAAGAAACACGCCGGGCGACCTCGCGCGGAGTGGCTGCTCGAAGGACTCGACGGCTCCGACGCCCAGCTCCGCCTGCTCTGTCAGAAGGAGCTCGCGCGCCTCGTGCACCACGAGGAGCCCCTCGATCCCGAGGCGAGCCGCGCCGAGCGCAAACGAATCCGCGAGGTCTACGCACGCCTCGTGCGTGGGGTGAGCTGAGGAAGTCGACGGTTGGTGCGTGATCACGACGTGATCGTCGATCCCACGATCAGGACGCAGCGCACGAAGTCCACAACGCTCGTCACGAGCCGGTGAACGTCGAAGCTCGCGAGCTCACGACCCGATCGACTTCTCGACCGAGTCGGCGGGGTCAGCCGCCGACTTCTCGACCGAGTCGGCGGGGTCAGCCGCCGACTTCGTCGGCGGGGTCAGCCGCCGACTTCTCGACCGAGTCGGCGGGGTCAGCCGGCGGGGTCAGCCGCCGACTTCGCGAAGCCGGCCACGAACTTCGTCAGCTCGCCGCGCACGCGCTCGTCGATGAGCTTGCCGTCCGCGTCGAAGACCTGCGCCGCGCCGCCCACCAACAGGCGCGGACCGAACCACGCCCGCGCGCCGAGCGCGCGCAGCACGGGCAGCCAGGCAGCCTGCGCCATCACGGTCCCGAAGCGCCCCGGGCTCGCCCCGAGGATCGCCACCGGCCGATGGCCGAACACCCGCGCGATGTCGCTTCCGGGTCGCGACAACCAATCGATCGCGTTCTTCAGCACCCCCGGGATCGAGTTGTTGTACTCGGGCGTCACGATCATGAGGCCGTCCGCCGCCACGATGCGCTCCTTGAGCAGCCGCACGCTCTCCGGGATGCCCTGCTCGGCTTCGAGGTCGCCGTCGTAGAGCGGGATGCCGCGGATCGTGCCCTCTTCGATCGTCACGCCTTCGGGGGCGAGCTCGATCGCCGCGCGAAGGAGCGCCGCATTGTAGGAGCCACGTCGAAGGCTTCCCGCGATGCCGAGCAGGGTCGTCATACGACCTTGCTACACGCTCGGCGACGCGTGCGTCGAGCGCTTCGTCACTGCCCGCGTCACGCGCTCGCGTCGTAGCCCGCGTCTTCGACCGCCGCGATCAACGCCGACGGCGCGACCTTCGCGTCGTCGTACGCGATCGTCGCGCGATGCTCGGCGAGCGAGACCTCGACGCTCGCGACGCCGTCGACCTCGCGCAGCGCGCGCTCCACCCGGGCCTTGCAGTGCCCGCAGGTCATTCCCTGGACGTTCAGGACCAACCGATTCGTGCTCATCGCTCTTCGTGCTCCTCGACGGGAAGACGTCGCAGAGGCGGAGAGCTTACGAGCCGCGGAGACCTCGTCGAGCACCTCGTGCGCGGAGCGCCTCGCGCATGGATCGCATCATCGAGCGCACGCGCGCTGCACCGCGTGCACGGACTCGTCCCCGAGGTAGCTCGTGAGCGCGCGCCAGCGGCCGATCGACGGATCGGGCTCCTTCCCGTCCGCCATCCGCGCGATCTGCACGCCGTACCAGCCCGCCTCGATCATCGCGTCGACCGACTTCCAGCCCGTGCGCGGCGGCTTCATCGCACTGCGCTCGATCTCCCCACTCCGCTTCTCCGAGGGGCTGTCGCCAGCCCCTCCCCCACGGGGCGTGAAGCCCCGAGGGGCCCCCTCCCACGAGCCCTTGCTCACTTCGTGAGCTGCGCGCCGTCCGGCAGGGCGGCTTGCGAAATCGGCTGAGCTGCTCTTCAGGATCCTGCGCGGCAGATCCGGCTCCAGCGCGAGCGGCCGCGCGAGCCCGATCACGTCGACGCTGCGATCGGCCACGATCGAGCGCATCACCTCCGCGCTGCGCAGCCCGCCCGTGAGCATCAACGGCGTGCGCACCTCGCGCCGCACGCGAATCGCGAAGTCGAGGAAGTACGCCTCGCGCTTCTTCGTCGACTCCGCCCTTTCGAGGGGCTGTCGCCAGCCCCTCCCCCACGGGGCGTGAAGCCCCGATT
>CALJLK010000433.1 GCA_937982655.1 uncultured Sandaracinus sp.
GACTCCGTCTCCGTCACGGACTCCGTCTCCGTCGCGGACTCCGTCTCCGTGGCGGACTCCGTCTCCGTCGCGGACGCCGTTTCGGATTCCGTCTCCGTCACGGACTCCGACTCCGTCGCGTACTCCGACTCCGTCACGGACCCCGTCTCCGTCTCGAACTCCGACTCCGTCGCGGACTCCGTCTCCGTCGCGGACTCCGTCGCGAACTCCGACTCCGTCGCGGACGCCGTCTCCGTCGCGGACTCCGTCGCCGTCTCGGAAACGGACTCCGTTCCCGTCGCGGCACCCGTCTCCGAAGCCGCCGCGAGCTCGGACACCCAAGAGGCCGAGCTCGACGACCTCGATCTCCTCCTCCGCTCCGAGCCGATCCCCACGCGCCGCATGGCGCAGATCCTCGCCAAGCAGGGCCACGAGCGTCGCGCCCTCGCGATCTACCGGAAGCTCCTGCGCGACGCGCCGAACGACCCTGCGCTCCGCGCAGAGGCTGAGGCGGTCGGACATCCTGCGACGCCGCGCGAGGGCGAAGAGGAAGAGAGCGGCGACCGAGACGAGTGTGTGGCCGTGCCGCTGCGCGCGGGTGAGGCGCTCGTCGCGTGGCACGTCTCCGAAGGTGCGCTTCGCCGCGCACGCTCGCTCGCGGGAAACGATGCGTCGCTCGTGCTCCGCGCGATCGTGCTCGACCTCGGCGAAGGCGGCGCGCCGCGTCGTCGCGTGCGCGAAGAAGACGTGGCCGCCGCGGGCGAGCGAATGCTCCAGCTCGAAGGCCGAAGCCGCGTCGTCGCGGCGGTCGGGGTCCGGGCGGGCGATCGTTTCGTCAGCATCGCGCATGCGCCGGCGCTCGAGGTCGGAGAGCCACAACCTCGCTGACACGGTCGTGCGATCTCGTGCGCGTGCGATCTCGTGCGCGTGCGATCTCGTGCGCGCGACGTGATGCCGCGCTTGCGAGATGTCGTGCGCGATTGCTCGGGGCGCTCAGCCTTCGTCGTCGAGATCTTCGGCGAGGTAGCTGAGGATCACTTCGTCGAGGGACTTCTCGCTCAAGAGATCGCTGCCGAAGATCGACCCGGGCGGTGTGGAGGCCGGACGCGCCACGCTCGCCGCCGCCGGACGCGTCGTCTGGTAGCGACCGCTCGGCTTCGACGCGGGCACCGGCGTCGGCGTGGGCGAGGGAATCGGAACCGGCGCCGACTGAGCGGCGAGACGCGCGGCCGCGGCCTCCAGCGCGTCGACGTCGAGCGGGGCGGACTTGACCTCTTGCGTCGGCTGACCGCCGTCCTCGTCGTACTCGCCGTCGCGCAGCGCGATGAACATCGCCTTGTGCTGCGCGCGCATCAGCTCCTTCACGCGGTCGCGCAGATCCTCGCGGCCGACGAGCTCGCCGTAGCTCGTCTTGCGCGACGCCACGATGCGTCCGCCATCCGCGAAGAGGTGGGTGATCACGTGCGGATGCTTGATCCCCGAGTCTTCCGTCTGGATGTGGAAGAGCTTGCCCTTGTGGCGGACGTTCGTGTTGTACCCGAGCAGGGGTGAGGGGCCCACCATGGAGCTTCGAGGATACCAGCCCGAGCGCGGCGCTCACAAGCAACGAGAGGCGTCGGCGATCGACGTGAGCTGCGATGCGCGAGCCGTCCGGCGGATCCTGGCGAGCGCGCGAGAGGCACGCGCGCTCGATCCTCACCTCGTCCGAGCGTGACGCGACCCGCGCGCGCGCATCACGCCTTCATCTTCGCGACGATGTCCGTCCAGTACTGCGACTCGCCCATCAGCTCGACCACCATCAGCGACTCCGCGGCCGCGCGATCGGGTCGGCAGCCGTGCTCGCGCTTGAGGGTGCGGGTGACCTCGCGCGCGATCACGAAGCGCGTCGCGAGCTCGAGACGCGCGACGTCGAAGGTCCGATCGTCGGTCCAGCGCAGCGACCAGATCTCGTCCGCGAGCCAATCCGAGAGCACGTCCCGCTCCTCACGCGGCGCCCCCTCGCGAGCCTGCGCGCGATCGAACGCGGCCGCCCACGGACGATGCGGGACACGCACGCGATGCTCGGGGTTCAGCCGCTTGCGCGCGTGCTCGACGAACCAGAGCGCCGCGAAGCCGAACGCGCTCCCGTCGATGCACTCGGCGACGATCGCGTCGAGCTCGGTCGACCAGTCGCTCTTCTTCAGCTCGGGAAAACCGCGCGAGCCGAGGGCATCGCGCGGATCTTCGCCGGACGCGAGCCGCGAGAGGAGCTGCGCCTCGATCGCGCGCCACTCTTCGAACGACGCGGTGGTCTTCTTCGTGAGCTTCAGCTTCTTCACGCGCCGATCGGGCTTGGGCTTGCCGCGCTGATCGACGAGCGAGTCGAGCACGTTGTCCTCGTCGAGCAGCGGGCGCTCGCCGAGCGTGCGGCACGGGCAACGATGCTCCGTCGTGATGCGACCGCCCTGTGGCGTCGCGACGAGACCGATCGGGAAGCGACGGCAGAAGTCGGGCTTCTGCATCGGACCGTGGCTCGCGTGGATGCCGCAGCGACGGTCGGGCTGGAGGAAGTGGCAACCGCCGTCGGTCGCGACGCGGAGCACGGGCGGGTTCTTCGGTCCGTCGTCGTAGGAGAGGCCCTCGGGGTCGACCTTCGCGACGCGGCGCGCCTCGGACTTGCTGAGCGGACCGAGGATGTGGATGTCCGTGCAGCAGAGGCCGTCGCCGAAGCAGCGGTAGCGCGCGCCGGGGCGCACGAGGAAGGGACGCACACGCGCGTCTTGGGCCGGAGGCATGGCGGCGCGTCTAGCAGGACGCGGCGAACGACGCGAGAGGGGAAACGCGCACCGAGCTTCCGTGTCGGTGTCCGTGTCGGTGTCGGTGTCCGAGTCGGTGTCCGGGTCGGTGTCCGCGAGTCACGACCGAGCTCGTGCGGTGTTTGCGTGGGACGCGGGTCGTTCGGTATGCCGACGCGATGACGGACATCGAGCACCGCGCGTACGTCGGAGGCGAGTGGATCGCGACGGCGTCGCGCTTCGACGTGACGGATCCCGCGAACGGCGAACGGCTCGCCGCGGTCAGCGACGCGGACGCCGTGCTCGCGCGCCAAGCGGTCGACGCCGCGCACGACGTGCTGCCGAGCTGGCGAAGCAAGACCGCGCACGAGCGTGCCTCGATCTTGCGAAAGATTCGGGCGCTGCACGCGGAGCGCGAGGACGAGCTCGCGACCTTGCTCACGCGCGAACAAGGCAAACCCCTCGCGGAGGCGCGGGCGGAGATCCGCTACGCGGCGAGCTTCTACGAGTGGTTCGCCGAAGAAGGACTGCGGGCGTACGGCGAGACGATCCCCTCGCCCTTCCCCGGCCATCGCGTGCTCACGTTTCGCCAACCGATCGGCGTCGGTGCCGCGATCACGCCGTGGAACTTCCCCTCCGCGATGATCGCGCGAAAGCTCGCGCCCGCCCTCGCGGTGGGCTGCACCTTCGTGCTCAAGCCCTCGGAGCTCACGCCGCTCTCCGCGCTCGCGATCGCGAAGCTCTGCGAAGAAGCAGGCGTCCCGAAGGGTGTCGTGAACGTGGTGCCGACGAGCGACGCGGCGAGCGTCGGCGAAGTGCTCACGAGCGATGCACGCGTGCGGGCGCTCTCGTTCACGGGCAGCACCGCGGTCGGCAAGAAGCTCTACGCCGCGTGCGCGGGCACGGTGAAGAAGCTTGCGCTCGAGCTCGGCGGCAACGCACCTTTCCTCGTGTTCGACGACGCGGATCTCGACGCGGCGGTCGACGGCTTGATGGTCGCGAAGCTGCGCAACGGCGGGCAGACGTGTGTGGCCGCCAACCGCATCCTCGTGCAGCGCGCAGTGCACGACGCGTTCTGCGAGAAGCTCGCGACCAAGCTCGCGCAGGTGCGCGTCGGTTCGGGACTCGACGAAGGCGTGACGCTCGGTCCGATGATCGACGCCCGCGCGATCGCGAAGATCGAAGCGCACGTCGAGGACGCGCGCGATCAGGGCGCGAAGGTGGTGCTCGGAGGGAAGTCCCTCGGCGGATCGTTCTACGCGCCGACGCTGATCACGGGCGTGACGCCCGAGATGCAGATGGCGAACGCGGAGACCTTCGGACCGGTCGCGGGGATCCTCCGGTTCGACACCGAAGCCGAAGGCGTCGCGCTCGCGAACGACACCCCGAGCGGGCTCGCGGCGTACTTCTACGCGCGCGACGTCGGGCGCGTTTTCCGCGTCGCCGAAGCGCTCGAGGTCGGCATGGTCGGCGCGGGGACGGGCCTGATCTCCACGCCCGTCGCGCCCTTCGGCGGCGTGAAGGAGAGCGGCCTCGGCCGCGAGGGCAGCAAGCACGGCCTCGAGGAGTGGACCGAGCTGAAGTACGTGTGCCTCGGTGCTTGAATGGGGCCGTCGCATCGTCGAGCCGCGCCGTCGGCGCGTGCGACGTGTCGATCAGTCGTCCGGAAGAACCTCGACGTGCGCCACCTCCCACGCTGGGCCCGAGCGTCGCAGCGTGACGGCGTAGAAGAAGCCCGCGGACGTCCACAGCGAGCACTCGATCGTGGGCTCGTCGGTGGAATCGGCGAGGGGCTCTCCCGACGCGTCGGTGCACGTCGCGTCGCGAAGAGAACCGACGTGGCGCGCGACGTGCGAACCGGCGGTCTCGGGCGGGGTGACCTCCAGGGGAAGTGACGAACCGCGCAGCTCCGAGATCAGTCGCGCCGAATCCGGGGTCGTGAGCGGGGTGGGCGCGACGACGATCGAGAGCGTTCGGATCTCGGACAGGTCCGACCGCGGGTCCCGGTCGTCACGACCTTCGCGGGCTGGGTCGGTCGCCGCGGGGAGCTCGGCGGGCGCGCTCGTCGAGCCTTGCCCCGTCGGTGCGAGCGTCGTGGAGCCGTCCGACCCGCAGGCGAAGACGCTCAGCGCGACGAGCGAAAGCACGGTGCGATCCGAGGGCTTCATCGCCACGTCCCTCCGACGGTCCAGGAGGCCACGCCGGTCAGGATCAGGAGCGCGGCGATCGCGGCCTGGACGAGGAACGCACGCCGAAGGCTCACGCGCGCGACCACCAGCGCGATCGTCGTGTTGAGCCCTGCGCCGAGCGCCGCGCAGGCGACCAACTTGGCGAACACCACGACGATCGACCCGGGGCCGCGGGGTGGCGCGACCAGCTCGCTCCCGGCCCACCAACCGACGATCCCTCCGATCGTCAGCGCGAGGAGCGACAGCATGAGGAACGCGCCTTCCCGGAGGGGACGCGATGGCGGCATGGCGGTGACGAACACGTTCAATCTCGCTTTCCGGCTCGACGGCGGTCGAGCGTCGCGTCGAAACGAAGCAGCGAGCGTCTGAAACACCACTGAAAGCGCGGCCGAGAGGTCCGTTCTGCCTTCGTAGGAGGAGGCGAGAGGTTCGCGGTGCTACGCTCGATCTTCAGGGGGCCGTGGAGCTCATCGGTCGAATCGAGGCGCGTGCGCGGCTCACGGCGCTGATGCGGGTGTCGCGCGTGGTCGCGCTCGTCGGTCCACCGGGGATCGGCAAGAGCGCGCTCCTGCGAAGCGTGACGTCGAACGCACGTGCGGCGTGGTGGGCGCCTCGCGAGCCCGTGCCGCCTCCGCACGAGTCCCGCCTGGTGATCGTCGACGGCGTGAACGGCCAGGAGGACGCGTGGCGCGCGCACCTCACGGAGTACCTGCGGTGCGTGCCGCAGGGCCGTGTCGTCACCGCCGGTGCGCGCGCGCTGACCTTGCCGGACGAACAGAGCTTCTTCGTGAACGCGCTGCCGACGGAAGGCCCGGAGTCGGAGGGCACGGTTCGCCTCGCGACGTCGGCGCACCCGAACCTCTCGTGGCTGGAGGCGCGGCGTCTGGCCGAAGCGAACGACGGAGTCCCACGCGCGCTGATCGACGATTCGCCCCCGCACGCCGAGTGGGAGCGACGCTTTCGCGTGTTGGTCGCGGGCCTGAGCGTGAGCCAGTCGCGCTGCCTCGCGCTCCTCGCACACTCGGAGTGTGTGTGGACGGTCGACGAGCTCGTCGCGCTGGGACGTGCGTGCGGACGTGAGATCGACGTCGACGACCTCGAGGTCCTGACCGAGCGTTCGCTCGTGTGTGTGGATGGGCTCGGAGCTCGCGTCCTCGCGCCGTACCGACCTTCGCTTCGCACGATCACGCGTGCGCTCCTCGACGAACGAACGTTCGCTCGGGCTCATGCGGCTTCGGTGGCTCGCCGAGCGCACGACCTCGTGCACGCATGGCCGCACGTCGCACCCTCGGCGCGCATGCGGTGGCGATCGAGCGCGCTGGCGTTCGAACGTGCGCTCGACGAGGTCGACACGGCGAGCGAGCGACGTCACCTGGCCGCCGCGCTCGTGCTCGTCGCGCAGGAGGAGATCGAGCCGCACCCGTCCGCTCGGAAGCGAGCTGAACGTCGGCTCGACCGAGAGACGGGCGGTGCCTCGGTTGGAGCAGAGGTCGCCGAGGTCGTCGCGATACCAACGTCCTTCGTGGCGCGCGACGAGCACACACTCGCCGCCTTCGGGCGCGTCCGTTTCGCCCAGCTCCACCACGACGAGCTCGACGTCCTCGAACGGCCCCGACGGTCCGAATCGAGCCAAGACGGTGTCCAGCCGATCGCCGGACGCGCTCGCTTCGAGCTGCTCGCACGGCGGCTCCGGCCGCTCGCGCAGGGCGCGGTGGCTCTGCAGTGCTGCGCACCGCGTCGCGTGCGGCCCCGAGAGCGAGGCTCCGGTGAGCGTGCGGACACTCGACGGGTCGGCCGCGTCCTCTGGAGACGACGAGCCCGCCGAAGCGGGACTCGCCACGGCTGGCGACGTCGCGAGCGAGCGTGCCGCTTCCTCTCCACCACACGCCGCGATCGCGAGAACGCAGAACGAACGAACGAGCACACCCATGAAGACACCTCCGAGATCGAGTCTCGGAGGCGTGAAGTCCCGCCACCCCTCGCACCACTGAATCCGTCTGAAAGCTCGAGCCCGACGCTCGCGAAGCGGGGTCGGACGATGGCACCGTCACGGCATGAAGCTGTCGACTCTCTCACTCGTACGCCTCGCGCTCTCCGGTTCCTTGGCCCTCGGCTGCGGCTCGTCCCACGCCACGAGCGCCACCGCAGTCTCGTCGCCCGAGGGCGCGTCCTCACCGAGCGCGCCCGTCGATTCACACGTCGGTCCGCCGTGTCTCCGCACCGCCGAAGAGCTCGCGGCGGCGCTGCTTTCGATCGCGGCGCACGACGTGCCTCCCGCGTCGCCGGAGGACGTCGTCGCTCCGACCGTGTGGACCGACGCGCTGCGCGAGTGGAATCACCTGCAGTCCGAGGCGCTGCGCGTCGAGGAGGGAGCGGAGGCGCCGGGCGTCGGCGGGCGCCACCGCATCTGGGTGCACGCGCTCCGTTCTTCGAGCGCACAGCTCGAACGCGGCCCCTTCGAGGCAAACGTCGACGCCGACGGATCGGGCCAGTTCCGCGCTGGGACCGACGACGAGTCGCTCAGCATCCGCATCGCCCGCGAAGGCGAGTGCCTCCGCGTCGACGATCGATGAGCACGCGGGCGAGCCACACGCGAGACCTGACGCAGGATGCTGGGGCGCACGGGGTCGGCCTGCCGCGCGGCGCCGGACGCACGTCGGGTCGCGAGATTGGAAGCGGTAGAGGCGCCCGCGACGACGCCTGTCCTCCCCCGAACGTGGGATGGCGCGCGCTCCCGCGATGTGGACCCTGGTGCGAGTGAGATACGCCATCGCATCGCCCGAGCAGGTCGACGATCCGCGTGTGTACGACGACGCCGAAGGCGCGGACTTCCTGGTCGACGACCGTGGAACCTTCGTTCGCCTCGGCGTGCGAGCGCGGCGCGTGTTCGGAGACGTGTCGGTCATCCCGCTGGACACGAGCGCCACGCGACACGCGCTGCGCCGTCGATGCGGCGCGTTCCGCATCAACGAGAGCGTGGTGGTGGTGCTGCGTCCCGTGCGCGCTCGAGCGTGGCCCCGAGCGGTCGCATGCGGCTACGTCACCGACACGAAGACGCGCGCACCCGGTCTTCGCACCGCGCTCCGGAGCCTCTGGGGCATGACGATCGTCGAGTCGCAGGTCGCCGAGCTGGCGATGGACGGGCTGACCGCGGACGAGATCGCGCTCGCGCTCGGAAGCGCCCGCGGGACCGTGCAGGTTCACCTGCGCAACATCTTCCGAAAAGTCGGAGTCCACCGGCAGGCCGCGCTCGTCGCGCTGCTGTGGCGCACGCTGCCTCGCTGGGATTGAATCACCCGAGGGTCGGCACCGCGCTCCCCGATTCATCACGGGGCCGAGCTCGTGTATCGTCTTCGTCGACCGCACCGCGCGGGGGCGCGGGGGCGCCCCACGAAGACGCGATGTGGGCGAGCACGAGCTCGGGTCTTCCATGTCCGAACCGATCGCCACGATGTTGAGCGAGAGCCCCGACGCGGTGCGCGACGAGGTGCTCGACGCCCTGCGCTCGGCGACGAACGCCGACGCTACGGTCTGGCATGACGTGACGGAATCGGGGCTGCTCGCGGTCGTGCGCTCACGCGGCGCCCCCGAGCCCGCGCGCATCATCGCGAGCCACCTCGGCAAGCCGCTGCCGACCGGCTCGATGACGACGGACTCCGAAGACGTGCGGCGACTTCGGCGAGGCGGTTGGACCTTGGAGCGACCCATCGCCGCTTCCCGTTCGGCGTTCCAAGGCATGTACGACGTGTATCGCAGCGTCGAAGCCCTGGAATCTCTTCCGGTGTTTCAGCTCTTCTACGCGCGCGCTCGAATCACGGATCAACTCCGTCTGCTCGCCTACCGAGGCAACCGATTCATCGGGTGGATCGGCGCACTCCGCACCCACGGTCGATTCTCGGTCGCAGAGCGACGCCGGGCCAACGCCCTCGTCCGTCGAACCGTCGAAGGGCTAGCGGCGGCCCGAACGCTCGAGGCTCTCGACGAGGATCCGTTTCTTCTGTTCGACGGCGCGGGCGTCGTGGAACGTGGCACCGAGCGCGCTCTGGCATGGCTGACCGCGGAGCGCGCGCAGGTGTTTCGACGTTGGATCACCGGAGTTCGACACGGCGTCGATGCCCGAGCGCGGATCGACGGCGTCTCGGCCCGTCTGGTCCGGTTGTCGGGAGGAGACGGTGTCCGATACCTGGCCATGCTCCGCCAGCGGGATGCCATCGAGCTCCGAGCGACCGCGATCTTGTCGCCCACCGAGCGCGCGGTGGCGGAGGACCTGGCGGCCGGCTTGACCTTGCGAGAGGTGGCCGCGCTTCGAGGTTTCGCCGAAAGCACGGCGAAGACCCACGCCAAGCACGTCTACCGAAAGCTCGGCGTCGCGAGTCGCATCGAGCTGGTGGACGCGCTCCGCCGTGAGAAGTGAGGAGCGTGGCTGGAGCGCCCTCTGCGGGCGCGGATGCTCCATCGCTTCGTTCAGCCTCACCGCGGGCCATCTACCTCGTTTGAACGATGTCCAAACGTTCAGCCTCCCGCGAGATCGAGACCTCGAAATACAAACTGTGCTCGATGTTCATTCACGTCATGGGAGCGGGGCCAGACCTCGTCCTCCTACACGGTTTGCCGCAGCCTCCCGAGGACTTCGCGCCCCTCGTGCACGTCCTCGCCACGTCGCATCGAGTCCTCGTCGTACACCTGCCCGGCTACGGACGAAGCGCACCTCGGAGCGGCGAGTACGTCCTCTCCGAAGTAGGAGCCGAGCTGGAGAGCACGCTTCGAACGCACCGCGTCGAGCGCCCGCTGTTGGTCGGCTGCTCGGGTGGAGGCTATCGAGCGCTCCAGCTCGCGCTCGACCATCCGAAGCTCGCTGCGCGCGGCGTCGTGCAGCTCGGACCGATCGCCGGGTTCGAGGACGCCGATCGGACCCGCTTCGCCGCCACGGCCGACGCCGTGGAAGCCGGCGTCGATCTCGAGGGCGCCCTGCTCGCGTCGATGTTCTCGCGCGCGTTCGTCGAGCTCGAGCCGACGCTCACCCGACGTGTGGTGCGCGACATGCTCCACGCCGCACCCCGCTCGGTGATCGCCGCCGAGCTACGAGCGTTCTCCGTCGCGCCCGATCTGCGGCCGAGGCTCTCGGAGCTCGCGGCGCCGATGTTGCTTCGTGTCGGGTCGGAGGACGTCGCGACACCTCTCGAGCACGCGCGAGACGTCGCGAGTCGGTGCGGCGCGCAGCTCGACGTCGTGCAGGGCGCAGGACACCTGCTCCACCACGAAGACTTCGACGGCACCGTGGAGGCCGTGCGTCGCTTCGATTCGCGATGACCGCTCTCGTCGCGAGGACGAGCTCAGGGAGGCAGGCGTCGCGACTTCGACGCGACGCCTGCCCTCGTCACGAACCTCGACTCACCCACGCCTCGCTGCGCTCCCAGAGCTCGCGCATCAAGCCCTCGTCGCGTCCCAGGCGCGCGGGCTCCTTCGGCGCGCTCTTGTCGTAGTAGAGCCCCGTCTCGTTCGCGCGCTCCGGCGCGGTCGCGCAGTGGATCTGCGTCTGCGCGCCTTCTTCGTTCGAGATCATCCAGAGCTTCATGATCGAGCGCACCGGCCACGGGACCTCGCGCCACACGTCGCTCGCGACGACGCCCGGATGCAGCGCGTAGGTGTGCACGCCGGTGCCCGCGAGCTTCTTCGCGTGCTCGGCGGAGAAGAGCACGTTGCAGAGCTTGCTCACGCCGTACTCCGGAAAGCCCGTCACCGTCTTCGTCGGCTTGCGCAGCGCGTCCCAGTCGATGCCTTTCGCGCGGGTGTGCGCGCGCGACGCGACGTTCACGATGCGCGCCTGACCACGCTTCTTCGCCGCCTGCTTCACGCGCTCTTCGAGCAGTCGCGTGAAGAGGAAGGGCCCGAGGTGGTTCACGCCGAACGCGAGCTCGAAGCCGTCCTTCGTCTGACCGCGTTGTCCGGCGAGGCCCGCGTTGTTCACGAGCACGTCGACTGGAAGCTCGCGCGCGAGGAACGACGCCGCGCTCTGCCGCACCGCTTCGAGGCTCGAGAGATCGAGCGGGAGGATCTCGATCGTCGCGCTCGGCACCGCGGCGATCATTCGCGCCTTCGCCTGCTCGGCTTTGTCGACGTTGCGACACGCGAGGAAGGTGTGGAAGCCCTGCCGTGCGAGCTCGCGCGCCGTGACCTCGCCGATGCCGGTGTTCGCGCCCGTGACGATCGCGACGCGCGCCGCACTTGCTCCACTCGTCGATTCGCTCATCGATCTCGTTCCCTCTCTTGCGGCGCGAACGGACGCGCCTCGGTACTTCTTGTTGCCCTGGTCGGCGGGGTCAGCCGCCGACTTTTCCCCTTGGTCGGCGAGGTCAGCCGCCGCCGACTTTCCCCTGGGTCGGCGGGGTCAGCCGCCGACTTGTCGCCTTGGTCGGCGGGGTCAGCCGCCGACTTGTCGCCCGAAAATCCGTTCCGAGCGGCATCCTCCACGATTTCCCGTCGGGATTCTGCGCGGAGTGAATGTTCGAGCCTGGTCGAGTCGTCGCATACTCCCGTTACCGGACCGCCGGGCACCCGCACGACAGATCGCACATCCGACATCGCGCACGTGCTCGAGCACATCCAAGGCAAGGCGCCTTCGCGCCGCGCATCGTGAGGAGGATCCGAATGCTACGAACCACACGAACCATCCCCGCGCTCCTACTGGCCCTGGCGGGCTTCGGCTGTGGGGGCGGTGAAGAAGCCGCCGCGGAGCTCAACGCCGCCGCGGCTGAGCTGACCGAAGCGGTCGCGAACGCCGCGCCGACGACCGCGAGCTCGTTCACGGGTCGCATCGGCGGACAGATCGCGACGACGAGCGCCGGCATCGCGGTCGAGGTGCTGCCGCTGCGCGACGGTAGCGTGCAGGCGGTGGTGCTCGACGGCAGCGGCAACGTCGTGTCGAACATCCCGGAGATCACCGTGCAGGTGCAGACGGTCGCGGGAGGCACCGCGCCGGTCACGCTGCGCTTCGATGCCGCGCTTCAGCGCTACGTGGGTGCGCTCCCCGAGGGCTCGGCGATGGCGCCCTCGACCTCGGTCGCGGTGAGCTTCAGCAAGGACGGCCAAGAGCTCACGGGCAACGTCGCGAAGATGGCCTCGGCGCCCGCGGTCGCGTCGCACGGCGGCACCGTCGTCGTCGTCGGCGAGATGAGCGCGGAGGTCGTCGCGAAGCCGAACGAGGTGATCGCGTGGGTCGAGAGCCCGACCGGCGCGGTCACGGGCGCGGACGCGGAGGTGACCGTGATGGTGCCGGTGGTCGACGCGCCGCCCGCGCCGGTCACGCTCGTGTGGGACGCGCAGGTCGAGGCCTACGTCGGTCGTCCGACGGTGACGGTGGCGCCGGGACCGATCACGTTCACGGTCTCCCAGAACGACGTGGAGCACGTCGCGAACGTGGCGTCCGTCGCGGTCGTCGCGCCTCCCGCGCACGAAGGCACGGTCGTCGTGGCAGGCGACTACAACGTGGAGGTCGTGCCGCAGGACGACGGCCAGCTCAAGGCGTACGTGGTCGACGTGCAGGGCGCTCCGGTGGTCGCGGACGCGACGGTGAACGTGAACGTCGGTGTGGAGCAGACGCCGGTCACGCTCGTGTGGGACGCGGCCGCGAACTGCTACGTGGGCGCGGTCGACGCGACGATCGACGTCGCCGCGGCGCCGATCGCGGTCGCGGTCGTGCATCGTGGTCGTCGCGTGCGCGGTGGCGTGCACGTGCACCACGTGCCGCGCCTCTCGCGCTGGCACGAGCGTCGCGCGGAGGTCTTGGTCGAGCGTGGCAACCCGCCGCCGTGGGCGCCCGCGGTCGGTCTGCGCGCGCGCGGCGGTGCGGACGTGGTCGTGGCTCCTCCGGCGGGTCCGGGCACCACGGTGCGTGTGCGTGGACCGGGCGCGAGCTTGATGGTCGAAGCCCCGGGTGTGGGCGTGCGCGTGCAGGCGCCGGGCGCGGCGGTGCGCGTGCAGGCGCCGGGTGCGGGCGTACAGGTGCGCGGGCCGGGCGCGGCGGTGCGCGTGCAGGCGCCGGGCGCGGGTGTTCGTGTGCAGGCGCCCGCTCCGCCGAGCGTCTCCGTGATGGGCGGCGCGAGCGTGATGGGTGGCGCGAGCGTGATGGGCGGCGGCGGCGTCTCGATCATGGGCGGCGCCGGTGTGAGCGTGATGGTGCGCTGATCTCGCGAAACACCTCGTCGTGAGCGAGCCCTCCCTTCGCGGAGGGCTCGTTCGTTCCGTCGGCTTCCTCGTCGACGGTGCGCGCGTCGACGAGCGCGCGGTTCGACGGTGCGCGCTTCGAAGGGTGCGCGCTTCGAAGGGTGCGCACTTCGACCGTGCGAGCTTCGACCGTGCGCACTTCGACCGTGCGAGCTTCAACGCGCGCGATACACGAGGCGATACCGAACCGGCGTCGGGAGCTGCTCGCTCGTCACCGTCACGCCGAACACGAGGGTGCCGTCCGCGCGTCGCGTGAAGGTGTCGCGGCGCTCGCCGTCGTCCGTCTTCCAGTCGAGCACGAGGCGCGGCCCCTCGACGGTCGCACGGAGCTGCACGCGCTCTCCGTCCGGGAGCGTCACCGTCTCGCGCACGTTGCGCCGCACCTCGTAGCGATCGCGGTCGTAGCGGATCGCGACGCGCTCGCCGGTGAACGCGATCTCGAGCTCGCGACGGATCTCGTTCTTCGCGCGAAGCCGACGACGACCGACGGACCGACGCAGCGGACCCATCGACTCCACACCGACGTCGATCGCCTCGTCGATCAACGCCTGCGCGCGATCGTTCGGGGTCGAGAGGCGATAGACGCCGGGCAAATCCGACTCCGTGGCCTCCTGCGCGACGTCTTGCGCGAGCAGAGGCAACGACGTGGCGACGGCGAGGGCTACGAGAAGAGTGCGCACGCTCGAAGCGTGGATCGCCCGCGCCGCGCGGCCGGTGCGCGAGGTCACCGTGCAGGAGATGCACGTGCGCGCAGAGGCTGCGCGATCACGGACGGAGCGCTCCTCGCGGAGCGCAGCGCGTTGCCTCCGCGCGCTACGCCCGGTGCGCTCAGCGCGACCAGGGGACGACGAAACGATCGAAGCGACTCGGCTCGCTCTCTCCGCTGCGAAACCCGTGGGCCTCGACGCGCACGCCTTCGCGCGTCGCACGGAGGCGGAGGTAGTGGAAGGGGCGCGGCGAGGGCCCCTCGAAGACGTCGCGGTGCCGGCGCGCTTCGCCTTCGAGCAACGTCACGCGCGGACCGCCACCGCCGCCGCTCACGACGTGGTGACGCGCGCCGATCACGAAGTGCTCGTAGGCGTGCGCGTGACCCGAGAGCACGAGCATCGGCTCGAAGGTCTCGCTCGCGAGCTGCACGAGCTCCGCGGCCGCGTCGTCGTCGCCCGTCACCGTGCTGTTGGTGAGCGCCGGATGATGCATCGCGAGCACCACGCCGCGGATCGAAGCGTCCTCGCGCAAGCCACGCAGCTCGTCGCGCAGCCAACGTCGTTGCGCGCTCCAACCGTCGGGTCCGATCACGTCGGGGTTGCTGTCGAGCAACACGAACGCGAGCGCGCCGCGTCGCTCGTCGCCGGCTCCACCAGCAGGCGCGCCGAATCGAAACGTGCGCCACGATCGTTCCGCGAGGCTCGGGAAACGCTCGTGCAGACGCGCGCACGCCTGCGCATCGAGACCCCAATAGTCGTGGTTGCCAGGCACCAGCACGAGCGGACGCTCGCGCAGCGGCGAGAGCTCCTCGTCGAGACGCGCCCAGTCCGCGCAGGACGATCCGTCGAAGACGAGGTCCCCGAGCAAGAGCACGCCCGCGACGTCGCGCTCGTCGGAGAGCGCGCGGAGGATCGCGCGCCGCGCGGCGTCGTTGCGCTCGCGTCGCAGCAACCACGCCTCCGCGATCGAGGTGCGTTGGAGATCGCCGACCACGAGCAGCGTGTCGTGTTCGTCGAGCGTCTCGCGGTAGGGCGTCGCGCTCGACCACATGGGGCAGACGGTTCCCCAGCCGAGCCAGAGCGCGGGGAGCACGAGGAGCCAGAGCGCTCGACGGAAGTGACGACGCACGAAGGCGTCCACCTACCATGCGCGCGAGCCCTCGGCCCCTCGCGGACCGAGCGTACGAGCCCACGACGTACCGAGCCCACGTACCGAGCCCACGTACCGAGCTCACGTACCCAGCCCACGTACCGAGCCGCCCACGAGCCCTCGGCGCTCGGCTATCCTTCGCGCCGATGTCGCGCCTCTCTCTCCTCGCCCTGGCCTTCCTTCTCGCGTGCGGATTCCTCGCGTGTGGCGGCGACGATCCGGATCCGGTCGCCGAGCTCGAAGCGCGCGGACCGCACGAGGTCGGCTTCACCGAGCTCGAGGTCACCTACGCGCGTCCCGACGGCCGCGGCGATCGCACGGTGAAGCTCTACGTCTGGTACCCCGCGACCACGACCGAGGGGCTGCGCGTGCCGACGTATCCGTTCGCGACCGCGACGGCCGCCATCGAAGCGCCGGTCGCGGAGGGCGTGTTCCCCGTGCTCGGCTACTCGCACGGACACCAAGCGGTGCCGCTCGTCTCGACCTTCGTGTTCGAGCATTTCGCGTCGCACGGTTGGCTCGTCTTCGCGCCCGAGCACACCGGCAACACCACCGTGGATGGCGAGGATCGTCAGACGGAGATCTACTACCTGCGCGGACACGACGTGTCGGAGAGCTACGACCATCTGCTCGCGTTGCCGGCGAGCTCGCCCCTCGCGGGGCACGTGAGCGACCGTGCGGTGATCGCGGGCCACAGCTTCGGCGGCTACACCGCGTACGGCCTCGCGGGCGCGATCTACGACGTCGACTTCATCGAGACCGGCTGCCCCGCCGGCGACGTCTCCGCCGACATCTGCGACGAGCTCGACGACGAGGCGCTCGAGCAGCTCGCGGCGGGCGTGCGCGATCCGCGCTTCGTGGCCGCGATCCCGATGGCGTCGGGTGATTTCGGGCTCTTCGGAACCGAAGGCGTGCGCGCGATCGAGATCCCGGTGCTGCACATGGTGGCGGAAGGTGACGGTCACCCCGCGGGGTCGGCGAACGAAGACGTGTATTGGAGCGCGCTCGACGGGGTGGACGACATGCGCATCGACTTCCTCGGTGCGGGGCACAACTCCTTCACCGACGTCTGCCGTCGCCTCCCCGGCTCGGAGCTCTTGCGCTGTCCGACCGATCGCACCGCGATGGATGCCCTCGCGTGGCAACGCGCGACCAACGTCTACGCGCTCGCCTTCGCGCGCGCGCATCTGTTGGGCGATCGTCGCATGGCGCGTTTCCTCGAGGACGCGGAGCCGGTGGACCCGTCGGCCGAGATCGACCGGCGCTGAGCGTTCGCCTTCGTTCGTTCACACCGCATTCGTGCGACGCGTGACGTCAGTCCGTCACCCGTCGCGACAGGTCCGTCACCACGCCGACACCGCCCGTTGAAGACGTCGCCGCACCGTCCACGGCATGAGGGTCGCGATCGTCTGCGTGGTCGGGCTGCTCGCATGTGCGGGCGCGACGCGTCGCGCGGAGCGACACGCGGCGGACACCGTGACGCTGCGCGGCTCCGACACGATGGTCGTCCTCAGCCAGAAATGGGCGCAGGCGTTTCGTGAAACGCGACCCGAGCTCTCGGTTCAGGTGAGCGGTGGAGGCTCGGGCGTCGGAATCGCCGCGCTCATGAACGGCACCACCGACCTCGCGGCCGCGAGCCGAGACGTCGAGCCACGCGAGCTCGACGCGTTGCGTGCGCGAGGTGGCGAGCCGATCGTGCTGCGCGTCGCGGTCGACGCGCTCGCGGTCTACGTCCACGAAGACAACCCGCTGCCCTCGCTCGACGTCGCTTCGCTGCGCGCGCTCTACCGAGGCCACGCGACCCACTGGACCGACGTCGGCGGGAGCGACGCTTCACGCGTGGTGCTCTACGGACGCGAGAACAGCTCGGGCACCTACGTCTACTTCAAGGAGCACGTGCTCGACCGCTTCGACTTCGCGGCCGAGACGCAGTCGTTGCCGGGCACCGCGGCGGTCATCCAAGCGGTGCGTCACGATCCGAAAGGCATCGGCTACGGCGGCTACGGCTTCGCGCACGGGGTGCGGCTCGTCCCGATCGCGCCTGCCCGCGGTGAGCCGGCGGTGGTTCCCGACGAGCGCACCGCGATCGACGGCAGCTACCCGCTCGCGCGCTTCCTCTACCTCGTCCTCGCCGAAGTGCCGACCGGGGCGACCCGCGACCTCGTGACCTGGGTGCTCTCCGACGAAGGCCAAGCGGAGGTCGAAGGCGCTGGCTTCTTCCCGCTCCCCCCCGAGGTGCGCGCGGCGGAGCGGGCGAAGCTGGAGGACGCGCGATGAAGCTCGGACGTGTCCGGACCCCGTGGTGGCACCGCGCGATCGAGCGCCTCATCGCGCTCTTCGCGTCGAGCGCGATCCTCGCGGTGATCGCGATCGGTGTCTTCGTCTTCCGCCAGGCCTGGCCCCTGCTGATCGACGACGACGCGCTCACCGATCAAGGCGGCCTCGCGTCGCTCTTCCGGCCGCGGCTTTGGCCCGGCTACGACGAACCGCTTCACGTCTGGCAGCCCGTCGGCTTCCCCGGAAAGCTCGACGTGATCCCGCTCGTGGTGGGCACGCTGAAGATCACCGGCCTCACGATGGCGATCGCGATCCCGCTCGGAGTCGGCGGCGCGGTCTTCCTCTCCGAGGTGGCGCCCCGCCGCGTGCGCGAGTGGGTCAAGGCGGCGGTCGAGCTCCTCGCCGCGGTGCCTTCGGTCGTGGTCGGCTTCTTCGTGCTCGCGATCTTGGCCGGAGGCGTTCAGCGAGCCTTCGATCTCACCTATCGGCTCAACGCGTTCGTGGCCGCGATCGGGCTCGCCTTCGCGGTCGTCCCCGTCGTGCTCACGATCACCGAGGACGCGCTGCGCACGGTGCCACGCGAGCTCGTCGAAGCATCTCTCGCGCTCGGCGCGCGTCGCTGGCAGACCACGCTCGGCGTCACCCTGCCGGCCGCGATGCCAGGGATCGCCGCCGCGGTGGTGCTCGGCTTCGGTCGCGCGATCGGAGAGACGATGATCGTGCTGATGGCGTCGGGGAACGCGCCCGTGATGGGGCTCGATCCGACGAGCAGCGCGCGCACCTTGACCGCGACCATCGCGGCCGAGCTCGGCGAGGTGACGCCCGGCAGCGATCACTGGCGCGTGCTCTTCCTCCTCGGCGCGCTCCTCTTCGTGGTCACCTTCGCGTTGAACGAGCTCGGGCGATGGGTCGTGCTTCGTCTGCGACGCAAGCTCCGCGCGGAAGAGGTGGCGCCGGTCTCGGGAAGAGCCCGTCGCGCGACCGCGACCGCGGAGGTGGCGTCGTGAGCCGCGGGGATCGCTGGCTCGCGTGGGGGAGCGGGCTCGCGCTCGCGATCGTGCTCTTCGCGACCAGCGCGCTCTTCGGGGTCACGCTCTTCGAAGGCGTGCCTCGGCTCGACCTCGCGTTCTTCGTCGAGGCCCCCGACGCGTCGATGGTGGGAGGCGGCATCGCGCCCGCGCTCGTCGGCACCGCGCTCGTGACGCTCTTGATGACGGTGGCCGGGGTACCCGTGGGTGTCGCGACCGGCATCTGGCTCGCGGAGTATGCGCCGCGGGCCGGTCGCTTCGGGCCGAGGCTCGCCGTCCTCGTGCGGGCCGCGGTCGCGAACCTCGCGGGTGTTCCGTCGATCGTGTTCGGTCTCTTCGGGCTGGGCTTCTTCGTGCTCTTCGTCGGCCGCGGGCTCGACCACGCGCTCGCGGAGGGTGCGCCGGTGTGGGGGCGACCGGGGCTGCTCTGGGCGAGCCTCACGCTCGCGGTGCTCACCTTGCCGGTCGTGATCGTCACCACCGAAGAAGCGATCCGCGCGGTGCCGGATTCTTTGCGTGAGGCGGCGCTCGGGGTCGGCGCGACGCGGCTGGACACCGTCTTCCGAGTGGTCCTTCCACGGGCGGCGCCCGGCATCTGGACGGGCGTCGTGCTGGCGATCGGGCGAGGCGCCGGTGAGGTCGCGCCCATCCTCTTCACGGGCGCCGCGAACTACCTGCCCGAGCTCCCGAACGATCCACGCGACATGTTCATGCACCTCGGCTACCACGTGTACGCGCTCTCGACCCAGTCGCCCGACGTCGACGCGTCCCGACCGACGCTCTTCGCGACGGTGCTGGTGCTCCTCGCGCTCGCGTTCCTGCTGAACCTCGTCGCCAGCGTGCTGCGATCGCGCGCCCGGAGGATGGCGTGACCGAGACCGCCGTCGAACGCGCCCCGCGGACGGAGGTCGAGCCGAAGCTCCGCATCGAGAAGCTCGGCGTCGCGTACGCCGGTCGAGTCGCGGTGCGCGACGTGAGCTTCGGCTTGCCGACCAACACCGTCACCGCGCTCATCGGCCCGTCGGGCTGCGGGAAGAGCACCGTGCTGCGCGCGCTCGATCGCATGCACGACGAGGTCCCCGAAGCCGAGGTCACAGGCCGGGTCCTCTTGGACGGCGAGGACGTGTACGCGCCGCACGTCGATCCGATCGAGGTGCGGCGGCGCATCGGCATGGTCTTCCAGAAGCCCAACCCGTTTCCGAAGTCGATCTTCGACAACGTCGCGTTCGGCCTGCGCGTCGGCGGGCTCCGCAACCGCACCGAGCTCGCGGCGCGCGTCGAAGAAGCGCTCCGACACGCCGCGCTCTGGGACGAAGTGTCGGACCGTCTCGGCAAGAGCGCCCTCGGCCTGAGCGGGGGCCAACAGCAACGCCTCTGCATCGCACGCGCGCTGGCGGTGCGGCCGGAGGTCCTGCTGCTCGACGAGCCGACGAGCGCGCTCGATCCGATCGCGACGGAGGCCATCGAGGCGCTGATCGATCGCCTGCGCGGCGAGATCACGATGGCGATGGTCACGCACTCGCTCGCGCAGGCCCGGCGCGTCGCCGATCACGTCGCGTTCTTCTACCTCGGCGAGCTCGTGGAGCACGGCGAAGCGCGGGAGGTGCTCGAGCACCCGCAGGACGAACGGACCGCCGCGTACGTGGGCGGTCGTGTGGGCTGATCACGATCGCAGCGCCGACGGTGGTACGCCGCTCGATCGTACGACCGGCGTCCACGCTCAGCACTCGATCACACGCGTGGCGTCGATCGCCCGCAACAGCCCCGCCGCGCGATCCTGGTACGCGCGTTCCTTCGGGCGATCCGTGTCGTCGAGGTAGACGTCGGGATGGCAGGTGAGCACCACGATCTGCGTGTCGTGGGCCGCCGCCCGGAGGGTTTGCCGGAACCAGCTCGCACGCACCGGATCGGTGTGGGTGAGGTGATCGTCGAGCACGAGCGGGAGCTTCAGGATCTCGGCCACCGCGAGGCGCAAGAGGAGCGCGAGCTGCTCGCGCGTGCCGACGCTCAGTAGCTTCGGGTCGCGGGTCCGGCCCTGTGCGAGCACGCCCTCCGTGCGCAGGTGCGCGTCGAGCCGCACCCCCGCGTAGCGCGCGGGCGCCTGGGTCTGCGTGGCGAGCTCCGCGAGGCGCGCCGCGACCTTCGGCGCGAGCGCCTCGCCGAGGTGGTGACCCTCCGCGTTCTCCGCGTCACGCAGCGCGTCGCGCAGCAGCTTCCACGCGCCGAAGTCGACCTCGACCTCGTGCTCTCGCGCGAGCGCGAGCGCGTGGGCCTCTTCGGCCTCGCGGTGCCGCTCGATCGCGACGCTGCCTTCGCTCGCTTCGAGCTGTCCGACGAAGAGCAGGTGCCGCTCGCGCGCCTCCGTGGCGAGACGATCTGCTTCTTCGGCCGCCGCCCGTGCGTGGCGCAGCGCATCCTCGTCGACCTCGCGAGTAGGCTCGGGAGTCGACGCCCACGCGGCCTCACGCGCCCGCACGTCCTCCGCGAGCTTCTCACCGTCGGTGCGTGCGTGCGCGTGCGAGAGCTCCTCGAGGCGCGCGCGATCCGCGGCGACCGCGCGCGCGTGGAGCTGCTGAGCTTCACGCGCCGTCCCGATCGCGAGCTCGCTCGCCTCGAACGCCTCCTGCGCCCGGCGAACGCGCTCCTCCGCCTCGCGCGCGTCGGTCGCGCTCGTCAGCGTCTCGAGCTCGGCGTCGAGCGCCGCCACGCGCGCGCGCAGCGTCGCGTCGTCGTCGGTCGAGCTCGCCTCGGCGTCCGGTCCGACGGCGTCGAACTTCAGCTTGGCCTCCGCCGCTTCGACCTCCGCGCGCGCGCTCCGCACCGCCAGCTCGCGCCGTGCGACCTCCGCGACCTCGAGCGCTGAGCGCTCCGCCGCACGTGCCTCGTCGCGCCGCGTCGCGACGGTGTGCTCCGCGTCGTCGCCGAGATCGATCAGCAGCGCCTCCGCGTGGCCCCGAAGCTCCACGGAGAGCTCGTCCGGCGGCAGCGCCATGAAGCGCGCGGCGAGCGCGTCGTGCTCCGCCCGTACGGAGCGCAGGCGCGCGAGGCTCTCGCGATCGGCGCGCAGCTCGCGCTCGAGCTCCAGCCGCGCCTCGCGTCGCGCGGAGGCCGCCTCGACCGCCGCTTCGAGCGCCGCGATCGTGGTCTCGGGGGAAGCCTTCGGATCGAGCCCCTGCGCCGCCGCGGCCTCCGCGAAGCGCGCTCGTGCCGCCTCGACCTCGGCGCGCGCGTCCGCCGCGCCGCCCGTCACCACGAGCTCCACCAGCGGCGCGCCGTCGTGCCCGATCTTCACGCGCAGCTCGCGGCGCGCGTCGAGGGCGAGCGTCTTGCCGTCCGCGGACACGCGCTCGCCGTCCGCGCTCGCCTCCACCGTCGCGTCGCCGAGCCGGCGGAGCGCGAGCGAGAGCCCGACTTCGAGCTTCGCCTCTGCCACCGCGAGCGACGACGCGAGGGCACGGAGCGCATCGAGGGTCGCGCGCGTGGGACCGTCTTCGTTCGCTCTCGGGTCGGCCGCGGACGATGCGAGCTCCGCTTCACGAGCCGTGATGCGCGCCTGGATCGCGTCGAGCTCCCGCACCCGGACCGCGAGCTCCTCCACGCGCCGCGCGAGCTCGCGTCGCTCCGCGAGCTTGACGGCGGCGTCCACGCGTAGAGCCGCCGCCCGCGCTTCTTCCAGCGCGCGCTCCGCGTCCCGTGCACGCACGCGCGCTTCGTCGACCGCGCGCGCGCTCGCTGCTGCGCGCTCTTTCGCGCGTGACGCCTCTTCCGCGCGAAGCCGACGCGCCTCGCGCGCTTCAATCCGCGCGAGCAGCTCCTTGCGCTCGGCGCCGAGCTCCTGCGCGCGCAGCTCGCGCTCCGCCGCCCGGCCTCGCACGTCCCGCAGCGTCTCCTTCGCGCGATCGAACGCTTCGCGTGCGAGCTTCGCGTTCGCTTCGGCCTCCACCAGCCGCGCGGTCGCGTCCCGCTGCTTCGACTCCGTCTCGCGAACTCGTATCTCCAGCGCGTGCAAACGCTCGCGCTCGGCCTCGAACGCCGCGAGCGCCGCCCGCGCCTCTTCGAGCGCACGATGAGCCGCCGACCGCCGAGCGGTCGCCTCCGCGTCGCGTTCCGCCTGCGCGCGCGCGGAGTGTGCCCGCTCGCGCGCCTCGGTCGCGTGCACGAACGCTTCGCGCAGACGCTCCGCTTCTTCTTGGGTGCGCCGCGCCTTCTCGAGCTGCTCCGTCGCCTGATCGAGCAGCCGCTTCGCTTCCTTCACCGCTTCGCCCGGCTCGCGAAAGGGCGACGCCCTCCCGCCGCGCTTCTTCCCGGTCGCGCTGAAGGCTTCGTCGACCTTCGCCTGCGCGCGCTCGAGGATCTCCTTGAACGTGGGATCCTGCGCGTAGGCTTCGAGCGCGTCCGTCAGGCGCAGGCGCCCCGCCTCGTCGGAGTCCTTCTCCAAGCTCGCGCCGAAGAGCGCGTCCGACTCCGCCTGGGTCCCGAAGAGCACGCTCGTCAGAAAGCTCTCCGGCAGCCCCTTCGGCGCTTGTTTGCCGCCCGGGCTGGCGATGCCCCATTGGAAGAGCTCGCGCAGCTTGCCGTCCACCTCGCGCTGCCGCGCGTCCACCGCGAAGGTGTGCCCGTCGTCCGAACGTTCGAGCGTCGACGTCGCGCGCGTGCCGCTGCCCCAGGTCTTCTTCACCGCGTAGAGCACGCCCCCGTGCTCGAGCTCGAGCGACACCGCGGGCACCGCGTCGCGATCCCAGGGCGCGAACGCGTTCGCGTGCGCGGACGTGCTCGGAAGCAGCAACGCCGCGCGCAGCGCTTCGACGAGCGTCGACTTGCCGAGATCGTTCGGCCCGTAGATCACGTTGAGCCCCGCGCCGAGCTCGACCTTCGCGCGGCGGATGCGGCGGAAGTCCGCCACCTCGAGCGAGCGCAGCTTCACGAGCGGTCCTCCTCGCGCGAGCGGGCGCTCGAGGCCTCCGCGCCGCCGCTCGCCGCGCTCTCCGCCATCGGGCCGAGCTCACGCATCGAGCGGTAGAGGTGCCAGAGCGCGCGCCGCGCCTCCTCGGGCTGCACCTTCTCGACCTCACGCAGTCGCCGCGCCGCTTCGCGCACGACCTTCGGGCTCGCCTCGAAGAACCGATCGAGGTCGGCGGTGTCGAGCACCACGTCCTCACGCTCCACGCGCAGCACACCCGCGAGCCCGTGCATCGCCTCGTTGCCGCGCAGCCGCTCGATCGCGCGTTCCAATTCCTCGAGCTCGTCCGCGCGCCCGCGCACCCGCAGACGCAGCCGCAGCACGGTGCTCGAGAGATCCTCGCGCAAGAGCTCGCGCACCTGCGCGACCTCGGTGATCGTCACGTCGCGCCACGTCCAACGCGCGACCTTCTCCTGCACCACGGTCGCGCGCCGCGTGAGCTTGCTGAAGAGCACGAGCGCGCAGAAGCCGGTGTCGGTCTCGCCGAAGGTCGTGGCTTCGGGCGCGCTCGGGTAGACGGTCGGTGGGTTCTTTCGGTCGGGCGGCACGAAGCGGAACGCGTGGGTGTCGCCGATCGCGAGGTAGTCGAAGCCCCGCAGGACCGCGGCGTCGCGATGAATCGGATAGTTCGTCTGCCAGCCCGGCATGTCGAAGGTCGAGCCGTGCACCACGCCGATGCGGATGCGGGTGTCGCCCTCCGCGCGCGCCGGCAGCGCGAGCGCGTTGTCCTGCTCGCCCGCGGTGCTCTTGCACGGCCGCGCGTGCACGATCGCGTTCGGCCCGAGCGGGAGCTCGAAGTCGTCGCGATCGACCACGTGACAGCCCGCCGGCAAGAGACGCCGCAGCTCGTGATCCGCGTGCCAGACGCTACCGGGTTTCACGGGATCGTGGTTGCCGGGCAGCAGCACGATCGGGCGCTCGGGCTTCGCATGCTTCTTCAAGACGTCCGCGAGCCGCCGGTAGTGCTCCGCGCGCGGATTCGGCTCGTCGAAGAGATCGCCCGCGCAGATCACCGCGTCGACTTGCGAGCGCTCCGCGAGGCCGAGCATCGTCTCCACCGCATCGAAGCGCGCGCGCCCGAGCTTCTTGGCGTCCTCTTCCGAGAACGAAGCGAAGCGTCGTCCGAGGTGCCAGTCGGCGGTGTGCAGGATCTTCAGCGCCACGTCGTCGTTTCTCGGTTCGGTCTCATCGGGCATTGGGCACGTGTCGTCATGCGTCGCGCGTCGGGCGCACGCAGCGGAAGTCGAGGTCGAGGATCGTCGTCACGGTCGGAGGCGCGTAGCGGCGGGCGTGCAGCGCCTCGTGCTGCGCGCGATAGGTCGGCTCCTCCCGGGCTTCGAGCTGCGCCGCGCGCACGTCGAGCGCTTCGATCCGCGCGTCGAGCTTCTTCATCTTCGCCTCCGCCTTCGTGCGCGCGTCCGCGTGCGGCGCGTCGTCCCACGCGCGCTCCGCCTCCGCGCGATCCGCGAGCAGCTCGGCGCGCTCGCGCCGCAAGAGGAGCAACTTGTCCTCCACGTAGCGCTCGAGCCGCTCGCCGATCCCGTCGAAACGTGGCCCGAGACGCGCGTCGACCTCCGCGCGATCGGCGAACGACGTCTCGTCGAGCAGCTCCGTCAGCAGCGCCTCGCGCTCTTCTCCGAAGGTCGGCTCGACGTCCATGTCCGCCACCACCGCGTCGAGCAGCGCGCGCGCCTCATCGGGCTCCAACACCTGCACGCCGTCGCTGTCGACGGCCCCGAAGACGCGCAGCGTCTCCACCAGGCGGTGCTCGATCTTCACGAGCCGCAGCGCGCCGCGCGTACCTTCGGGCAGGAGCTCCGTCGCGACCACCACGCCTCGCCGCGTCGAAGGCACACACTCGCGCGCGTCGTACACGGCCGCGAGCACGAGCGGATGCGCGAGATGGAGCGGCTCGTGATCGGGACGTGGCGCGCCGACCGTCACGCGCACGCCGGCGCGACAGCTCTTCGGCAACACCTCCGCGCCCTCGATCGCGAGCACGATCGTTCCGTCGTGCACCTCGCGCACGTAGCGCACCGCGTGGGCGTCCAGGTACGCGCGCACCACGGCTTCGAGGTCCGCGTCGAACTCCGCCAGCGTGATCGGCAGCCGCTCCCGCAGGGTCGCGAAGACCTCACGCACCCGCGCGTCGAGCCGCGACTCGATCAGCGACGCCGTGCGCTCTTGCTCCTCTTCGAAGCGACGACGCCGGTCTTCCGTCGCGTCGCGCAGCTCCTTCAGACGCGCCTCGATCTCCTCGATCGATCGCGCTTGCCGGTAGATCTGGCCGAGGCTCTTCTCGAAGTCGTCGCCGAGCGCGGAGAGCACCGCGTCGCTCGGGCCCTGCCCCGCCGCGTGCAGCACCTCGTCCGAGACCCCGAGCACGCTGCCGAAGAGCTCCAGCTTGCGCGCGAGGATGTCGTAGGTGAGCCGCTGCGCTTCGTTGTCCTTCGCGAGGAAGTTGATGACCGTCACGTCCTTCGTCTGCCCGTAGCGGTGCACACGACCGATGCGCTGCTCGATGCGCTGCGGGTTCCAGGGCAGGTCGTAGTTCACGAGCGTGTCGCAGAACTGGAGGTTCAGACCCTTCGCGGCCGCTTCGGTGCCGAGGAAGATCTTCGAGCGCGTGCGCAGCTCGTGCACGAGCGCGAGCCGCGTCGCGACCTCGCGGCTCGGGCGCTCGCGCGCGGTCATCGTCGACTCGACCTCGTCCTCCCAACGCCGCAGCGCCTCGCGTGCGCGTGGGTGATCGTTGCTGCCCCGGAAGACGGTGATCTCCTGGTCCGTCACGAGGCCCGACTCGATCAGCAGACCACGCACGTACTCCTGCGTCGTGAGCGACTCCGTGAAGAGCACGAGCTTGCCGCTGCCCTGCCCGCTGCGTCCGCGATCGAGCACCAGCCGCACCGCGGAGATCAACGCGCGCGCCTTCGAGTCGTCGGCGAGCCCCTCCGCGCGCTCCCGCAGCGAGCGCACCTTCGACAGCTCCTCGCGCACCGCGTCGGCGTCGACGTTGCCGTCGTCGCGCTCCTCCTCCGCGAGCCGATCGGCGATCTCGTCGTCGTCGAGATCCGCGAGGAAGCCGCGCATCGTCTCGGTGCCATCGTCGCCGCCGCGCAACATTCGCTCGAGCCGCGTCTCCACGTTGCGCAGGCTCGCGGCGAGCGCGGCTTTGCTCGACGCCATGCGGCGATGGAAGCCGAGCAGGAGCAACGCGCGGTGGCTGCCACGGAAGGCCTGCAGGTTCGGCGAGAGCAGGTAACGCGTGACGTCGTCGTAGAGCGCACGCTCGTCGGCGGACATCTCGTGCTCGAAGGTGCGCGCGCGGCGCCCCACGAAGGGCTTCTCGAGGAAGGGCTGCGCTTGCCGACGCAGCGTGCGCTGCACCACCTGCGCGAGCCGTCGACGCAGCTCGGGCGCGGCGCCGTCCGCGAGCCGCCGATCGCCGCCGTCGCGCGCGCTCGCGGTGAAGAGCGCGCGGAAGGTCGGCAGATCACCGAGCAACGTGCCCGTCTTGTCGACGTACTGAACGAGCCCCCAGAGCTCCGCGAGCGAGTTCTGGATGGGCGTCGCAGTGAGCAGCAGCACCGGCGTCGCGCCGAGCGCTTCGCGGATCGTGCCCGCCGTCTTCGCGTGCGGCGAGTCTTCGCGCTCGAAGCCGGCCGCGTCGTAGCGCTTGTAGATCGCGGCGAAGTGCTCGTGCGCTTCGTCGATCACGCAGAGATCCCACGGCCCGGCCTTCGCGATGCGACCGGCGATCGGCTTCGTGCCCGCGAGCTCGCGTCCGACCGCGAAGAGGCCCTCGCCTTCGAAGGCGTCACTCGACGCTTGGGCCACCTCGCGGACCGTGAGCCCGAAGAGGCTCCAGAGCTCTTCGCGCCACTGCCCGAGCAGCGGCTTCGGCGTCACGAGCAGGATCTTCTTCGCGCCCTCCGCGCGGAGCTGCGCGATCACGAGGCCCGCTTCGATCGTCTTCCCGAGGCCGACCTCGTCCGCGAGAATCGCGCCACCTTCGGGGATGCGCGCGAGGGCGAAGATCACGGCGTCGATCTGGTGCGGGTTCGGATCGATGCGCCCAGCGCGTTGCGAGGCGGCGTAGCGGCGCTCCTCGTCGGGCGAGCGACGGCGGGCGAGCTCCTCGACGAGCAGACGACGACGGACCGGGTGCACGCGGGGCGCATCCTACGTCATCGCGTGCGTGCACGCGGAGCGCATCCTACGTCATCGCGTGCGTGCACGCGGAGCGCATCCACGTCGTCGCGTGTCGGGCTCGACGGGACGTTCTTCGACCGCGCTCCCGGGTCGTGTGTGCCCGAGCGCCGCCACACCGCCCGCCACTCCGCCGCCACCGCCACGCACCGAGAGTCGAAATCACGAAAGACTCTCGCAGATTCTCGAGACATCGCCGACGGCACGGAGATTGATTCGTGCGCGCGCATGCGCTCCGAGAGCCGAAACCTGCCGCGTCCGCAGTACGTCGTGCCGGGCCAGGTGATCCTCGCCGACCGCGTCAGCCTCGAGCAGCGCTTCATGCTGCGGCCCGATCGGCCGATGCAGGTCCTCTTCTACGCGCTTCTCGCGTACTACGCGGCGGTTCATGGGCTGAAGGTCCACGCAGTCGTGCTCATGTCGACGCACTATCACCTCCTGTTCACCGACACCCGCGGTTGCCGCGGGGACTTCTTTCGCGATTTTCATTCGATGCTGGCGAAGGCCGTCCAGGTCCATCGCGGAACGAAGAGCCCGCTGTTCGACAAGGATCCGACGTCTCAAGTCGACAACGTCACGGAGCTCGCGGCGGTGGAGGCCATGGCGTACGTGATCGCCAATCCGACGTTGGCGGGGATCGTGGAGGACCCGACGAAGTGGCCGGGGCTGTTCACGCGAGTCGAGGACGCGGGCCGGCGACGCGTGGAGCGCTTCGAGATGCCGAAGCGGATCCGACGCGAAGACAGGTCCGTCGTGCCCTTCTTGGACGAGGTGCGGTGGCCCAACTTCGTGGAGCTCGTGCAAGAGCCGCTCTGCGACGCGGTCGGGATGGAGCCCGAGGCGTGCGTGGAGGCGGTGCGCGAGGAGCTCGCGCGATTGTTCGAGGAGAAACGCGCCGAGCAGGTGATGACGGGGAGACGTTTCGTGGGCGTGATGCACGCGCTCCACCAGCGCGTCACGAAGCAGGCGGCGTCGTGGTTTCTCCCGAGACGATTTCGCGACGACAAGAAGATCCGTCCGCGGGTCAAGGCGGGCCGAGGGCAGCGAGATGCGCGAATGAAGGCGGTGCGGAGGAACTTTCGCTTCTGGGAGGCGCACCTCGACTGCGTCGAGCGGGTCCGCCGTGGCGAGCTCGACGTCGTGTTCCCCGCGGGCACGTTCCGCTGGCACCGCCTCTTCGGCTTCCCTCGGGTCGAAGCGACGGCGGCCTTCTACGAGATGACCAGCGCCTTCGGTTAGCGGCTCACGTCCCAGAGGCGACCTCGTCTCGCCGCGCCGCGTGCGCGTGAGGCCGAGGTCCGTCCTGCGCCTCGCGTCGAGCGCTCGTTCGACGTCGAGGCCGTGGTCCGTCCGTCGATCGGCGGCGTCGACGCGTTCAGCCGGCGACGTCGTCGGCTCCCTCACCGAGTCACGCTCGAGTTGCGCGCACGATCCGGTCACTCACCGCCCAACCGACGAGACCAACTTTCTCGGGGCCCTTAGGGCCCCCCTTCAGGAACAACTTTGGGCCGTGACGTCAGAACAGGATCGGCCCTCTCCCTCAGAACAACATCGGTTCTTCAGAACCCCTTCGGCC
>CALJLK010000434.1 GCA_937982655.1 uncultured Sandaracinus sp.
ACCCGACGCGGTCTACGCGGGCAACGTCTTTTCGGATCTCACGCGGCTCGTGCGGCGCGCCGCGCGGGAGCTCGACGATCCTTCCGTGATCGAGCGCGCCGCTGCGGTCGTGCCATCGAGCCACGCGGCGAAGCGCGACGCGACCCTGCTGCGGGAGTACGTCGACCCGACGACCTCCCGCGCGCCGGAGCCCGAACGCTTCGCGGAGGCGGCGCGCGACGCACCGAGCAGCAAACGTTTTCGCGGCAAGCCGGTGGAGCTCGCGGCGCACCTCTTCGCGGTGGCGGTCGTGCTGAACGTGGAAGACGAGATCGTCGCGCGTTGGGATCCGACGAACCCCGGAATGCTCTTCCACCACGCGACGAGCGTGGCGCGGGTGTTCGCCAAGCGCGGGGAGAGCGAACGCGCGTGGACGATCCTGGAAGGGCACCTGCCGCGCTGGTGGGCGGTCGATCACGCGCAGATCGCGCCGGTCGAGGTGCTGGTCGATCCCGTGCTCGCGCCGCTGATCACTGCCGAGCGCGCCGAACAGATCCTCCGCACGCCGCGTGGCGCCGAGGCGGGATGAACGTGTCGTTCCGCGCTTTTCGTCAACAGCCCGCCCGGTCGCGACCACTCGGGAACATGACTGTCGTTCGAGTCTGCGGTTTCTCCAGTGTTTTCCGCGTGTTGGTCGGACTCTTGGTTCTATCCGTGGCCTGCACCGGCTCGTTGACGGGCTCGAACGCGGAGCGCGATGGCGGCTCCGGACCGGTGGACGGGACGGACGGCGCCCTGCCGGTCGCGACGGACGGGGGTGGGCCGGAAGGCCGCGACGGAGGGCTCGCGGACGACGATGCCGAGGTGCCGACGGACGACGCGGGAGCTCCGCTGCCTCCCCCGTCCGACGCGGGCGGTCCCACCGAGCGTGGTTTTCGCGTCGACGGTCGACGGCTGCTGATCGACGGCGAGCCGCTGGAGATCCGTGGCGTGTGTTGGAGCCCGGTGCCGCGCGGCGCCGCGTGGCCTCCCGACTATGCACGCTTCGTCGATCTCGACGCGGAGATGATGGCGGCGGCGGGCATCACGCACGTGCGTACGTACGGCCCGATCCTCGATCGCACGGTGCTCGATCGATTGCATGCGCGTGGGATCGCGGTGCTCATGACGGTGTACTCGTGGGGCGGCGATCCCGAGTCCGTGGCGACGGAGAGCGCGCGGCAGGTGATCGATCACCCGGCGATCGCGATGTGGCTCGTCGGCAACGAGTGGAACTACAACGGCTACTACACGGGCCTTCCGTTCGGCGAAGCGGTCGCGCGCACGGAGCGCGTCGCCGCCGCGCTCAAAGCGCTCGATCCCTCGCGCCCCGTCGCGACCATCTATGGGGAGCTTCCGAGCCCCGAGACGCTGGCGGCGATCCCGTCGGTGGATCTCTGGGGCATCAACGCGTACCGCGGGATCGGCTTCGGCGATCTCTTCGCGCGCTGGGCCGCGCTCTCGAACAAACCGATGTTCATGGGCGAGTACGGCGCAGACGCGTGGGACGCGCGCGACGGAGGCCGTCCGAACGTCGAAGCCCAAGCGGACGCGACGCGTGCGCTCACCGAAGCGATCCTCGCGAGCTCGACCGCACGCCACGCCGACGGCGTCGTGCTCGGCGGCACGATCTTCGAGTGGAACGACGAGTGGTGGAAAGACGGCTCCGGCTCGGTGGACGCCCACGACGTCGGCGGCGTCGCGCCCGGCGGAGGACCGCACCCCGACGCGACCTTCAACGAAGAGTGGTGGGGCATCGTCGACATCGATCGCCGCCCACGTCCGGCCTACACGGCGCTGCAGGCGATCTATACGCGTTGAGACGTGGTCACGATCACGAATCTTCCGGCGTGCTCGGATTGTACCGCCACGGGATGCCTCGGTACCGCAGGCCCGCGGTGTACACCTCGAGGTCGAACGCCAGGCTCTCTTCCAGCGCCGTGAGGAACACGTCGGGAGGCCGGTACGCGTGGTCGCGAACGTAGTGAAACAGGAGGTCGGGGGCCGCGAAGATGTCGCCGTTCGCCGCGAACACTCGGATCTGACCCGACCCGAGCCTTCGTCGTTCTCCCGAATGAACGAACCAGTTCGAGCGCGCCCCCTCCGGACAGAGGTCGCATGGGTGGAGGCCACGGGTGTCGAGCGCGATGACACGACACCGGTCCCAGATGAGCTCCACGTGTCGCGGATCGATCTGCCCGCGCGTGTGCTCGCGTCCGCGGCTGAGCCAGCCGACGTTGAGGGTTCGATCGGCACACGGCTCCTGCGTGTATCGATAGGGAGAGAGATCGCGGTACCAGGTCACGCCCCTCGTCCCGTGAGGCGTTCGTTCGAGCTTTGCAAGTACCGGTGGTGACCGCGGCGCACGACGGGCGTTACCCTCGCCCGATGTTCCGGCTCGCGCTCTTCCTCTCGCTCTGCGTCGCGTGCGCGGGGTCCGAATCCACCGAATCGATCGAGCCGGTCGAGGTGTCGTCGGGAGGCGATGCGACGACCGAGCCGAACGACGGATCGGCAGACACGAGCACGATGCCCTCGAACGCGTACGAGGTCGGACGGAGCTTCGACAACCCGCTCCCGGTGTGTGGCGCGGGCGAGAGCTACGTCGCGGTCAGCCAGTGGCGGTGCGCGGACGGATCGATGCCGCTCGGCGGCTCGCCCGAAGCCGGCCGCGACGCGCGTCAGGGCTCGATGGGCGCCCACCAAGAGGGCTCGTCGTTTCTCGACAGCCACATCGTCGACCTCTACGTCGTGCCGTGTCCCGAGGGTCCGGTCGAGGTCTACGTGTGTTTGTACCACTGCCCGGAGGGGCGCTCGATCGCGGATTGATGCGTCGAGCTCGACTGACGCTCGACCGATGAAGGTCAGAGCTTCTCGCCCAAGATCTGCACCGGACCGCCCGCGTTGCCGGGCTCGGAATCTACGACCACGTACACGATCTGATCGGCTTCGAGGACCATCTCCACCGACTCCGCTTCACCGACGCCGTTCAGCATCGTGCCCTCGAGGCACTCCGTCGCGTCGCAGCTCTCCAGCACGTAGATCATCGGATCGACGGTGTCCGCGAAGGGCGTGACCGTCACGCGGTAGGTCCCCGCGCCGAGGCTCGCCACGAACGCGTACGTGCGATCGGGTCCGGAGGCGCTCGTCCCGACGCAGCCGAGATCCGGCGGATCGCGCTGATCGATCTCCAACGCCTGAGGGATCGGCCCGGTGAACGGGATCGTCGCGATCGCGCAGCTCATCACGCCGGAGTCGAAGGAGGCGTCGGTGCCGGAGTCCGTGCCCGAGTCGACACCCGCTTCCTCCTCACCCGCGTCGAGGCCCGCGTCGTCCTCGCCCGCGTCGAGGCCCGCGTCCATCGCGCAGCCGTCCCTGCCGGCGTCGAGACCCGCGTCCGTCGTGACGTCGTCGTCTCCACACCCGATTCCGATCGCGCCGATCAGCGCGAGCACTCCCCAGCTTCGTGCCATGCGCGGAGCATGGCCGACGGCGGGCCCCGCGCCGGTGACCTCGGTCACCCGACGCAGTCGCGCATGACGTCCGCCGGCGAGCTTGCACATTTGTCTGGTCGTTCTCGGGCGCCCGTGCTCGTGGACGGCCCAGTCGAGCCCCGCGCTCGCAAGATGCACGCGAAACGTTCGGGGCTGGTCGTTTCGTGACCAGGTCGTTCGCCGCCATCTACGTCGCTCCCACGCTACGAAGCGCTCGTCCTTCACGGAGAGAACGACGATGAATCAAGCGACGCTTCGAACGATGGTCCCCGTGCTCGCGCTGCTCGGTGCGGCGTGCGCGGCCGAGCCTCCCTCCCGCCCCCACGGACGCGCAGCCTTCGCGCTTCAGACCGCGACGAGCAGCGGCGCCGTCTACCGGCTCGAGGACGCCGAGTTCCTGGTGCGGGGTGCGGAGACGGTCACGCTCGCTACCGACGACTTCGACGCGGAGTCACTCGTGATCAGCACACCGCTCGCGGAGGGCAACTACACCGTCACGTTGCGGGCGGGCTGGCGCCTCACGGTGCGAACCGAAGAGGGCACGTACGTCGACGTTCAGGAGGCGGAGCTCACGACGCCGAACCCCGTCTCGTTCGCGGTCGCGCGTGGTGACGCGACTCCGGTGACCTTCGGGTTCCGCACGCCGGGGGAGGCGGTCGAGATGACGCCGGGTGGGCTCGAGCTCGACATCGCGGTCAACGAGGGACCGGTCGCGGCGCGCCTGGTGAGCGAGCTGGCGTCGCCCGTTCTGACGACCATCACGCACGCGACCTCGGCGGGGTTGTGGGTGGTCGGGACGTCGAGCGCACGTCTGGTTCGCTTCGATGGAACCGAGGTCTTCCAGCGCACCTTCGACGGACCCGTGAGCGCGGTCTCGTTCGATCCCACCGGCCGCGTGGGTGTGGCGGCGTTCTCCGGAACGAGCGCGACGTATCAGGTCTACAACCACCTCGGGAACGTCGTCGGGACGGGCAACCTCTCGCTGCCCGCCAACACGTTCGGTATGGCCTTCGCCGTCGGCCCCGGCTCGGCGGCGGCGCTCGTCGGTGAAAACCCGGGTCTGGGCGCGCGGATCATCCGCGGTCTCACCAGCGGCGGCACGCCCTTCGAGGTGCGCATCCCGCTCGCGACCCCCGGCTACTCCACCCCGCGCAGCAACGGACACCTCGCGCGCTTCGATGCCACGGGCCGTCTCTGGACCTGCGGCGCGGCGGAACGGGTGAGCCCGGTGGTGCACGTCTCCGCGGACGGCCGCGGGTATGGTTGGATCGACGCCGAGCTTCCCTACGTCCCGAGCTTGTCCTCGCGTGCCGGGCGCGTATTGCTCGAGGCCGATGCCGTCGGGGGCGCCTACGTGGCGGTCTCGGGCGAACTCCGGACGGGTGGGATTCATGTGCTCGCGCGCTTCGAGACGTGGGCGTCCGAGCCGACCTTCGTGCGTGTCCTGAGCCCCGAGGGGGCCCCACAGCTCGGCGATCGACTGGAAGGAGCGCCCCTACAGCTCGCGACCGGCAACGGCGCTGAGGCGGTGCTCCACCTCGGCGGCCCCACCACCCGCAAGATCTCGGTCTTCCGGCCGTCGGGGGTGCTCGCCACCGAGCTCGACTTCTCGTGGTCGGACGCGTCGCCCTCCGGGCTCGGCGTGCACAACTCGAACCTCTGGACGATCGTCCGCTCCGGCACGACCTCGACCCTGCGGCGTTATGCGTTCTGAACCGAAGCGGTGCTGAAACGTACGAGCCCGAACGGCACGATCGTTCGGGCTCGTCGCGTTCTCAGCGCACCGGCGCGAGCAGCGGCAGGGCTCGCGTGGTGAAGGGCTGCCCCGTCCCGTTCTGGCCGTAGCTGTTGGCACCCCAACACCAGACGGCGCCGCCGTCCGCGCGAATGCACGCGTGCCCGCCGCCGACCGTGAGGGCGTACGCAGTGCCGAGCCAGCGCGTCTCGACCTGCCGCGCCACCTGAGAGTTCAAGAGCACCTCCGGATCCTGCGCGAGCTCGGCGCTGCCGTTGGTGCCCCAACACCAGACGGATCCGTCGGTCCGGAGCGCGCAGGTGTGGCGGTTGCCCGCGTCGAGGTCGACCACGCCATCCAGAGGGGTGACGCCGTCGGGGAGGAACACCCGCCGGGGCGCGGTCACGAAGGGAAGACAGGTCCCGCGCACGCAGTAGCTGCCAGCGCCGCAGGGGCAGGTCGTCGGCACGTCGCCCACGCAGATCCCGTCGATGCAGTACTGCTCCGCGGAGCACCCGGCGCACGCCAGGGGCGCGCCGCCCGCCTGACCTCCGTCGTTGCGTCCGAGGCACCAGACCACGCCGCCTTCCCCCGCCCCCTCCCCGGTGGTCAGGAAGCAGGTGTGCCCGTCGCCCGTCGCGACGTTCCTGACCTCGCGCGAGCCTGCGACGCCCGCGAACACTTCGCGGGGCTCGACGAACGCGGAGGTTCCCGCCCCGGTCGGGCCGAGCTGCCCGTAGTCGTTCGTGCCCCAGCACCACAAGCCGAGGCCTCGGACCGCGCAGGCGTGATTCGAGCCCACGTCGAGCCGAGTGGCGCTGAAGCCTTCGCGCAAACGCTCGGGTCGAACCGGGTTGCCGACGAGCGAAGGACGGGCGACGCCCGCTTCGTTGCGACCCCAGCAGTACACGGTGTCCTCGACCACCGGCCCCTCACCCACCACCCGCGCGCAGGTGGTGTCGCCCCCCGTCGCGAGCTCGTTGAAGCGCAACGAGCTCGCCACGCGCACGGGGGCCAGTCGGCGGGTGGTGGTGTTGTCCCCGAGCTGACCGTAGGCGTTGAGCCCGAAGCACCACGCTTCGCCGCCGGTGCGGAGCACACACGCGTGCGAGCCGCCGGCCTCGAGGGTGATCGCGTCGTCGATGCCGACCACCGTCTGCGGTCGCTCGAACGTTCCCTCGACGCCGGAGCCGGTCTCCCGCCCCCAGCAGTACACGCGACCCTCGGAGCGCGCGCAGTTGGGGTATTCGCCGACCTCGACTTCGTCCCAGCCGATGCAGGTCGCGTCTTGGCAGAGCGTGCCGTTCGGGCAGGCGCGGTCGCAGCCGCTGCAATGGTCGGCGTGGACCGCGGTGTCGATGCACGCGGTGCCCCCGTCGACGTCGCAGAGGGCTTGGCCGGACGGGCAAGCGGTCGCGACACACAATCCACCGCGGCACACCCGATCCGTCGACGCGCACTCCGCGATCGCCTGCTGCTCGTCGACGCGTCCATCGCAGTCTTGATCGACGGAGTCGCAACGTTCGGCCGCCGCCGGATTCACGTATGCGTTGCGCGGCTCGCAGTCGCCCGCCACGAGCACGTAGTTGCCGGGCGGCGCACACGACGAGATGCCGACGTCGGAGCCGAAGCCGTCGCGGTCCTCGTCGAGGTACCACATCACGTCGGACACCGTCTCGTCGGTGCGACCATCGCAGTCGTCGTCGCGCCCGTTGCAGAGCTCGATCGCACCCGGGCCGGTGCGGACGCTTCCGTCGTCGCAGTCGACGACGTCACCGCCGCAGCGGGCGTCCGGGATGCCGTCGCCGTCGCGATCTTCGAGCATGCCTTCGAACACCGCGACACCGTCGCAGTCGTCGTCGCGTCCGTTGCACTGCTCCTCCGCGCGTGGGCTCACCGTGCTTCGCGTGTCGTCGCAGTCGAACGCGTTGAGCACGTGACCTTCGGGCCGCCCGCAGCTCACGACCGCGGTCGCGCTCGCGTCACCGAAACCATCCCCGTCGGTGTCCGGATACCAAGGCACCGCACGCGCCTGCTCGTCCGCGCGTCCGTCGCAGTCGTTGTCGAGCCCGTCGCAGACCTCGACTTGCGCGGGGCTGCGCGCGGGATCGTCGTCGTCGCAGTCGTCGCCCACCGTGGAGAAGCGTGGGCTGCCGGGGCAGGCGGAGGCCGTCGTCGTCGCATCGCCGCGGCCGTCCGAGTCGAGGTCCACGAAGCCCTCCACCGCCACGTCCTCGTCGAACGAGCCGTCGCAGTCGTCGTCGCGTCGGTTGCAGACCTCGCTCGCGTCGGGCCGGATCGCGTCGTCGGAGTCGTCGCAGTCGGTGCCGCAGAGATCCCCGTTGCAGCAGCGCGCGTCGACGAAGCCGTCGTCGTCGTCGTCGCGTTCGCCGAAGGTGCCGGGGTTGCAGTCTTCGTCGAAGCCTTCCGGATCGCAGATCTCAGATGCGTCGGGGTTCACGTCCTCGTCGCCGTCGTCGCAATCGTCCCCGCCGCACGCGATCGCCGCGTAGCCGTCGCCGTCCGCGTCCGGCTCCGTGCACGAGACACACTCGTTCGCGGGCTCGTCGCAGCCGTCCTCGCACGGGCTCGTCCCCGCGACACAACCGCGCGCGTCGGCGCCGCTCGCGCTCGGCGTGCAGCGCTCGGCGCCGTTGCAGAAGACTCGGTCGTCGCAGTCCGCGTCGACCGCGCACACGCCGTCGGCCGCGTCGCGTTCGCCCGCGTCACCCGCGTCGATCGTCGGATTCACGTCGTCGTCGCCGCACGCGAGCGCGCACGACAAGCCCACCAGAAGAAAGAACCGCCCCACCGACCGAGGATGGCACGATCCGTCGGATTCGCACGGGGTCGTGCGCCGACGTCCGGGCAAGCATGACGATCGTCATGTCGTGACGTTCTGGCGGCAGTCCCGCCCCCGTGAAGCACACGAAGATCCACGGGACCGGCTCGCCACGTGCTCCCGCCGCATCGGCCCCTCAGCCGCGTCCGCAACCGGCGCGAAGGAAACGCGGCGCGTAAGATGAACGACTCGTCGTCGTCCTCCGAGGCAGAGGACCGCATGAACACGAACGCCCAGAACACGCTCACGCCGAATGGCCCGCAGGGATCGGGGGGCGCGCAGATGCCGCCGATGGAGCTCTCCGTCGAGGGCATGACCTGCGCGGCCTGCGTGGGGCACGTGGAGCGCGCGCTGAAGAAGGTGCCCGGCGTCGCGGGCGCCGAGGTGAACCTGGTCACGAAGAAGGCGGTCGTGCAGCTCCAGCGACCGGTGGAGCGCACGGCGCTCGCCGCCGCGGTGGAGAAGGCCGGCTACGAGGTGGTGCCGCCGCGCGTGGACGAGGTGGTGCTCTCGGTGCGCGGCATGACGTGCGCTTCGTGCGTCGGGCGCGTGGAGAAGGCGCTTCGCGCGGTGCCCGGTGTGAAGGAAGCGACCGTGAACCTCGCGAGCGAGCGCGCCACGGTGCGGGCGGAGGGCGTGTCGCCCGCGAGCCTGATCCGCGCGGTGGAGGACGCCGGCTACGAGGCGTCGGTTCAGGACGCGTCGCGCGCGACGCCCACCGACGAGCTCGCGGAGGCGGAGGCGCGCGAAGATCGCACGAACCGCCGTGACCTCGCGCTGGCGGCGATCCTCACCGTGCCCTTGCTCGTGATCGCGATGAGCCACGGCGCGATCCCCGGCACCGACGGCCCGCTCGCGCGCTGGGCCCAGCTCGCGCTCGCGACGCCCGTGATCTTCGTCGCGGGTCGTCGCTTCTTCACCGGCGCGTGGGCCGCGCTCCGACACCGCACCGCGAACATGAGCACCCTCGTCGCGCTCGGATCGTTCGCGGCCTTCGCGTACTCGCTCGTCGCGCTCGCGTTCCCCGCGGTGTTCCCACACGGAGAGCACGTCGCGCCGCACCTCTACTTCGAAGCGGGCGCGGCGATCGTGACGTTCGTCCTGCTCGGCAAGCTGCTCGAGTCGCGCGCGCGGCGTCGGCTCTCGGACGCGGTGCGTGGGCTCGTCGCGCTCACGCCGCCGATCGCACATCGGCTGCGCACCCGCGAGCTCGACGCCGACGCGGAGATCGAGGACGTCGCGGTCGAGTCGCTCACACCGGGCGATCTCGTGCTCGTGCGACCCGGCGAGCGTGTGCCGGCAGACGGCGTCGTGGTCGAAGGCACGAGCGCGGTCGACGAGTCGATGCTCACGGGCGAGAGCCTCCCGGTCGACAAGGTGGCGGGCGATCCGGTGTACGGCGGCACGCTCGGCGCGAGCGGCGCGCTCACGATCCGCGTCACCGGCGTGGGCGAGGACACTGCGCTCTCGCGCATCGCGAAGGCGGTCGAGCGCGCCCAAGGATCGCGCGCGCCGATCGCGCGCCTGGCGGACGTCGTGAGCGGCGTGTTCGTTCCGATCGTGGTGGGGATCGCGCTGCTCACCTTCGTGGGCTGGATGATCGTGGATCCGACGGATCTGGCGACCGCGATCGAGCGTTTCGTCGCCGTGCTCGTGATCGCGTGTCCGTGCGCGCTCGGGCTCGCGACGCCCGCCGCGGTCGCGGTCGGCACCGGTCGCGGCGCCGAGCTCGGCGTGCTCTTCAAGGGCGGCGTGGCGCTCGAGACGACGAGCCGCGTGAGCACGGTGCTGCTCGACAAGACGGGCACGCTCACGACCGGAAGGCCGGAGCTCACCGACGTGATCGCGCTCGCGGACGTGACCGACGCGTCGACGACGCTCGATCGCACGACCCTCCTCTCGTACGTCGCCGCGATCGAAGCGCGCAGCGAGCACCCCATCGCGGACGCGATCGTGCGGGGCGCGACCGAGCAGAACGTGCCGCGGCGCGAGGCACGTCAGGTCGAGGCGGCGATCGGCGGAGGCCTTTCGGGCATGGTCGACGATCGCCGCGTGCTCGTCGGCACCGCACGATTCCTCGCCACGCACGGGGTCGACGCGTCGGCGCTCGAAGCGGAGGCCGACGCGCTCGCGGCTCGCGGTCGCACGCCCTCGTTCGTCGCGATCGACGGCGCGCTCGTGGGGCTCGTCGCGGTCGCGGATCGTCCGAAGCCGGAAGCGCGCGCGGTGATCGCGCAGCTCCACGCGCTCGGCGTCGAGGTCGCGATGGTCAGCGGCGATCGGCGCGCGACCGCGGAGGCGATCGCGAAGGAGCTCGGCATCGAGCGCGTGCACGCGGAGGTGCTACCCGAAGGGAAAGCCGCCGTCGTGCGCGAGGAGCGCGCGCGCGGTCGCGTGGTCGCGATGGTCGGCGACGGACTGAACGACGCGCCCGCGCTCGCCGAAGCGCACGTGGGCATCGCGGTCGGCAGCGCGACCGATGTCGCGGCCGCGGCGTCGGACGTGGCGTTGCTCCGCGGCGGCATCGAGGGGCTCCCGAGCGCGCTCCGCCTCGGGCGCCGCACCCTCTCGGTGATCCGCCAGAACCTCTTCTGGGCCTTCGTCTACAACGCGATCGGTCTCCCGCTCGCGGCCGGTCTGCTCTACCCATGGACCGGCTGGCAGCTCTCGCCCCTCTTCGCGAGCGCCGCGATGAGCCTGTCGAGCGTGAGCGTGCTGCTCAGCTCGCTGCGGCTGCGGCGCTTCGAGCGGGTCGCGGAAGCCCGAGTCTGAGGGCGGGCAGGTCCGTCCAAGGCACACCCGCCGGTCGGGCGTCGCTTCGACCCACCGATCGGCGGTTTTCCGCATTGTGGATGAAAATACAACGATTTCGAACGTTTGTCGGGCGTGGTCCCCTAGGCGCCCCCCTCGGATCCGTGAGCGCCCGCAAAGAGTTGGAAGTTGCACTCTCGACTTTTGACACCAGCCCGGTAGGGTGCCGCCGGTGGTCACGCGGCGCGATTGGGTGCGCCTGTCTGCGCTGGGTGGCGTAGGCGGCGCGGTGGTGGGGTGTGGGTCGAGCGGCGGGAACCTGCTTCCTCCGCCCGGGCCCGAGCACGACTCGATCTTGCGCGGCACCCGCGAAGAGCTCGACGACGCCTCGCTGGAGGTGGTCGCCGGCCAGGTGCCGGGCGACATGCTCGGCTTCGTCTTCGTGGTCGGCGGCGTGCCCTACGGCGACGGCACTCCGCTCTTCACCGGCGACGCGATGGTGCTGCGTCTGCGCTTCGAAGGCGGCGACGCGCGCGCGAAGACGCGGCTGCTCCGCACGGACGACTTCCTGCTCGACCAAGCCGCGACCGGCGAGCTCGCCTACCGCAACCTCGGCATGGTCCGCCTCTCGACGCACCTCGGCGCGCGCGACTTCGTGAACACCGCGCTCGTGCCCTCGCCGAGCGGACGCCTGCTCGCGACCTACGACGCGGGTCGCCCGTGGGAGATCGATCCGGAGACCCTCGACGCGATCACGCCGGTCGGTCTCGTCGACACCTGGCGGCCGATGTTCACGGGCCTCGGGCCCGGCTTCGATCTGCTGCCGATCCACATGTCGAGCGCGCACCCGGTCTGGGATCCCGTCGAGGATCGCGCGTACCTCGTGAACTGGGCGCCGCCGATCGAGGGCCTCTCGTCGGAGCCCTTCCTGCGCGTGCTGACGTGGGCCGGCGACGACGAGCCGGTCGCGACCGAGATCGTCGACGGCGAAGGAAACCTCGCGCGCATCACGCAGTCGCTCCACCAGCTCCAGGTCACCGAGCGCTACCTGCTGCTGAACGACGGCGCGTTCGCGATCGAGCCCGAGCAGATGACGGGCCGCGACGTCACGCGCGCGCAGCGGCCGAGCACCGTGATCTGGGTGGTTCCGAAAGCTCAATTGACGGGCGGACAGGCGACCGCGGTGCGGGTGGAGATTCCGGGAGAGAGCGCCCACTTCCTGGTCGAACGATCCGACGCGGACGATCGACTGACGATCGCCCTGATGCACCAACACTCGGCCGATCCGAGCGAGTGGGTGCGCGCGGGGGACGTCCGCTACCACGACGGCGCGCCGGTGCCGGCGAGCAAGGTCGGCATGATGGTCTCGCCCGCGGATCTCACGCCCCACGGGCGCTACGTGGTCGACGCGCGCACGGGGGCGGTGCTGGAGAGCCGACTCCTGGACGACGAGCGGTTGCAAGGGGTGACCCTTTGGAGCCGCGACGAGCGGAACGCCGCGCAGCCCCTCGCGGAGTCGCTCTGGGTGACCCTCGGCTTCGATCCGGATCTGATGACGACCCGGATCACCGACGCCTACCGCGATCACCCGCACCGCATCGTGCCCCTCGACGAGATGCCGACGGTGACGACTCCGGGGCGGATGATGCGCCTCGATCACGCCGGGCTCTCGGTGCTCGACGACCTCGAGCTTCCCTTCGGTTGGCTGCCGATGTCGCCCACCTTCGTGCCTCGTCGCAACGGCGGCGCGAGCAGCGGAGGGTTGGGCGACGGCTACCTCGTCACGATCGTGCTCGGTCCCGACGGCGACGAGGTCTGGATCCTCGACGCCGGCGATCTCGCGCGTGGTCCGATCGCGCGGTTGCGCCATCCTCGGCTCGACGTCGGCTTCTCGCTGCACACGTGCTGGCTTCCGGATCTCGCGCCGCCCGGCGAGTACCGAGTCGATCGACAGGTCGACTACGGCGCCAAGCTCGACGCCCTCCGCGAGGACGCGCGCGCGCTGGTGCGGACCGTGCTCGGCGTGAGCTGAGCGTGCGATCCGTCGTGCACACGAATCCTTCGGCGTTTCGTTCTTCCTCGAATCCCGGCTCTCGGCTCGTTCGTTCTTTCTCTTTTCTCCCGCTCCAGGGAGATCGTTCGATGGGGTATCACATGAAGAAGCTTGCATTTCTCGGTCTCCTCCTCGCGGCGTGTGGTGACGACGGCGGGCGCACGACGCCCACCGACTCCGGCACGGCGCCCACCGTCGACGCGGGCAGCACCCCGACGACCGACTCGGGCACCCCGATGCCCACGGAGGACGCCGCCCTGCCCATGCCGCCCGAAGGCCGCACCACCGTCGCGCCCGCGGCGGCGATCGAACGCCTCGTGGGCACGTGGGGGATGGAGAGCCGCTTCGCGACGATCCAGACGGTGCCCTTCCTCGGCGACCAGCGCAGCGTCTCGCGCGCCTGGGGCCTCGTGGAGATCGTGCAGGTCGGTGACGCGCTGCAGATGACCGAGCGCGGTTGCCGCGTGCAGATCGAGGGTGGCTCGACGATGACGTCGATCGACGACGCGGTGCCCCGCTCGATCGAACCGCAGGTCTCGACCCTGGAGTTCGTGACCGAAGGCGGCGCGATCTCGTGGATCCGTCCGGAGAGCGCGACGGCGGTCGGCTTCCGCGCCGCGAGCCCCACCGACGCGCTCCCGACGGCGTCGACCGATCCACGCGTCTTCGATCAGGACGGCGACGGTCAGCCCGGCGTGACGGTCAGCGTGAGCGGCCTCGCGAGCGGCGACGTGTACGTGGTGCAGTGGCAGCGCAGTTGGTACCAGGGCGCGCTCGGCACGAGCGGACCCGTGCTCGGCGAGAATCACTCGGACGCGTCCACCCAGCGCACGATCGGTGCGAGCACCTCGCTGCTCGAGATGGACATCCCGTCGCGTGCGGACACCAACCGCGCCGACTCGACGGTGCGCTTCGTGCCGCTCACGGGCGAGTACGACTGCGACCGCCTCGTCGGCGAAGCCAGCACGATCTTCGGAGGCTGAGATGCGGCGAGCGGCGCTGTTGGTTTGGATCGTGGGATGCGGCGGAACGGGTGACGGACCGCCGCCCGAGCAGCGCTGGTTCGAAGGGAGCTTGGCGGGCGCGTGTGGGGGGGAGCGCGGGCTCGCTCGCGTGGAGTGCGCCGACGCCGTCGCGTGGGAGTCCGTGCAGTGGCGCTACGGCGAGCGACGCGAGGCGGTCGACGTCTTGGGGGACGCGATCGACGCAGTACGCGAGGATCCCTCAGTGGACGCGGGCGACCTGGCGCGTCTCCACTGGCGACGGGTTCAGGTCGCCGTCGGCCTATTCTCCGAAGACCAAGACTCGAGCGGCGTCGCGCTCGCGCCCGACGACCTCGACCGCGCCGTCGAGTTGGCGCCGGACGACACGCGCATCGAGGGGTGGGACGCGCTCTTCGATCTGTTGGTCGCCTACCAGCGAAGCCCCGATGAGTTCGCAGTCGCGCGCGCTCGGGTGGACTCGCTCTTCGAACGCGACCCCGACTACACCCTGCCGGTGGTCATGGGCGTCACGATGGCGCTCCCGCTCGAGACGGGTTACCCGCAGGAGATGGCGCGGCGAGTCGAGGAGTTCGATTGCGCCACCCACGACTGGTGTGAGCGCGCGACTGCGAAAGTGCCGTTCCAGCAAGCGGGGATCGAGCTCCTCTTCGCGGAGATCCACGCCCGAGTCGGGGACCGCGAGCTCGCGCGCGTGCACCTCGAACGCAGTCTGAACGCGCCACGTGCGGAGCATTGGCCCTACCGGTTCGTCGCCGAAGAGAAGCTCGCGGATCTCAACGGGTGGCTCGCGACCTTCGCGGCTCGCGGCGAGTCCGAGTCGGTCCTCGACATCACGGAGAACAACGGCCGCCGCGCGTGCGTGATCTGCCATGGGCCTCCGAGCGCACCCATTCGTGACTGACGCCGAGCTCCCATCGACGCGGCACCAGAGCTCGCTTCGTCGGCGTGAGCGTGCATGTTCTGTCGATGTTTTGTCGATGTAACCTTGCAGAACAAAAGCAGAACATGACGTAGCCGCTGACGTTTCGACCTGATAGCGTGAGTTCGGGTCGGGCATGAACGTCGAAAATCTCTTGGAGCGCTTGTGCGCGCGCCTCGGTTCGCCGAGCGCGTCGGATGCAGGCGCGGTGTTGGTGAGCGTGCTGGCCGCGCTCTCGCCGCTCGTGCCCTGGCCGTCGCTCAATCGGCTCGGGCGCGAGCTCCCGCCGGAGTGGATGTCCGCGCTGCGCAGCGAGCGCTTCGCGGACGACGGCGGTCGCGACCTGTTCGAAGCACGGCTGCGGGCGGTCGCGGTGAACGACGACGACGCGACCGCCGTGCTGCGTGAGCTGTCGAGCCACCTCGACGTGCGGGCCCGCCACGCGCTCTTCGTCGGGCTGCCTGACGATCTGCGCGCCGTGCTCGCCGCCTGATCGCGCGCACGTCGAGCGTCGGCCTTCGCTGGATGTCGCCTCGGGGGCGGCCGACGGATCGCTCTGCAGACGACGGGTCGCCATCGATCTCCGAGACGACGGAAACGAAGAAGCGGAGGACCCGAAAGTCCCCCGCCTCTTCGTTCTCGGAACGCGCTCAGAACGCGAAGCCGCTCGCTCGCGTGCCCGGCGAGTAGCGCACGCCCGCGCGGAGCGTGGTGTGGCGCACCATCGTCGCCGCCACGTCACCCTCGGTCATGCGCACGATCGACTCGTCCATGTTCGCGATCGTGCTGTTGTAGGTCACGGCGTCGATCACGGTCCCACCGCGCCGCAGCGTGACGGTGTCCCCGTCGTTGTTGAGCGAGAGCGTCCCCGTGGACGCGCGCGTGACGAGCGCGCCGCCGAAGAGCCCGTTCGGCACGCCACCACCACCGAACACCACGAGCGTCCCGAGCGGCGGGAGCACCGTCCCGGGCGGGAAGGTGTGCCGCGTCATCGTGTCCGAGATCGTCATGCCGCTGAGGTCCAGCGCCACGACCGTCATGTTCACGAGCTCGATGAACTCGTCGTTCGTGGAGCTCACCATGCCGTCGCCGCTCACGTCCGCGCCAGCCGGTGGATCCGCGAGGATCTCGTTGATCACCACGAAGCCGGCCTCGGGCACCTGTGCGACCGCGAAGCTGGAGCCGTAGATGTCGAACGTGCCGGTGCGGTTATCCGTCCAGAGGACGACGTTGCCGCTGATCGCGGGAGACGCCTGCGTGGCGGCCGAGCTGGTGAGGAAGGACGGCGCCGAGCCGAGGCTGCCGATGGCGACGTCCCCGTTGCTGCGCGAGAGATCCGTCCAGACCATGAAGAGTCCGTCGTTGTCGTTGAGGAGCTGCGCGCCCACCGCGGTGGAGAGCGCGGCTTCCATCGGGAACACGGTCGTCAGGACGCCGAAGCTCCCGCCGTACGCGTCCCAGTTGCTCGTCTCGGTCGCGGTCGGGGTCGTGATGGCGCGACCGTCGATCCAGCCGACCGACGCGTGGCTGAGCACCGGCAAGCGCTGCCCGTGCACCGACGACGCGGCGGGCGTCTGAACCTGCACGGCCGGCGGCGACTCCCCGAAGTCGACCACCACCGTCACGAGCCGATCCATCGCGTCGAAGGTCACGAACGCGAGGCGCGAGCCGCGCAGTACGGGGTCGAGCTCGTTCTCCAGGCTCGGCTCCGTGAAGAGCGGCGAGGCCGTCGCGGTCGCGATGTCGTACAGGAAGATGTCCCATTGAGTGCCGTCGAACTCGTCGTAGACGATCGTGCCGCCGTCGATCTCCGCGCGGCCGGTCTGCCGGGTGGAGATGACGCGCTCGACGCCGGTGGTGAGGTCGACGTGCACCGCGCGCCGCGCCGCGCCGTCGCCGCGGAGGAACACGAGGTGGTTGCCGCGCACGCGCGGTGCCGCTTCGCTCGCGGGCGTCGTCGTGAGACGAGTCGGCGCGGCGCTGCTGTTGAAGTTCGCGAACCCGACGTCCCAGTTTCCGTCGAAATTCTCGAGGTAGACGACGTGCTGCCCGTGGATCGAGGGCGAGACGATGTCGTTGGTCCCGAAGAGGATCGGGCCCGAAGTGCAGCCGTCGTCGACCTCGCCGTCGCAGTCGTTGTCGAGGCCGTCGCAGATCGCTTCGTTGGTCGCGCCGTCCTCGGTCATCGCGTAGTTGACGCCGTAGCTGTCGGTGCCCGCGCACGCCGTCCAACCGGCCGCGCCCGCACACACCTGCGTCGAGCCTTCGCACACGCCCGCGGTGAGCGCGCACGCCGGCGCGACGAGCGCGTCGTCGGTGAGCCCGTTGCAGTCGTCGTCCTGGCCGTTGCAGGTCTCGGGCACCGGCGTGACTCCGCCCGTGCACGCGCCCCACTCGCCACCCGCGCACGTCTGCGTGCCGCGCTCGCACGCGCCCACGCTGCTCCCGCACGCCTGCGTCGCGCCGTCCACGCAATCGCAGCCTTCGTCGACCATGCCGTCGCAGTCGTTGTCGAAGCCGTCGCACGTCGACTCGGTCGCCTGGTAGCGCGCGCCGTACTCGGTCGCGGTGCAGGCCACGAAGCCGCCCGCGCCGCTGCAGCGCTGACGCGAGCCCGCGCAGACGCCCTGCTGGAGCGCACACGCCGGGCCCGTGAGCCCGTCGTCGGGGCTGCCGTCGCAGTCGTCGTCGAGCCCGTTGCAGCTCTCGGTCGCCGGCGCGACCTCACCCGCGCAGCCGCCCCACGAGCCCGCGGTGCAGGTCTGGGTGCCGGCCATGCAGACGCCGACGTCGCTGCCGCAGGCCTGCGTCGCGCCGTCGATGCACGTGCAGCCCTCGTCGACGATGCCGTCGCAGTCGTTGTCGAGCCCGTCGCAGAGCGACTCCGTCGCCTGGTAGTCGCCGCCGTAGCTCGCGACGCCCGCGCAGGCGATCCAACCCGCGACGCCGCCGCACGCGCGCACGCTGCCCGCGCACACGCCCTGCTGCAGCGGACACGCGGGCGGCGTGAGATCGCCCGGCTCGTCCATCATGCCGTCGCAGTCGTCGTCGAGCCCGTTGCAGCTCTCGCCCATCGGACCGACCTCGCCGACACACGCGCCGAAGGTGCCGCCCGTGCACGTCTGGGTGCCCGGCATGCACGCGCCGACGTCGATGCCGCACGCCTGGGTCTCGCCGTCCTCGCACGGACAACCTTCGTCGGTCGTCCCGTCGCAGTCGTTGTCGAGCCCGTCGCACGCGGCCTCGGTCGCTTCGTAGTCGGCGCCGTAGTCGGTCGCGTCGCACGCGAGGAAGCCGTCCTCGCCGCCGCAACGCGCCGTCGCGCCCGCGCACACGCCGTCCGTGAGCCCGCAGCTCGGACCCGTGAGGTCCTCGTCGGTGGTGCCGTCGCAGTCGTTGTCCGCGCCGTCGCAGGTCTCGGTCCCCGCGGGGCTCGCGTTGGCGTTCTCGTCGTCGCAGTCCGGTCCGAGCGCGCAGCCCTCGCCGTAACCGTCGTCGTCCTCGTCGATGCAGGAGCCGGAGTCGCGTCCGCCGTCGACGCCCGTGTCGACCTGGCCGCCGTCGCGTCCGCCGCCGTCCATCTCCATCCCGCCGTCCATCGTCGGCGGGCCGTCGTCGTCGCCGCACGCGAGCGCGAGCACGAGCGCGAGCCCGAACCATTTCTTCGTCATCCCAAACCCTCCTGAAGCGCGCCGAAGCACGCAGTGCCGCAAACACGGCGAGTCGGACATGGCCATGTGGTGGAGCCACGCCGAACGAGGGGATACGGAGCCGACGCGTGGATATTCCTCGGAATCTTCGGCGACTGCTGGCTCGCGTGCGCCATCGCAGACGGGGAACAGTGCGCCTGCACGAATCCGCGAATCGTTCGGTCGGGGACCTATTCGGTTCCACCAACAGACGCAGGTCGAAGCGGTCACGCGGACCACGACGAAGCGCGTCGCGGTCGTGGTCCGCATCCAGCGGATCGGCATCACCTCGACCTTCAGGCCGAGCGTTTCGGCAAGACGCTTCGAACCGCCGAGGTGATGCCGATCCTGCGCGCGCTCGACGGTCACCCGCACACGCGGTGACGAGCGAGAGCCGTCGAACCGCGGCTCACATCGGCCGACACACGATCGGATTGCAGACCTCGAGACCCTCGAGCTGGAACTGCTCCAACCAACGGAAGCGGACGGCGACCGACGCGGGCTCGCATCGGCGCAAGCTTCCGGGGTCCCCCGCGTCACAGCCGAGCGTTGCGTCGACTTCGGGATGCAGCACGTCGATCGGCTGCGGGTCGTTGTTGGCGTCGCAGATCGCGGTGCCGCCGACCGAGTTGGGGTCATCGCAGCTCGCGTCGAACGCGTCGCGGTAGCGGTCGCGTCCGCGAACGTCGTCGCGACGCGAGCGACACAGACGCTCCCAGCCTGCCAGCGGATCGCCCTCGGCCGGCCGACCCTCGTCGCCACCGTCGACGACGACATCTTCTGGCGGCGGCTCCTCGGCGTCGGCTTCGTCGGTCGTGGAGCCGTCGTCTGGCTGCGAACCACACGTGCCCTTCATCTGGCAGTCTCGTCCCACCCATCCCTGCGGGAAGTCAGTGATGATGTCGGTGACGGTGTCCGCGAAGTAGCCCGCCACTCACCGGCACGACAGCGCCGATGCTGCGCACACGACGAAGCCCACGCTCCTTCCGGGGCGTGGGCTTCTCGAGCGTGTGTGTCTCGCGTCGCGCTCAGCTCGTGCAGTACCCGCGCGGGGCCCGCTGGATGTCACGCAGCTTCGTTCGCGCCTGCGCCACGAGCGGCGAGCGGGGATGTGCCGAGATCAACGCTTCGAGGGCGGAGCGCGCGTCGGTGCACGCGTGGAGCGCGTAGAACGCCTCCGCCATGTCGAAGAGCGCGCGGTCGACGACGTCTCCCGTGCGGAACTCGGCGATCACCTTCCGAAACTCCGCCAGCGCGCTCGCGGGACGACCTTCGATCAGATACGTCTTTCCGATCGCGTATTGCGCGTCGTCGGCGCGCGCGTCGTCGCGGTAGCGGGTGACGTACTCGCGGAAGAGCGCGCGCGCGGTGCTGTGATCGTTGGCCTGCTGCGCGCGCTGCGCGGCCGCGAAGTGCTCCGCCGGATCGGCCGGGATCTGCGAGGCGTCCACCGGCATGTCGACGCCGGCTTTGCGCGCGAACTGCTGGATGCGGCGATCGATCTCCTGCTGTTGTTCGGAGAGCGCGCGCTGCGTGCTCGTGAGCTCGTTGCGAAGCTCCGCGATCTCGCCTTCGAGCACCTGGATCTGCTCGCGCAGGCGCTGCACCTCGGTGCCGATGTCCGCGCTGTTGCGGGTGACGACGCTCGTGGCTTGCTCGAGCACGCGCTCGAGCTCGGCCATCTTCGTCTCCATCGCCGCGCGCTCCGCGCTCATGCCCTCTTCGAGCGAGACGATGCGACGCTCGCGATCGGCCGCTTCACGCGCGAGGCGCTCGCCGGCCGACTTCGAGTAGCAGCCCGCCGTCGCGACGAGGATGGCCACGCCGAGCAGCGAATACCCGAGCTGCGGAGACCGCATCTCAGCGCTCCGTGAAGGTGACCTTGCGGTCGTTGCGCCAGCCCGACTCGTCCTCGCCCTGCGCCATCTCTTCGCCCATCGACGAGGCGCTCAGCCCCTCGCGCGTGACGCCGAGCGAGGTGAGGTACTGCATGACCGCGCGCGCGCGCCGATCGCCGAGCGCGAGGTTGTACTCCTCGGTGCCGCGCGGGTCGGTGTATCCGGTGACGTGCACGCGCGCGAGGTTGCGGGTGCGGATGCAGGTCGCGATGCGGCCGAGCGCGTCGCGCGTGCTCGAGTCGAGCTCGTCGCTGTCGAACGCGAAGAAGACCGGATCGAGCGAGCACGGGCCCGAGCTCGTCGGACCGCTCGTCTCCTGCGGGAGATCCTCGCTCGACGACGCGACGCAGCGGTTGTTGCGGCACTCCTCGCCGGGGCCGCAGTCGCCGTTGCCCGCGCACCATCCTTCGATCGGATCGCAGCGCCCCCCGTTGCAGGTCTGACCCGCGGGGCAGTCGTTGGCGTCGCGGCACTGCTGGCAGAGGTCGTTCACGCAGAACTCGCCCTCCTGACAGTCGTCGTCGTCGTCGCAGGCCGGGTAGTCCGGACCGCAGCCCGCGAAGAAGAAGCAACTGAGCGCGACGGTGGCCGCGCGGATCGACGTACGCATGTCGTTCCCTCCGGGCCCTCGGCTACCGCGACCGGCGCGGCGGGTCAAGCGAGCGGCTCGATGCCGCGGTGCGCAGGGTGTGGCGAAAAGGTCATCGATCGCGCGATCTTCCGGGACGGACTCGACGTGCTCGTCGCCCGTCGAGTGGCACGCCGAGTTTCCCGCGAGGCCACCTTTCTTCTTCCTCGCACGCAGCTCGCGAAGCGTGCCGCGCGTCGAACACGCGCGCGGGCAAAGGCGCCCGAACGCCTTGCGGGTCTCGACCCGTCGCGTCGGGCCCGCACGCGAGCGGGCGAATGTGCTCCGTCGCGGACGGGTCGCCGCACGACGAACCCACGGCGCCGCTTGCTCGCGCGCGACGAAGCTCCCTACAGTGAGCGCGTGCGGGCTTCACTTCGTGGCTTCGATCGCCTCGCGATCGCCTTGGCCTTCGGGCTCCTCGGTGCGTGCGGCGACGACGACGGTCCGCCGGCGCGACCGGACGCCGGCGGCGACGGCTCGGTGATCGTGCGGTGCGGAAGCGCCGACGATCCCGACAACGACACCATCTCCACGATGGACGAAGGCGACGGAGACTTCGACGGCGACGGCCAACCGAACTGGAACGACCCCGACGCGGACGGCGACGGAATTCCCGACTCGGTCGAGGCCGGCGACGCGAACTGTCTCACGCCGCCCGTCGACACCGACGCCGACGGTGCGCCCGACTTCCTGGATCTCGACGCCAACGGGGACGGCGTGCCCGACACCGACCAGCGCGACGCCGATCTCGACGACGACGGGATCGTCGACGCGCTCGATCCCGACGTGGACGGAGACGGAATCGCGAACGTGGTCGAGCGCGGCGGCGACGGACCGCCGGCCGACACCGATGGCGACGGCACCCCCGACGTCCTCGATCTCGACTCCGACGGCGACGGCATCGACGACGCGATCGAGGCGGGCGACGGCTCGCTCGACTCGCCGCCGCGCCACTGCGACCAAGAGGTCGATCCGCTGACGGGTGATCGCGCGTCCGATGGGCTCGCGGACTTCGTCGACTCGGACTCCGACAACGACGGCGCCTCCGACGGAGACGAGCTCCGCTTCGGCACCAACCCCTGCGATCCCGACTCCGACGACGACGGCCTCGGCGACCTCGTCGAGATCGCGCGCGAGCAGGTGAACTGCCCGAGCGGCGAAGGCCACGACGCCTGCGGCTGCGCGACGAACCCCGACTGCGGCATCCCGCGCGACGACTTCTTCGTCGTGCTCCCGTACGGCGGCGATCCGGTGCAGCGCGACCTCGACTTCGCGACCGACATCCGCGTGGCCGACATCTTCTTCCTCACCGACACCACCGGCTCGATGGGCACCGAGCTCGATCTCGTGAAGAGCACGGTCACGACGCCCGGCGTCGGCATCATCGACCGCGTGCGCGAGACGATCCCCGACGCGTGGTTCGGCGGTGGTCAGCACGACGACTTCCCCTTCGGCAGCTACGGCGGCGGCTCCGACCAGCCCTTCATCCTCGCGATCGGCATGACCCCGCCCGAGCGTGCGAGCGACGTGCAGACGGCGTTCGACGCGATGGGTCTGCACGGCGGCGGCGACGGACCGGAGTCGAACACCGAGGCGCTCTACCAGCTCGTCACCGGGCTCGGCGGCACGTGGACCTACAGCAGCGGTGGGACGTACACGATGCGTCGCTACGTCGGCGACTGCCTCGACACCGGTTGGGGCGCCGCGTGCTTCCGCGAAGGCGCGCTCCCGATCGTCGTGCACTTCGGCGACTACTGCAGCCACAACGGGCCGCCCGGCGAGAGCTCGTCGTGCAACCCCTACGTCGGCATCGCGCCGTCGCCCATCGGCTGGACGGACACGATCGCGGAGCTGAACCGGCAAGGCGCGAAGTACATCGGCGTCAACACCGACAACGGCTCGACGTGCAGCGGCGTGGTCGGCCCCTCCGGTGGATCGCCGTGCTTCTTCATGCGCCGCACGGCGGAAGAGACGGGCGCGGTCGACCTCGACGGTCAGCCGCTCGTCTACGATCTCCCGGACGGCGGCAGCACCACGCTCTTCGTCGACACCGTGGTCGAGGCGATCGAGACGGTGGCCACGCGCGTGCCGCTCGACGTCGACACCGCGCTGCGCGACGACCCGAGCGACTCGGTGGACGCGCGCGGCTTCATCAAGCGCCGTCAGCCTGCGTGTCGGGCGATGCCCCCGACCGAGCCTTGTTGGTTGCCGCCCGAAGGCGTGACGGCCGAGCAAGCGGTCGCGACGATCGACGAATCGACGTTCTTCGGCGTCGTGCCGGGCACCAACGTGAAGTTCCGCATCACCTTCCAGAACGACTTCCAGGTCGGCGATCGCGAGAGCCGCGTCTACATCGCGTACATCCAAGTGCGCACGGGCGCGGCGGTGCTCGACGAGCGGCAGGTCTTCATCGTCGTTCCCGCGAGCCCGGGCGGGCCGATCATCTGAGCTCGTCCGAGCTCGCGACGCGACCGTCCGAGCTCGGGAGCGTCCGAGCCAGCGCTCGACGCCACACTTCGAAACGCGATTGATGCTCGCACTCTTGCACTTGATGCGCGTGTGAGTCCCCTCGCGTGATCGCGGGGCTGTGCATTTCGCGAACAGAACCCCGCTTGATACGGTGTCGCGTCGCGACGCCGCACACGACGCGACCAGCTTGCTCTTCTTTGGAGGTTCAGATGGCGCGTTTGGGAACCCTCTTGCTCTGCGCGGCGCTCGCCGGCGCGTGCTCTCCGGACGGAGGCGGCGGTCGTCGCCGGCGTCATCTGCAGCTCGGGCGGCGGCGAGAGCAGGACCGCCATGCACTCGTCGCGGTGAGTCGCGGCGTACTCGGTGAAGCAGCGCTGCTTCTCCGCCGGGAGCGCGCTGCAGCCGGTGACCCACGCCGCACGATCGTTGCCGACTCCGAGCGACGTGGTGGCGGGGATGTTCGGGTAGCGCTGCGCGTTCTCTTCCGCGCTCGTCAGCGCGTCGCGCACCGTCTTGTCGAAGTAGGCCCCGCAGGTGTCGGCGGCGGAGTCGCCACAGCCGATCGCGAGCAGGACGGAGAGACCGAGGAGGAACTGCATGAGCTTCATGGGCTGTCTCTACGTAGGGCGAGCGCGGTTCTCCCTCGGCGCGAAACACACCCACGAAGCCACGTGAGACCGGTACGTTCCGTCCGACGCGCGTGGTCTTCCGGTCATGCGCCGACACGCTTCTTGGTCGGCCGGGTCAGCGGCCGACCAAGCATCGGCTCCGCGCCCGCGCGCGGCCCGATGGATTCGCGGTTTCGTTCCGCTTCGCGGACTGCGTCCGCTTCGCCTCGAACGACTCCGCTTCACTTCCAACGATCGGGCCGCCTGCGCGCGGAGCCGAGAAACGCGAGGCGAACATGAGCGATCCGTGGGGGACCCTCTCGAGCGACCAGCGAGCCGCCATCCTTCGTGCGGTCGACGAGCTGTTCGAAGACCTCGTCGACGACCTGGTGCGCGAGGCGAGCGCGAGTGGGGACGCCGACGCCGAAGAGGTCGTGGGAAACGTGCTGAGCGATCTCGTCGCGTCGATCGAGGAGCAGTCGGACGAGCTCGGCTTCGATCCCTACGACGACGACGAGCTCGACCTGAGCTCGGCGATCCACGCGCACTACTACGAGACCCTCTTACCCCGGAAGCTTCCGCTGGAGCTCTTGCGACGGTTGGATCGCTACCGCTGATCCGAGACGGCTGGATCCGCCGTCGCGATCCACCCGGCGGAGCCCGTTCGAGGCTCACCGATGGCGCGGGCGCCCACAGGCGGAATGGCGCGACGGCTGAATCGCCATTCAGTCTCGTGGTACGCTGTGCGGCCCATGAAGAAGCGCCGCTACCTCTTCGAGAACGAGACCCACGAGGCGATCCGCAAGGCAGTTCGCCGCTTCGCCGAGCACACGATCGCGCCGCACGCGGACGCCTGGGAAGAAGCCGAGGAGTTCCCGCGGGAGCTCTACGCGCAGGCGGGCGAGGCGGACATCCTCGGCATCGGCTACCCCGAGAGCGTCGGCGGTGACGGGAACGATCTCTCGCACGTGCTCGTGGCGGCGGAGGAGATGGTGATCGCGGGTCGGAGCGTGGGCACCACGGTCGGGCTCGGGAGCCACGGCATCGCGCTGCCTCCGATCGTGCACTTCGGGACGCCCGAGCAGAAGGAGCGCTTCGCCAAGCCGGTGCTGCGCGGAGAGAAGATCAGCGCGCTCGCGATCACCGAGCCGGGCGGCGGCAGCGACGTGGCCTCGCTGCGCACGAAGGCGGTGCGCGACGGTGACTTCTACGTGGTGAACGGCAGCAAGACCTTCATCACGAGCGGCACGCGCGCGGACTTCGTGACGACCGCGGTGCGCACGGGCGGCGACGGGCACGGCGGGATCTCGCTCCTCATCGTCGAGCGCGGCACGCCGGGGTTCACCGTCTCGAAGAAGCTGAAGAAGACCGGCTGGTGGGCGAGCGACACCGCGGAGCTCTCCTTCGAGGATTGTCGGGTCCCGGTGTCGAACGTGATTGGCCGTGAGAACGCGGGCTTCGTCGCGATCATGATGAACTTCGTGACCGAGCGATTGATGCTCGCCGCGCAGTGCGTGGCGATCGCGGAGCTCGCGTACCGCGAGACGGTCGCCTACACGAAAGAGCGACACGCGTTCGGCAAGTCGCTCACGGGCTTCCAGGTCACGCGGCACAAGCTCGCGGAGATGGTCACGCGCATCGCCGCGGCCCGCGCGCTCACCGGAGAGTGCGTGTCGCGCTTCCTGAAAGGCGAGAACGACGCGGGCCTCGCGGCGATGGCCAAGAACGTCGCGACCGACGCGTGCAGCTTCGTGTGTGACCAAGCGGTGCAGCTCCACGGAGGCTACGGCTACATGCGCGAGTACCTCGTGGAGCGGCTCTACCGCGACGCGCGCCTCTACCCGATCGGCGGAGGCACGCGCGAGATCATGAACGAGATCATCTCGAAGACCGAAGCGTACTGAATCCTCGGTACAGCGAGCATCCGGTTCGCCGTGCTCAATACCCGCTCGCGTCGAAGGCCCAACCCGCGCGCAAGATCGCGCTCGGGAGGAAGTGCGCGCCGACGTCCGATCCGATCGCGAAGTGTTGGCGGACGTCGACCGCGAGATCGACCAGGAACGCGCCGAACTGCAGGCCGAGATCGACGCCGACCACCCAGCCGAGCGCGGCGTGATCGAGGGTGCGGGCGGCCTCGCGGCGCGGGCCTCGGTCGTCGCCCATGGTGCCGCGACCGGTGCCGGCGTCGTGCCAGCCGCCGCTCGGGCCGAGGCTGAGCGCGAACCAGACCTTGCGGTTTTCGTTGCTCATGCAGGGAAACATCGTGCGGGCGGTGAGCGCGAGATCGAGCACGGTGCTCGCGAAGCCGAAGCCTTCGCGGCCGAAGCCGCGCCCGCGTTGGTGCAGGCCACGCGCGGAGAAGCCGAAGCGCAGGTAGCGGTTCTTTCCGAAGAGGAAGCGGCTCGCGACGTCGAAGGCAGGCCCGGGGGAGCTCGCGTAGCCGTGACCGTCGATCGGCGTGGCGCTGGTGGTGCGGCCGACGACGCCGAGCCCCACGGTGAGCTCCGCCGCGCTGAGCCCGTCGCGAGGCTCGCGGCGCGGCTCGACCGCGAGCACGTCGGGCGTGACGCGCTCGTACTGCACGAGCTCGTGTCCGTGGACGACGGTCTCCCCATAGTCCTGGGTCGTTTGGGGTGACGTGGGGTCCTGCGCGGATGCGGGCGCGACGAGGGCGAAGCCGAGAGCGATCCCGGCGAGAAGTCGGCGGCTGACCCCGCCGACCGGGGCAAGAAGCGTACGTTCCATGGTGTCCTCCGAGGTCCGCTCTCCCCGCGGACCTCGGGGAGAACGCAGGTGTGCCGCGGCGCTTACACCTGGAGGTGCAGCACGAGACCGACGCGCGACGACGGCGGGTCAGACCGTCGGCTCCGCGGGAGGTTCCAAACTGCCGGGCTACCAGCCGGACCCGATCACCAAACCCGCATCCCACGCCTGGGCGCGGCCCTCGCGCCGCCGCGGGCGCACCGAGGAGCGTGGAAGCACGAACGGGCGATCCTCGAAACCGACGAACACCGCCACGTGGAAACGACGGCTCACGACACCCATCGAGAGCCTTCCGCGTCCGAGCACGCGCTCGGTCAGGTCGACGTACGTGCTCAGCTTGCGACGCCGCGAGGGCAACCACACCGCGGAGGCGAGCAACGCGGTTCGTCCTCCGGCGCGCCAGATCAGCCCGAGCTGTCCCGCCACGTACGAGACGCGAACGGGGTCGTAGGTCCCGGCGTGTCTCGGGGGCACGGGGCGATTCGGGTTGCGGGGATCGTGCACCCCGAAGTCGGCGAGCAATCCCGCACCGAACGCGAGGCGGTGACGCGAGTCGGTGCGACCGGTCGCGACGAGGGGCGCGAGCAAGCCGAACGAGAACCCGTGGAAGGTGGTGGTCTCCGTGCCGTAACTGGCATCGGGCTCTCGATGAATCGCCACGCGGTACCCCGCGGTGACGAGCGGCATCCATTCGGGGGAGAGCAGCACCCAGGGTCCGTCCCCGAACGAAGCGGGCTCGGTCGTTCGACTCGAGGCCCCGTCTTCGTCTTGCGCGCTCGCGAGCCCGCTGGAAGCGACGAGCACGAGGGCGAGCGCGATCTTCCGACTCACCATCCGGCCCCCACGTGCAGGCCGACGTCGACGGTGGTTCGAACTTCGTCGAACGCGCCGACGCCGACGAAAGCCGCGACGCGCCACGGACCCACGCAGGGCCCGAGCGAGAGTCGTCCGCGCTGAAGCAGGCCGCGCCGAGACACGTCGACCACGTACCGGCGCGAGGGCTGCCAAACGAGCGATCCCTCGAAGCCGACGCCGCCTCGCGATGCGTCGGTTCGCCTCACGCGAACGAGAACGCCGAGCTGTCCGTAGGCGACCACGGTACGCGCCACCTCACGCGCCGGCGGTTCGCTGCTCTCGTCGTCGAGCGGCGGCGCGGGGGTGAATCTCTGCGCGGTGAAGTCGACGCCCGCGCCCGTCACCAGCGCGAGCCGGGCGAGAGAGTCGTGTCTTCCCGTCGCGACGAGTGGAACCAGCACGTCGCTCGTGAGCCCGTGGTTCTCCCCGCGACTCAGAGACGTGCCTCGCACGAGCGTGAAGCGCGCGAGGTATCCGACGCGTACGATGGGCATCCAGTCGCGGGAGAATGCGACGAAGCGCTCCCGGATCGGATCGGGCTCGGCGGCGGCGACTTGGGCGGCCGCGGGGGTCGTGCCGAGCGCGAGGAGCGCGAGGAGCGCGAAGCACGTTGCCGAGCGGCCAGGGTGATCGAGTGTGGGTCGCATCGCGCGCACCGTCGGAGGGTGTCCTGTGGAAACGAGGCGCGCTCGGAACCTCGGGCGCGGCGCCTGGTCTCGAAACGACCGCACGCCGCGCGCGTGAAGCCGGAGCCTCAACGGAGATCGGGCGGAAGATCTTGGGGGCGACCGACCAACAAGATCACGCCCGACTGACCCGCCTGTTCGCCGCTCGTGCCGAGCAACAAACCCCACTTCGCGAGCTGATCGCCGCGCACGAGGCGGCGGCCGTCGAAGCTGAAGAAGGTGGTGCCTTCGCGCTGGACGACGACCCAGAAGTGTTGCTTGGCCACCATGCGGATCGGCTGTGGGGTGGCCGATTCGAAGATGCCGGCGAGGACGAAGCTCATCGGGACCTCGTCGCCAGGGTGGAACTCGAACCACACGGTGGGCTCGTTCTGGAGCGCCGCGAGCTGGCTGGGCGTCGCCTGGGTGAAGCGGACGCGGGGACCTTGCGGGCCTCCGCAGCCGACGAGCGCGACGAGGAGCGCGAACGTGAAGAAGGTACGACCGAGGGTCTGCGCGGCCGCGCGGGCCGAGAAGGTTCGGGCGCCGGCGAGGGCACGGGCGGCGAAGGTACGGGTACGGGCAAACATCGCGCGGGAACCTCGCACGCATCGCCGAGAGACGCCTCCCTCATTTGAGGTAGATCGCGCGCTTTTCGGACGAAAGATCATCGGATCCGCGCTCACGCGCGGCCCGATAGTTTCGCGGAATCGTT